>NZ_JAYGIM010000003.1:0-508615 GCF_034930985.1 Arcicella lustrica
TTTATAATTTTTACGTGTTACAATGAGTCATTGTAACACTACTTTATAATTTTTACATGTTACAATGGGTCATTGTAATACTACTTTATAATTTTTACGTGTTACAATGAGTCATTGTAACACTACTTTATAATTTTTACATGTTACAATGGGTCATTGTAATACTACTTTATAATTTTTACGTGTTACAATGAGTCATTGTAATACGACATAAAAGTTAAAACCGTTTACTAAAAAATAAACGAAACAAACCAAGCTGTTTTTTACGCTATAAAAGACTCAAAAACAGCCTATAACAAGATTTTAAGAGCCTTTTTTACCGCTTAATAAAAATGCAGAAAAATTTTATTGAGGAATTTTGATTGTTTGATGGGAATGGGGAAATTGGGGGAAGGTTTTATCAAAAGTCATTTTACAAAATTCAAATAGACCTTGTTTAAAATACTTTTTAGAGAAAACACATCCATGATAATAAGAAATGAAAAAACTACTTCAAATTCTACAAGTCGGTATTGCTCTATTACTTATTCTTGCTCTATTCTTTTGGGCAGGCTTATATGGAACAGGTCATAAAATTCCTGTAGAAACAGACATTATGGCTTTAAAATATATAAGCGTACTCACCTTGTTATATATCATTTTAAAATATATTCGTCGAAGAATTAATAGATAATTTTGAATTATCTAATGGCTTATGTATTTCCACAGCACGGATTTGTAATCCGTAAAAAAACGTCTGTTAATATATCCTTACTTATCACAGGGTTTAGTGTATAGAGGTTGAAAGATACAACAGACTTGTAGAGAGCGTTTTTAATGGCGGATTTGAACACTTTTTTAGCTTTATTCCAAGACAATCACCAATTCTTATAGAACTGATTAATATTCAGCAGACAAAATTAGATTTTGGGAAATAAAATTAAAAACTATGAAAAGGAATATTTTTTTCATGTCGATAGGTGTATTATTATTATCCCTATCTCAGATTTATAGCCAAACTGCTTCTAAAGGAGTTATTTGGCTCCCTCAGAATTATCTTGATAGCATGAATGTTTGTGAAACGGAAAAAGAAGCGTATAATCGTTTCTTAAACCCAGTTCAAGCATTGTTATTAGAGAAAGGAAAATATAAAATTTTACTTTTCGAGCAAGAATACTTCCCAATTCCTTTAAAACGTGTTAGTAAAAATCAATATTTAATCACGGATACAAATGTTAATGTTGATATGACTTTAGGTTTTGATGAAAAGCTAAAAGATAAAAAGACTGAGCTAATTTTTAACTCAGATACATCAATAGATATACTGTTTTATGACAAAGCCCAAGTTACTCGTAAAGTACACATGGTAAAGTATCATCGTTTAATACATCAGTATGACCCTTTAGCTATATTCTACGAACGGAAACTAAAAGGTAAATACACTTTATTAGATGCCAATCATAAGAAAATTGATAGTTGGGCTATTGGTGACAATTTTACACTTAAATCAACATTGTTTGAAAACCTCAAATTGATTCATTTACCCGGCGGATGTAACAGTTGTATAGCTCTACCCATTTTTCGTTTAATAACCAAGAAGGGCATTGTAGAGGAAGTAAAATTGGCATATTCAAAAGATGCTATCTATTGCTATATGGAAAAAAATAGAAATAGGACTTTACGTTATATACTCACTAAGTTGTTGTAATAAATGTAAGTTGTCCTGCTATTGGCATTGTCTGCTCTGCCGAAATTATTGCTTTAAATATTGTTCCAATAAAATTTATAAATATTATGCGTAAGGATTTAGAGATTACAGAAAAAGGGATTCTGATTAGAATATCAAAAAGGTATAAAGAGAATATGTCGGCAGAGTATCTCTATGAGTCAACAAGAGGAGTTTGGAAGTTAGGGAATGGAAGGTATGAGAACGCTGATTATGCCTTTGCTATTGCCAATGGCTTTATTTTAGAGGTTTACAAAATAGACTCGTGGCATCCAGCAGGAACAACTCAATATGCTACTCGTGATGATGTATATATAGAAGGTCGTAAAGAGTTTTTAGGAACCTTAGCAGAAGAAAGTATAAGAGCAAAATACATAGGAAAAAGTGTTCAAGAGTATTTCAAACAAGGTAACTCAAATCCAATCAATTATATAAATATTTGATGCTTTGCCGAAGTTCGTGTCTCCACGAACTTCTTTTTTGATAAATAATCACAGTCAACAAATAGTCGTCCGTGAAGACACGGACAACGGCTGAGAAAATATGCACATATTTCAACATTTAGTTGGTCAAACTATTAAAGATATAAAGCGAAGAGACAAAGAAGTTGATTATGATTTCTATATGCCTGTTGGGCTTCATTTCATTACTAATAAAGAAGAAAATGAATTAGGGCTTTATATTGGAGTATTAAATGATGGTGCTTCAACTGACATTACAATTATCAATACTGATGACCTTTTGGATAGAAACGGTGCAGATTTTTCAGTAGAAACTTTTTTAAACAAGCTAAAGCCTAATGATGAGTTAATTCCGTTTATTGGTGAAAAAATTTTAAAGATTCGATTAGCTAAATTTATTATCTCAGAAATACGAGGAGAAACATTTAATATTGTAAATGGGACTTATGCAGGTGTTGAACTTATTACAACTAATAATAAATTTACTTTTTACAACAACAATGGAGGATGTTTATCAATAAATGAAGAAGTACAAATACCACTTTCAGAAAGATGGATATGGAATGAATAACCCTAGCGGTTCTAGGTATAGCCGAAGTTCGTATCTCCACGAACTTCTTTTTTGATAAATAATTAAAACACCATCATAATCAACAAATAGTTGTCCGTGAAGACACGGACAACGGCTAAAATCCTTATAGGTTTAATTAAAAATGCTTCATAATACCTAAATAAAGATAATCCTTATGAAAGAAAACAGAAAATTCGAAGAATTGACCTTAGAAGAGCTAAAAGCAAAACAAAAAAAGTTTAAGGCTTTTGTGGGCATTCTCAGTATAATAACGCTCATTACAACATTTGGGCTAATATACTTTGCTATAAAAAGTAACAAGTATAATTTGCTTATACTTTGTGGTAGTTTTTCATTTGCTCTTTTTATCTGTTCTTATATCTTAAAGCAGATTGAAACGGAAATAAAATCACGAGATTTAAAATAGGTTTTTGGGAGAAGGTTGTGTCTTTTAAAAATTGTTTTCACGGATAAATAAAAGGTAACCGCAAGGGTTACCACTACAATTTGCTTTGATTCATTTTTATCTCTGGATTTACCTCATAAAATGTAGCGGCAATCCTTTACGGTTGCCGAAAATGAACACAATATTTTTACACTTAATCCTATGCCAAACAAAAAATCAAGACATTCTATTCGATACAAAAACCACGATTATTCTGCAGGTGGCTCATATTTTATCACGATTTGTTCAATCAATCGTGAAAATATTTTTGGCAAAATTGTAAACCAACAAATGAATCTATCATACTTAGGCTCAATTATTGAAAAGGAATGGTTAAATATTCCAAATCGTTTTTCTTACGTTGCGATAGATACTTTTCAAATTATGCCAAATCATCTTCATGCAATTATTCATATAGAAAGAAATAAGATTAATGAAGATGAAGCTATTCTAAAATTCCCTAAACATACTCTTTTGGGAAATATCATTGGGAGCTTTAAATCTTTAGTCTTCTACAACTTTTATAAATATTTAAAAGACAATCATTTAATACAACAACAGTCTGCAAAAGTTTGGCAAAGAAATTATTGGGAACATATTATTCGTTTTGAAAATGAATTACATAAGTGCCAACAATACATCATCACAAATCCCCAAAGATGGAGTGAAGACGCTGACAACTTAGAAAAGTTATTGTTAAGAATGGAAGAAAAGAAGAGTCCTTAATATTTATTCAAAGTTTATCTTATCTCCACGAACTTCTTTTTTGATAAACAATCAACAAATAGTTGTCCGTGAAGACACGGACAATGAACGGCTGATAATAAAATCAAACGAATGTAAAGTCGTTCTACAAATCATTTAATTTTCAAGAATAGGGTAAAAAAAGGCATTTTTAGCCTTATGTTTACAATACTCTCAAATGAAATGATTTATGAAATATTATCTATTCTTAGCTTGCTCCCTCCTATTTTCTATTCAGGTTACTGCCCAGATAAAACCTGTTGTCAAAAACTTACATTATCAACCTTTTCAGGGAAATGGATTTGTTTGTGTTAATCCAAAACAAAAATTCAATCGAGCTTTGTATGGTGGCAATTCTGCTTTCAGAGTAGAAGCTGGCGATTTCCCAGAGTTTGCTTTGTATTTGCCCGGCATGGGTGGAAACTGTAAAATCGGTTTATTGAATGGCACAAAAAGTAAATGGCTATCGGAAGCACAGAAAATCCAAACAATATATCAAGATGGAGCAATGCACTACAAAATTCAAGATGAATTACTAGGTGATGCCATGTTGATATTGAAAGTAACAGCTACTTACACACACGAAGCCATGCTGATTGAATATCATTATGAAGGAAATGAGCCCAAACAAACCCAAATATTAACTTTGTTTGGTGGCATTACTGCAAAGAAGTTTTCAAGAGATGGCGATATTGGTGCCGACCCAGAAAGCAATTTCTATCTAAAAGCTGAAAATTGTAGCAATAATAAAATCAAGCTCTCGAAAAATACTTTTCAAATTCAATATCAGCCTAAAGATTCTACGCAAGTTGTTTCAGGACTTTTTCCTAGCAATTATACTTTAGCAATTACAGAGGCTAATGCTCAACAATCGCCTTTGTCTGTAAAAAACTTTGCTGATAAAATCACTAATCCATGCTTGATGAGTATCGGCGATTTACAAAAGACGGAGCAATTTATCTTGATTCAAAAAGGAAATAGTACTGATATTACTTATACAGAAATCCCTTCTTTTAAAAAGCAAAATGAAGTATTGCGTCAGAAAATCGTCAATACGATTCAAATTAAAACGCCTGATACTTTATTGAATCCGATGGGACAAGCATTAAGTTTGGCTGCCGATGCCATTTGGGATAGTCCAACTTATATGCACGGAGCTGTTGCTTGGCGAATGCGTTTGCCTGCTTGGCGTGGTCCTTATATTGCTGATGTACTTGGGCAACATGATAGAGCAAAAACACATTTCACTGCTTATTCAAAATCTCAGGTTGGTGATGATTTTCCTTTAATACACTCTTTTCCAGATACTGCGATGCACTTGGCTCGTCAAATTGAGAAAATTGGGAAAGGTATTTTTACAGAAGGATATATCTGTAGAAATCCGAATGGAGATATTCGTGCGCATCATTATGATATGAATTTGGTTTATATCGACCAACTCTTAAATCACTTTAATTGGACTGGCGACACTACTTATCTTCGTGAAATGTGGCCGATAATTGAAAAGCATTTGGCTTGGGAAAAACATAATTTTGATGCTGATAACGACGGACTTTACGATGCTTATTGCTGTATTTGGGCAAGTGATGCTTTGCAATATAGTGGTGGTGGCGTTACGCATTCTACGGCTTATAATTATCGGGCTTTTCGTTCAGCGGCTTTCTTGGCTAAATTATTAGGCAAAAATGCCAAACCTTATGAAAAAGAAGCCAACAAGATTTATAAAGCGTTGCAAGAAAAATTATGGTTGGAAGAAACTGGTTGTTTTGCTGAATATAAAGATGCTTTGGGCTTACAATTAACGCATCCTTCGGCAGGGCTTTGGACAATCTATCATGCTATCGACGCACAAGCGGCTTCGCCCAAGCAACAATATCTGATGACAAAATATGTTGAAAATAACATTCCGCATATTCCTTACAGCATTCCAGCACTCAAACAAGATTTTTATCAGCTTAGTACCACCAATTGGCAACCTTATACTTGGAGTATTAATAATGTAGCTTTGGGCGAAAACTTGCATACTTCTTTAGCTTGTTGGCAAGCAGGCAATAAAAATTTAGCTTATGAAATTTGGCGAAATACCCTCATCGAAAGTCTTTATACTTCTGCTTCTCCGGGTGGATTTGAACAATTATCGAGTTTAGATGCCATCAGAGGAGAATTGTATAGAGATTTTGCCGATGGAATCGGTATGGCTGGAAGAAGTTTGGTAGAAGGTTTATTTGGAATCAGACCACAACTATTAGAAAGTAAAATACTTATCCAACCGGGTTTTCCCAATGAATGGGCTTATGCCAATCTTAAAACAAGCGACATTGAGTTTAATTTCAAGAAAAATACAAAGCTTTATGAGTACGAAATAAAAACCTTTTGGACGAAAAATACTGAAATCATCCTAAGTATTCCAGCAGAGTACACAAAAGTAAAATCGGTTTTGGTGAATGGTAAACCAACAAAATTTACTTGGAAAACTAACGGGAATGATGAACCAATCCTTGAAATTAATACACAAAAAGGAAAAAATTTTTTGGTGAAAGTGTTATTTGAAGGAAATAAAATCAACCCTAAAACAAATAATCTAGTAAAAGAAAAAGTTGAAATTGTCCATCAAAAACAACAAAATCTTACTGAAAATCAAGTATATAAAACCATTGATTTAAGCAGTACTTTCAACGATAAAGTTACCCATATTTTTAAAAACAAGTATTTATCACCACGACCGCAAAGTGCTACTTTACAATTACCGATTCAAGGAATTGGTAATTGGTGTTACCCTTTGGTGGAAGCCAATATTGATGATTCTGGACTTCGTCAAAAAGCAAAGCAACAAAATGGTCTTATTCATTATCAACAAATTCCATTTGCTACTCCTGTTGATAGCAACAACGCAAATATTGCTTTTGCTAGTAAATGGGATAATTTTCCAGATACTTTGTTGATTCTTTCCAAGGAAAAGATACAAGGTAAAAATATGCACCTGTTAATGGCTGGAACAACTAACCCAATGCAAAGCCAAATGGTGAATGGAAAAATTGTGATTCGATATGAAAGTGGTGAGCAAACTACTTTTGAATTGCATAATCCAAACAATTGGTGGCCAATCGAGCAAGATTATTTTTATGATGGAAAAGCATTTCAATACTCTCAGTCAGCACGCCCAACACGATTGTTATTAAAATCAGGAGAATTTGTGAAAGAACCCGCCAAACATACAAGTATCAAAGGCTTTAGCAATATGGCAATTGATGGCGGTGCAGCTAATGTGTATCAATTCCCTATTCTTTCAAAACCAATCAAATCCATTCAAGTAATTTCACTTTGTAATGATGTTATTATTGGTTTGATGGCGGTTACTGTTCAAGAATAATTGAGCTACAGATTGGAGATAATGTTTTTTCATTATCTCCAATCTTTCATTTCTTCCTCAATATCTTCTATCAGAAAATGTTCAATCGGTACTTTTGCTCCTTTTAATAAGTAAATACTTGTTTGATATTCTCTGGCAAAAGGATTTTCAACTTTCCCTCTTAAAGCAACCGATTGAAAGAGCGGTCTTTCTTTTTCACGATTTTTATCGTCATCATCCCAATACTGTATCAAAATAATATTTTTGATTGATGTTTTACCAAGTGGCGGAAACCAATTGATATAGTCAGCGTTTACCGTAACAGCATTAATATGTTTAAAAGCTGAATAATAATTGATAGCGCCCGCTTGTCCGTAATTATCACAAAGCACTAGTGTATGTTCTTTATCGTCAATTTTTGCATAAACGCTATCTACTTTTTGGGCTAATTCTTTCCAACCCAACATATCAGCAAAGTCTTGCGGAATGGTATGGTCTTTTCCATCTTCCCATCTTAACAAATCAAACTTTTTGTATAACTCAGTTCTCTGTTGTATTTCTTTTGGATTATAATTCGGAAAAGCAATTCTCATCATCGGTAAAAAAAGAACGATTATCAATAAAATCGTTACAGGACGAAGGTAAATTGTCCAACTTTCTTTTAATATATTTTCCAGATAAACCGAACCGAAAGCTATTAAAATAGGATACAAACCAATGGCATAATAGCTTTTTGCTTGTAAATACACGAAAATAGAAAGAGAAAACACAAAAGCCCAAAAGAAGAAACGATATTCTTTAAAAGCTTTGTATCTAAAAAATGAAATGAACGAAGCGATTAATACAAAGAAAGACGATAAGAAAAATAGTATTTGTTCTTTCAGAAAATCTGCTCTTTTTACATTCACTAATTGATACTTTTTGAGTAATGCCATGTGATGAATCACAGGAAAATTGTTTTCGTATTGCCAAATTAGATTCGGAAGTATCAATAAAAATGTTCCAAGAATAGTCAAATACAAATGTGGATTTTTAAATACTTTTCGCTGTGGGCTTATCAGCAAAGCTGGTAATAATCCTGCTAATAAAAAGACGATATTATACTTATTCAAAAAGCCAAAAGCGAAAGTAATTCCTGCTATCCACAACCATTTATTTTGTTGTGTTTTGAAGTATTTCAAGATGGTGAAATATAGGAATGTCCAACACAATATATCTAAAGAATTGGGTTGAAAAAGGGTATTAATTCGTAAAATTACAGAAAGCGTAATAGCTGTTGCCCCTAAAATCAACGCAAAAATTCCTCCATTGAGTTCTTCAATAGCTTTCCAAACGATAATCATGGTTAATACCCCAAAAAGTGTTGGGAAAAACTTCACCCAAAATATATCATTCCCTAACAAGAGTATAATATAAGAAAACCAAGAAGTAACGGGCGGAACAGACAAATATCCCCAAGCTAAATGACGAGCTTGGTCGAGATGTAAATATTCGTCTCGATGTAAATCGTAGCCTGAATCTATGAGGGTTGACTGTAAAACAAACTTAAATATGATGAAGCAACAGAGTATCAAAGATTTCTTGAACATAGTCTTTTTAAAAGAGAGGTTATCATTTTTAGAGCAATATATCGAATCTTGTTCATAATGAAAATTGAAGTGGCAATCTTCGTCATAGTTTCTTGAATATTTTATCTATTTTTACAAAAACTGATTTTGAGACTTTAGAAACGTTGTATGAAAAATAAAATGGAAGACTTAATCTGTATCGCTTTTTAAATCCTTTTTTTCCTTTTAACAGGCAAATTAATTCACCTACTAAAAGGAAAATTAAAAAGTTTAAACAGCTTCATAATTACAATTCTTTTAATCATTCACAACTTGCTAAATCACTAATTAAGTAAAAAACATGACCTCAAAAACACAACAAACGACCAACGAAATCAAGAATTTTGTCTTGAGTTCTTACTTCGGTGATGGGCTCAGGATTACTTTTGGTGCTTTGGTACCTAGTTTAATTTTATCTCAGTTTGGTTTATTACAAACAGGCATTACGGTTTCTTTGGGTGCTTTATGTGCAAGTATTGCCGATACACCCGGCCCAATTACGCATCGCCGAAATGCGATGTTGGTTACAACCTTAGTGGTGTCTATCGTTTCTTTGTTAACTGGCTTTGCTAATGCTTCTGTTTATCTTCTTGGTATTTTAATCCTTGCCTTCAGTTTTCTGTTTTCAATGCTTTACGTGTACGGCAACCGTATTGCTTCAATTGGTACGGCAGCTTTACTGGTAATGACCTTGGGAATCGGTGATATTCGCTCTTTTTCTGAAATTTTACTCTATACACTTTATATCATTGCAGGTGGTTTATGGTATTCTGCACTCAGTATTTCTTTGTATAAAATCATGCCTTACCGTTTAGCACAACAGTCTTTGGGCGATTGTGTGATTGAAGTTGCTCATTTCATGAGAATCAAAGCGGGTTTTTATAAAGAAGGAATGGATTACGATGAAAACTATAAAAAACTACTGGAATGCCAAGTATTAGTCAATGAAAAACAAAATGCTGTACGTGATTTACTCTTTAAAAGTAGGGAAATCGTTCGAGAATCAACACAACAAGGACGTTTCTTAGTCATTGTTTTTGTAGATGTGATGGATTTGTTTGAACAAATCATGTCAACTTTTTATAGTTATCAGACTTTACATAAACAATTTGATGAAATAGGCATTTTAAAACAATTTGAAACAGTTTTATTACATCTATCCGACCAACTTGAAGAAGTTGGCTATGCTTTGAAGGCAGATACAAAACCTCAGCTTTCGTTAAGATTACCTCGTGAGATTAGAGATTTAAAACTTGAAATTGAAGCCTTAGAAAGAGGAGAATATGGCAATGAATTCAAAGAAAGTGGCGTACAAGCGTTGAAGAATATTGAAGTAAATGTTGAAAATATCTTTCATAGAATCAAGAAGATTAACGGACATTTTAAAGACAGAAAAGCCAGAAAATTGACCAAAAGTCAGACACAATCTGCTTATTTTATCTCTCACGAAGAATATGAATTCAGTTTATTCAGAGAGAATCTTGCTTTAAAATCAGAGATTTTCCGCCATGCCATCAGAGTATCGGTTGTGATGTTAATTGGGTTTATCATTGCACAATCATATAATTTCTTGCACAGCAACTGGATTTTGTTGACCATCATGGTGATTATGAAGCCAGCTTTCAGTTTAACCAAAGAAAGAAATTATCACCGTTTGATTGGAACAATTATCGGGGCAATCGTCGGCATGAGTATTCTCTCTTGGGTGGAAGACGGCAAAGCTCTTTTTGCTATTTTATTGATTTGTATGTTGGGAGCATACAGTTTCCAACGGAAAAATTATGTAGTCAGTGTATTGTTTATGACGCCCTTTATTTTGATACTCTATGATTTTTTAGGAATGGGAAGTAGAGCCATTTTTATTGAAAGAGTATATGATACCATTATTGGCGGAAGCATTGCTTTTATTGCCAGTCATGTTTTTTTACCAAGTTGGGAACATCAAAAACTCAAAACAGTTTTGGTTGAAATGATAGAAGTAAACTTGGCATACTATCACCAAGTTTCTACTTACTATTTCGGACAACAATATGATAAGATTCCCTATAAAATTATCAGAAAAGAAGTATATGTTCGCAGTGCCAATTTAGCTTCTGCATTTCAAAGAATGTTCTCTGAACCTAAAAGTAAACAACTGAGCATCAAAGAAATCCATAAGTTTTCGGTATTAAATCATTTGATGTCTTCTTATGTAGCAACATTGGCATTGTATGTTATGGAACACAGAGAAGATATTCCTGCGATTGAAGGTTTGAAAGAAATTGCTTCCAACAGCGAAAAGCTTTTGAATGAAGCCATGATGACCTTGATTAAAGATGAGAGTATTGCAGGAAATGATTTAAAAATACTTCCACTCAAACATGTTTTTAAAGAGGATGACGACGCCCTTCTTATCGCTGAACAATTCATCGACCTTCAAAAAGTAGCCTTTGACATCTACAAAATCTCAGAGAAGATTAAGGTTTAATCAATATCTACTGTTGACAAAATGTCTTACTATTTCATGAATTTAGGCATTCAATTTTTCTTTCTTAAAGCCCTTTAACACAAATATTTTCAAGGGTGAAAATATATTTTTCTACCTTACAAAATAGTTTTTCAAGGGTGAAAATATATTTTTCTACCCTACAAAATAGTTTTTCAAGGGTGAAAATATATTTTTCTACCCTACAAAATAGTTTTTCAAGGGTGAAAATGTTTTTTTCTACCTTACAAAATAGTTTTTCAGGGGTGAAAATGTTTTTTTCTACCCTACAAATATTTTTTTCAGGGGTGAAAATGTTTTTTTCTACCCTACAAATATTTTTTTCAGGGGTGAAAATATATTTTTCTACCCTACAAATATTTTTTTCAAGGGTGAAAATATGTTTTTCTACCCTACAAAATAGTTTTTCAGGGATGAAAAATAGTAGAAAACAGGTAAGTAATATTCATTTAAGCTTACAGAGTTTTAATGAAGGTAAATTGCTACTTCAAATCAATTTCAGGGCGAGTTTCATAAGCTGAACCAATTTCGCAGAGCCTATCCATTATTTCAGCAAAAAGCTTGAACAGTATTTTTAATTGTGCTAAATCTTTGATGATACCCACAACTTCTAAATATAATTCATCAACTCCTTCAGGAAAATGTTGTCCAAAATAGCCTTCATCGTCTTTAACTTTTACTTGAAATTGAGATAAACTAGACAATGCCAGAAAATCATTTTTGATGTCTTCATCCTTGAACAAAGCTTTTATTTTATCAGGATTCTTACTTTTTAATACAAAAGTATCGTCAAAGATTTTGTCTTCTATTTCAATATCTTCCATACCAAAGTACTTGCCTATTGTTGCAAAAAAACCTTCTTTGAAAATCTCAAACCTAAAATCATCTTTGTTTACATAAGCACAACGCATTCTGGTATAAGGTATCGTGCTTTTGCCTGTAGAACGATGAAAGACATCCAGTACGATTGTCCAATTTTTATGTTCCAGTACTACTTTAGAATCATCTACCAGAAAACTCTTTTTGATGATCAATTGTGCATTGATTTCTTGTTCTAATTGCACCCAGATTTCTTCCTTACTTGGCCCGAAAATATTTCTTAATAATCCCATTTTATGTTGTATTTGGTGGAAATGAAACATGAATTATTCCAAATTTTCACTTAAAGTAGTAAGCTATTAGACCATTTCAAAGGTTTTATAGTGATTATTGTCTTGTTCTTACTTTTCTTTTCTTGATAAAAGAAAAGTAACAAAAGAAAATCAAGAATTCCTAAACTCGCTCCGCTCAAACAGTAGGAATTCATTGTACATCAATCATAAAAAAACGGTCGAAATTAGTTTTCCGACCGCTTTTCTGTGACATTAAAATTTGAAATATCACCTGATATATAAATATCATAAACCGAATAATTAAGCTTCTTGAGGATATTTTAGTCCAATCTGACTTCTGATTTCGCACATCAATTCCATCAATTCTAAACTAAATTGTAAAGGAAGTCTATCGTTTTCAATTCTTCCTTCTGTTAAACAACGTTGTACATCAATAGCTTCATAGCTGTATCCATAACCATTTCTTTCTGTTTGAAATACCTGAGACTCTTCGCCAGCTAATTTCAAAGTAAAGCTAAAGGTTTCATGGAAACGACCAGTAATAGAAATCTTTCCTTTAGTACCGTAAATAATACAAGTAGTATCTGTTTCAGCTGCTAAAGTTGAAAATAAAGAAGCTGTAGCACCATTCGGGAAAGCCAAAGCCACCGAACAATTCATATCAACACCCGTTGGTGCAAAAGTAGCCACTGCCTTTACTTCAGAAGGTTTGCCCAACAATAATTTACTGATGAATAAAGGATAAATACCAATATCATACAAAGAACCACCCGTAAGTGCTGGATTAAACAGACGAGCATTTTCATCATAATGTGCCAAGAAACCAAAATCTGCCACAATATGCTTGATTTCACCAATTGTACCCGCTTTGATAATTTCTTCAACTTGATTGATGGCAGGATGAAATCTTGACCAGATAGCTTCCATCAAGAAAAGATTTTTCTCTTGAGATTTTGCAATCATCTCTTGAACCATTTGTGTATTGATGGCAAAAGCTTTTTCACACAAAACGGGTACTCCTGCTTCCAAACACATTAAAGTATTTTCATGATGTTGTGCATGAGGTGTGGCGATGTAAACTATATCAATTAAACCACTTTTTAGCATTTCTTCATAACTACCAAAAGCATAAGGAGTATTGAATTTTGCACCAAAAGCTTTGGCTTTGTCTAAATCACGAGAAGCGACAGCATGCAAAGTAGCATTAAGCACATAAGTGACTAAATCATCCGCAAATTTCTCGGCTATTTTTCCGCAACCGATAATTCCCCAACGAAAAGTATAATTTTGAGCAACTGAATCCATTGAATAATAGTATTAAAAGGTTTGATTGATAATGATGTTGATTAGAAAGGTAATTGTTGTTTAACTAACAAAAAATAAAGTCTTTGAATGATTAAATTTCAAAGACTTTAAGGCAATAACTATTTATTTTTTCATGACTTCTATCAAAGCTTCAACTTGTTCAACATTCACTGCTGCAAAGTTGGCAATGCGTAATTGTGAAGCTTTAAAGTCGCCATAACCTGAACCTAAGACTAAATTAGCATCTGCTTGTACTTGTTTGATAATATCTGCCGCCGACCTTCCAACTACATTTACTACCACAACAGTCTGCGAACGATGTTCAGGATTTTTTACGAAAATATCTAAGTAATCAGATTTTTCAGCAAAGCTATAGAGTAATTTAGCTTTCTTTTCAGTCTCTTTTCTGATGGTTTCGATACCGATTTTATTCATGTCTTCGGCGACTTTACCTAACACATAAATCGCCATAACGTTTGGTGTCTCTGGTGTTTCGAATTTCTCGAAATTTTTGAATAAAGAAGGCAAATTATGATAAGTACCGATTTGATTTTCGTGCGTTTTCATACGGTTAGCTTTTTCCAACATTGCTGGATTGGCAATCCAACAGCCTAAACCTGCTGGCATCCCGAATGATTTTTGTACAGAAAAAAAAGCAGTATCAATGGTATTGAAATCTAAATCTGGATATGGCGCTGAAGAAACCATATCTACTGCCAAAAATTTATCTTTATTGGCACGCTTCAATTTATGAATCTCAGCGGGACGCATTTGCACACCCGAAGAAGTTTCGTTAGCAGTAGTACAAATTAATTCTGCATATTCAGGAACGGTGATTTCTGCATAATCAAAGCCTTCACCGAAAGGTTTTTCGTACTTATGAGCGTACTTATTTAATTCTTTCGAGAAATCGAAAAACTTCTTTGAAAACGAACCATTTACCAAGTGAAAGCTTTCGTGTTCAACTGTATTTTGAATAATACGTTCCCAAATTTCAGTAGCAGAACCTGTAAAGAAAATTCCGTTTGATTCAGGAATGTTCATCAAAATACGCAATTGCTCAACAGTATGCTGATAAATACTACGAAACTGAGCAGAACGATGTGAGATTGAGCCTAATTGAAGCTCAAAAGCATCTCTATAATGTTGTTCTACAGTAGGAAATAATTCGGCCGGGCCGGGGGTGAAGTATGTTTTACGCATGTATGGTTAAATCGTTAATCTTGTTCAGTAAATTATTGACATCAGCAAATTGCTTTCTTAACTCATTAATATCAAGTTGCTCTATTAAAAGATATGAATTCTTTAATTTCCCGTATTTGACTTTCTTTATCTTTCCTCCTTTTTCATATTGAAAATATTCTTGTAAGAGTGAATTTAGTACTTTATCTGGTTGGTCAATACTTTGTGGTACTAGTCCTTTTAAAAGTATATTTTCAGAAATAGGCGAATCAATTATTTTATCATAAGAAACAAAGGTTTTTTCTATTGCATCAGGTTGAGACAAAATCCAACTTTCCATTGTTTGAATCATAAAAAACACTAAATTTCTGTATTCTTCCAATCTGTATTGGGCAATTCTTGTATCTCTTTGGCTTTCATCTCCATCTAAATCTAAAAGAGCTAAAGTATCCGAGCTTAATCCATTATTAGCTTTAATTGCTTTTAAAACACTAGTAAAAGAGCCTTTTGTATCAATTTCAATACTTATTTTATCAGTATTGTCTAAACCTGCAGATAATAATTGGTGAAAACTCTCACGAAGTTTTTCACTATTATCAAAAGTATCGGCACTGGCATTACTATGAGGATGAACGCCACCTTCTAATAAAATGCTTACTTCTACCATCGTTTTCCTCCAATTTGCCCTCTTAACCACATTTGTCCAGCTAAAAATTCACCTTCCCAATCTGGAAAATCTTCTTCTGAAACCTTCTTCACAATCGTTTCATTCGCTTCATTTTTCTCAAAAATCATCAAATCTTCTAATTCAAAAGCATTTAATAATAATGGCGAATGTGTAGCAATAATCATTTGTGTGCCGTTTTCTGCGGCATACTTAATGCCTCTGGCAATACCATTAATCATATCAGGATGCAAACCCATTTCTGGTTCATCAATACAAACAACTTTTCCTCTTTTAGGATTATAAAAAATGGATAAATACAATATATATCTTAAAGTACCATCTGAAATATGTTCAATAGTAATGGCTCTATCTAAGTTTCTCTCTTTTAAAGAAAGTAAACTCTTCCCTGCAACAGGAGTAGAAAAACCAAGCTCTCTAAAATTAGGGTTGACATTTTTGAACTCTTCCATAATTTTATCATAGGCTTTCACTGCATTTCCGTTGAGAGAACTTAACAATGAAGTAAGATTTTTCCCATCTGCAAATAACTTATCCTCAGAATAATACGGAGAAAGCCTCCTTATTGTACTGTCAAAAGTTGTATCAAAATAATTGTAAATATCAATTTGTTCTATTGCTTTCTTTAAAGTATAAATCGGGAAATATCTATCTGGATCATTAATTTGTTTAAATACAGATTCATTTGGTTTAAAAAGTTCAATTCTCTGAATTTTCACTTCATTATCTCCTTTTTCAGAAATTACGCCATAAGTTCCTCTATCAACCTTTAAGTATGTGAACGGAGCTAAACCCTTTTTTTTACTTTTATTATAAATCCACTCAGAAAGAGAATATCCAGCTATTCCTTTCTTATGAATTTTTACTTGGTACACTGGATTGGCTGGGAAAAGAAAATATCCATGAAATGACTTTTTTAAAAAATCCTTATCAAATTCATAAGAAATGGTTATCTCTTCTGCATCTGGGTTTATAAAATTCATTACTCCACTAAAACCTCCCCATTTTTCTGAAAATAACTTCTCAAAGTCACCTAATACTATTTCATAAAGCAAACTAATCGCCTTAATGAAATTTGATTTCCCTGTTCCGTTAATTCCTACAAGAACATTAGTATCAGCATTTAATTCGATTGTTTGTTCAGAGCCAAAGCTAAAGAAATTTTGAATCGTTATTTTCTTAATCATGCTTTATTGATGGGTATAAATAGTTTGTGCCACTTTACGTGGCACAAATATAAGCTGTTTTCAGAATCTTAATACAACATTCTAAACTTAATCGTATTATCAATTCCTTTTAATTCTTCAATGATTTCGTCGGCATATTCTTTTGAAATATCTGTAATTACATAACCGATTTCGGTAGTGGTTTTCAAATATTGTCCTTGAATATTGACGTTGTATTTGGCAAAAATGTTATTGATTTTCGCCAAAATTCCCGGTACGTTTTGGTGAATATGCAATAAACGGTGTGCATTTTCTAAAGCTGGCAATTGTAATTCTGGGAAGTTTACAGAACCGTAAGTACTTCCGTTATTCATGAATTGTAATAATTTACTTGGTACAAATTCACCGATATTAGCCTGAGCTTCTTCTGTTGAACCGCCCACATGTGGTGTCAAAATTACTCTTGGTAAACCACGTAATTCATTAATAAATGCTTCGTCGTTCGTTTTTGGCTCATAAGGGAAAACGTCAACTGCTGCTCCCCAAACTTTTCCAGATTTCAAGGCATTCACCAACGCTGGAATTTCAACTACATGTCCACGAGAAAGGTTAATGAAAATTACGTTGTCTTTCATCATTTCAAATTCTTTCTCACCAATAATATTCGCATTTGTTTTACGACCATCTACGTGCATTGAAATAAAATCTGAAATATTTAAAAGCTCTTCTAAAGTCTTACATTTTTTAGCATTTCCTAAAGCTAATTTATCTACTGCATCATAGAAATACACTTGCATACCCATTGCTTCTGCAATCACAGAAAGTTGCGTACCAATACTTCCGTAACCTACCAAACCTAGTTTTTTACCTCTGATTTCGTAAGAGTTTTTAGCTGATTTGTCCCAAACTCCTTCGTGCATTTTATTTGATTTCGTCAACAAATCACGAGTAAGGATAATCATTTCGCCAATTGCCATTTCAACAACTGAACGAGTATTTGAATATGGAGCATTGAAAACGGCGATACCACGGCGCTCGCATTCATCTAAATTGATTTGGTTTGTTCCAATACAGAAAGCCCCAACCGTCATCAAACGACTAGCATTTGGGTGTTCTAATACTCTTTTGGTTAAGTTTGTTTTAGAACGTAAACCTAAAATTGAAACGCCTTTGATTTTCTCGATTAATTCATCTTCATCCAAAGCACCTTTCAATAATTCTACTTGAAAACCTTCTAATTTGAAAGCCTCAACAGCTTTCGGGTGAACGTTTTCTAATAAAAGTACTTTGATTTTAGATTTTGGGTAAGATTGAGAGCGAGTCAAACCATTGATGTATAAAAACTCATCAAAAGAAGCTACTACTTCATCCGCTTTATCAGTTACTTTTTGACGTTCGACGTTTTCTGTAAAAGCGAAAAATTTAGATGCTAAACCAGCTTCACGCATTTCATAATCTGTGTAGCCATCACCAATGGCATAGATTTCACCTTCAAATTTTAATGCTTCAAGCAATTTCACTTTGCCTTTATCTTGCGATAAAAGATTGTTGGTATCATAACCTGTAATGTTTCCATCAGCATCATAAGTGAAAGTATTGGCATATACATTTTCAGCTAAAATACCGATTTGAGAAGCTACTGGAACGATAAAATCTTTGAACCCTGAAGATACAATGTAAATATTAGCAGCATTTTCACGAATGAAAGTTTCGTTTCTAAGGAATGAATTAGAGATTTTTCCTTTTAAAAATTCTATCAAAGTAGCTACATGGTCGCTGTTAGCAGGCAAAAGTTCTACTCTAGCTTTCAAGGACTCTGCAAAACCAATTTCTCCAGCCATGCCTTTATCGGTAATGGCTTTGATTTCTCCTACAATTTTATCTTGGTCTTTATGACCAGTCAAAGCAATTGCAGCTAATTCATCTAATCCTTCAACTTTTGTGAAGGTACTGTCAAAATCAATGACGTAATTTATTTTTTGTTCGACTGTTTTGGTAATCATATTGTCCTTAACTACCGATTTTGGGCAGTTTATCTTGATTGTTTTAAATCTAATTATTACTTATCCACGCTAAAGCTCTTTTTTCAGACCATAAAATTCCTTGGTAATTATCTTGGTAAAATCCACAATGTCCACCATTTTCAGGAGCTTGGAAAAATACTTGTTCTAAAGAATTTACTTTTTCAAAAGGGAAACATGCCTTTGATAAAAAAGGGTCATTCTGAGCATTAATAATTAATGTTGGAATCTGGATTTTGTCCAAGAAGTATAAGGAACTATTACGCTCGTAATAGTCTTCTGCGTCTTGGAAACCATGTAGTTGTGAAGTGTAACAATCATCGAAATCCTTTAAAGTCTTGATTTTCGAGATGTTAGAAGTTTGTATTTGCTCTGGAAAAAGCTTTGCTTTCGCCAGAATTTTCTTTTTCAAGGAATCATTAAATCGTTTGGTGTAAAGCCATCCGATTGTCTGACTACTGCTTGAGAGGTGCAAAGGTACAGAAAATGTAACTGCTTTCTTGATTTTTGAAGACAGATTTTCTGATTGTTCGCCCAAATATTTCAAGGTAAGATTTCCTCCTAAACTAAAACCAACTAAATATATTTGTTGATAATCTTTTGAAATAGCATGTTTTATAACCAAATCAAGGTCGTCTGTAGCGCCACTATGGTAAAATCTAGTAGTTCTATTTAATTCTCCTGAACAACTTCTGAAATTCCAGGCCAAGCAATCAAAACTATTTTTGGTAAAGATTTGGACCATTCCCATCATGTATTGTCTTGAAGAATCGCCTTCTAAACCATGTGATAAAATGACAAGTTTTTTGTTGTCCTTATCAATTTCAGGATTAGCTTTTGCCCAATCCAAATCCAAGAAATCGTTGTCGGGAGTAATAATTCTTTCACGCAGATAGTTTACAGTTTTAATTTTACGAAAAACTGAAGGAAAAATAGTCTGAGAATGACCATTTGGTAGCCAAAAAGGAGCTTGATAATCAGCGTGTTTAATGATTGGCATAAATTTCAAAATTATCCCTTGAAATTACATTGAATCTTTGAAAGGTTTAATAATAATAGCTAAAATAAATATTTATTCATGGAATATTTATAAAATCAACAAAAAATCTCCTTTTCCAAAATTGTTTAAAATCTTGAAAAAGGAGATTCATTGTTATTCTCTATGCAAAAAATTACATCCCAACCTTTGGTAATACTGGCAAACTCTCATTACCATCTTCTCCTACTGCCTGAACAGCAAAAAAGTAATGATCTTTTGAATAAGGTAAATTGATACCATTTTTAGTCGTAAAGATTTTTTTCTGCCAGAACGGCTGATACGTTTCACGAATCAATACATAATAGCCTTTTACTTTGCCAGATTTTGGCGTTTGCCAAAAAAGCGTTGTTGAATTCGTCAAGTTTTTAGTATCAATCGTCAAGTTCTGAACCGTTGCTGGTGCTTTTGCTAAATTAGAAAGTGTTGCTAGATTCATCGCAGTGTTTTTTCTCAAGTATTCAAAATCCATAAATTCTGGAAAATCTCCGTATTGAATTCCTTTTTCTGTACGTAAATCTTGATGCTGATGTTCAAAATTTTCATTCATTTCAGTTACTCTTACCGCCGCAAAACCACGATTCACAAATGGAGTATGGTCGCCTCCACGCAAAAATCTATCATTGCGATAAACCATTACTACTTCTAAATTATCAACATAACGTTCGCCAACTTCTTTGGCATAACGAGCTAATTGTCGAGCTTTTCCATCATTTTCTTGTCCTAAATTGCGGATACTTCCTGCCTTTTTATCCAATTCAAAAGCTGGTAAACCTTCACTAAAAATTCTGACACGAGTATTATCTATAATACGAGTATCATGACTATTATTTGAACCAACAATATCATTATTCATAATGGCTTCGATATTCCACTTTTCATCTAATGCTTTTTGTGCTAAATAATCGGCTCCTAAAAGTCCTTGTTCTTCACCACTTACGACCAAGAAAATAATGGTTGCAGAAAATTTTGCTTTAGCCATTACTCTAGCCAATTCAATCACTGTAGCTGTTCCCGAACCATCATCATTTGCACCAGGCGCATCCGATTCTCTGTTCATCACATTAGAAACTCGGCTATCAATATGTCCAGAAACTAAAAATATCCTATCATCATTTGGGTCAGTACCTTTCAAAATTCCCATGACATTGCCCATATCTTGGTCTTTATCCACACGTTTTCCATCTGGTTTCAAAACCCAAGAATCTATTTTGGCTGTCATTCTACCTTCTGATTGTTTGGCAAATTCTTGAAAACGACTCAATACCCAATTTCTTGCCGCACCAATTCCTCTTTTGGGTTCGGTTGTTGTACTTAGCGTATGACGTGTACCAAAACTTACTAATTTATTGATATGCGATTTTAAACTATCAGCATTTACTTCTGAAACCAATTGTTCGATGATGGGATCACGCTGAATAATTTTCTGTGCAGAGACTTGAAAACCCATTAGCGTGAATAAAATAAAAGTAGCCTTTTTCATATTGATGAAAATTTGATTTTAGTGTTTGATGAAGTTTGAAGTTACAAATTATGCTCGACAAAAATCAATTCCTAGAAAGAGTTTTCGCTGAGAAGATGACTTTTTGGGTGCAAACCTGATACATTAAGTTCATAAAAAAAGCCTCCGCTTGGAGCGAAGGCTTCTGACATCATGAATTAATTGTATTAATACTTGTAAAACGTTTTAATCTTGAACAAGTGTGTATTGCTGGTATAAGTTTTAAAGCTTTTTTCAAACTCTGTCGGATAACCATTGGTATCGTACTTGTATTCAAATTTATATGCAATGTTAGATGGAATACTTCCCGAAAACACTTTGTCTTGCTTAATATTATTGTTTTTTGAGAGATTCGTCAAAAACAAACTGTATAAATTCATTTGTGCATAAGGATTGATATTTGAGTCGTATTCATACTTCCCACTTTCTTCGCCAGAAGTACCCGTTGCGATGTCTTCAATAATATTACCATTTTTATACTTGATGGTATAATTCATTTTATTGCCATTATCGAAAGAATATTCGGCTAGAATATTTTCTACATCATTTATTATTACATACTTAAAAGTAGCGTTAACGCTTTGTCCGTATTTTGTTTCTTTGATAGTTGCTATTTTTCCATCAGCAGTATAAGTAAGTACTGAAGTACCAAAAGATTTATTTTCAGCATCAAAATATGCTACTTTATTCAGCAAACCAGCTTCATAACTATAAACAATTTTGAAAGAAAATTTCAAGTCATTCGTCGAGTTTTCTGCTTGAAAATAGTCTATTTGTTTCACCAAACCGTTTTCGTTATATAAATAATTTACTTTAGAATAAGGTTTTGTTACTCCGCCAGCTTCCATAAAGCTCTCTTCAGCGCTTAATTGTTTTTGATTACTTTTTCCACCGAAACTAATCACATCTCCTTCTTTGATTTGCTCTTTTGTGAAAGTCAATTGTTCGGTAATTCCCCATTTTTGAAATTTAAACAGGAATTTCTGATGAGTTTTCACCAAATACACTTTGTTGTTGTTTGCGCTAATACTTATTTCTTTTTCGTGAGCAATATTGTTTTTATCCCAAGAAATAACCGTGATGTTGGTCGAAGCACTATCGTAAACCATGCTACCTACTTCCATTTTCACGTTGATACTTACCGCAAAAACACTGTCGGATGGAACATTTGTATTCGGATTGGAACTGTCTTCGGGTTTTGAAAGAGCGTCTAGCTCATTTTTTTGACAGGAACTAAAAATCAGGGCAAATGCGAACATTGCCATTAACAGAAATGAAAACTTCTTCATGATAGATTTTGAAAGATTAAGAGGATAAACATTTAAAAGCAATCCATTGGTTAAAAATATTCCTTTCCTGTTCAGTCAAGAACAAGATGATTTCAACTATAGACGATAATCTTTGGGGAAAGGTTGGAAAGGAAGATGTTTTTTTCTCTTGTTAGTCAATCAAAATTGATGAATTATTTTTTGTAAACGTAATAGGCTTCTCGTACAATGTCTTTGATAATAACATCAAGACGATTGGCTTCTGCACCTAATTGTTCGATAAAAGCATTACGCTCTTCTTCTGTAATTTGATAATCTTTATCCAATAAGATTTTGCTAAAGCCTAAAATATTAGCGAGTGGACTTCTTACTAAATGAGATTGTTCCCAAGCAATTTTTTTAAGAATGGATACTTGTTCTTCACTTTTAATTTCAGCTTTTTTCATTTCATCAATATTGGTAGCATTGAAGGTAACACCAATGATTTTTGAATGTGTATCATACACGGGGAAAAATCTAAATTTAAACCAAACCATTTGGTCATTAAGTGCTAGTGCTGTTTCCTTAATTGTGATTTTTCCATTAAGTGCATCATTAAAAGAGATATAAAAATATTCCTGAGTACTTGGCAGAATAAAAGGTTTGAAATCATCCCCCACTTTCAATTTCTTTTTATGAAATGTAGCAATATCTTCCTCTGCCGATTTATTAAAATTGACAATTTTAAGGTCAGGGCTGATGAAAATATTGGTATCAGTAGAACTATCCAAAATGGCTAGCAATTTACTTTCAGAACTTTCCAGTTCGTCAATCGTTTTGAGGAGTTCTTTTTCGATGGGCTGATAAACATAAATTACTTTGGCAGCAATGATAAAAATGGAAAGAATGGCTAACAGGATTTCTATGATAATGACAAACTGTTGTTCTTTCTCCAATTCATTTTCAAGTGTTTTCACGACTTGATTCATTTGATTCAGAAAATCTTCTTGGTTCTGACTGATTGCTCGAAGACTTTTTAAATCAATTTTTAATTTAGTCTTCAGATGTTGATTAATCAAGCCAATTTTTTGAGAAAGCCCCAATAGTACAAGTCTTGCTTGCTCATTTTCGATGGCATGAATCCCTAAAGATTTGTTTCCATTCAATAATGAAAAATGTATTGTTTCCCAATTTTTGTATGTTTTCTCTAGTTGTTTATGAGCTAATTCTTCATTCAGTAATTTTATAAATCCTAAGTTTAACTGCTGGCTTAATACAATTTGTTGAACTGACAGTTTTATAATTTTTATGCTTTCATGCTTTTTATTTAACCAAAATTGAATAAATAGTTGATTAACTGTCAATACCAAAACAGCCAACAATACTCCTACAACGTATTTATTTTTAAGTTTATATTTCATGAATTTTAGTGATGACACTTATGTGTTAGGCTTTTTGGTCGCTAAAAATCATTTATAATTCTTTCTAATTGACAACAAGAATCAAAACTTTGGACAACAAAGTTCTCCAATCAACCTGTTTTTTCAACTATAAATAATACTTAACGCTACAATATCTAAAAAAAATAGCACAAAACTTACTGCCTTGATTCTATTTCTTAAAAGTTTTTATTAAACGGTCATTTAATAAAAAAATCGTTGCAAACATTAAATATTTATTGAGTAAAATCTCTAAAAATTAACATAGGAAAAGATTATATAAAATCGTTATTTGTAAAAGATGGGAAGCAATCTGAGAAGCGAAATAATAGACTGAGCGAAGAAACACAATTTGTAAGATTTACTGCTGATATTACTTAAATTATACCAGCAGTATTACTTTCAAAACTTAAAGGATTTGTTTTAAATGATGGTCGAGATGACGAACATAATCTTTGGCTACGAATTCAAGCGTTACCAAATCTTGCCCCAACATCGGCGTAGTGGCATTACTCCAATTGGTGATGGTTTGGTAATTTTCTTTGGGTAAATTCAACAAAACTCTACAAAAATGCTTATTCAACAATACCCACATTTGTACTAAATCTTTCGTATCATAATGTTGATAATCTGCCGCTTTTACCCATTCGTTTTGTCGGTAAACGATATGGGCATTTTCTTCGTATTGTCCAACTACCATTCTACGAATATTACTTTGTGCAGAATCAATCAAATGCCCCAATACTTCTTTTTTAGACCATTTTTCTGGACTTGCTTTTAATGTTAAATCAATTTCAGAACACTCAGAAAAGTACTTTTCTACAGTAATAATTCTGTTTTGTAATTGTGCAATTACTTCTTCCATTTTATTGATATTCTGGATGTTTGGCAATGAATTTTTTAAGATTCCCCATAGCTCTTTCTCTTACTTGTTTTTTCAAGAATGGCGTCCAACCCAAGAGTTTTCCAATCATTCCTAATGATTGCGATGACCAGCGGTAAAAGCTAAATTTATCTCGATGCGTCAGGATTTTTCCATCTTTAAAAGTAAAAGTAGCGTCGATAATATTATGAACTTTATTACCCGATTGCGAGAAAGTGTACCAAGCTTCCCAGTGTGCTTTACCAGTGGTTTCGTCAGCTTCTACATCTGAATATTCAACGATGGTACTTGCTCCTACACCACAAAGCATTCGCCACATAGCAGGAATTTCTTTGCCTTTCAAGTCAAAAGCTTCGTCTTTAAAAGTAGCTTCTGGATGATAGCATTCTCCCATTGTTTTGAAGTCTTTTACCTTAAAAGCCTCATAAAAAGTATGGATTAATTTTTCGTTTGTGTTCATGGTTTTATACTTGCTTTCGGCTATCGGTCTTGGGGTTTCGGATTTGTGATGTTGGATTTCGGAGAATAGAAATCTTCAAATTTAGAATAAGATGACAGATTGCTGAAATCTTAAATCCGAAATCTGATGACCGAAATCCGACACCCGAAATCCATAAAGCTATACTTTAACTTCCTTCCCAGTTTTAGCCGCTTTAAAGATGGCTTCAATCAATTTCATATCTCTTAAACCTTCTTCACCCGGCGTGATATTTGGTTTGTTTTCAAGAATACTTCCGCAAATACCGTCTAATTCAAGTACTTGATGATAGACGATAGGTAAATCCATCGGCCCTTTTGAAGTTTTGCCTTTCAATGGACCATAGTCATAAGCAGGCGCCATTTCTAAATTGCCATTTTCATAACCCACATACAAGCGTTGCAAACCGCTGTTGTAAGTAGTAGTATGATTAGAAACCGCTCCGCTCGGAAATTTCATTTGCCAGAAAAGCGTTTCTTCAATGCCAGGCAAATAAATATCTGGACGAGTTTTTACCGTTTGTGCCGTTACCGAAATCGGCTCTTCGCCAGTGGCGTAACGAGCGGCATTGAGGGCATAAATTCCAACATCCATCATTGGTCCACCGCCCGAAAGTTTTGGATTTAATCGCCAAGCTTTTAAATCACGCAAAGGAAAACCAAAACTTGCTTCTACAAAAGTAACCTTGCCAAGGTCTTTATCTTTTGCCAAACGCATTACTTCGTTGGTAAATGGTTCATAATGTAAACGATAACCAATGGCTAATTGAACATTGGCAGCTTTGCAAGCGGCAATCATTTCTTCGGCTTCTTTTACCGAAACTGCCATTGGTTTTTCACAAATGACGTGCTTTCCAGCTTTCGCTGCCCGAATCGTAAACTCGTGGTGCATTGAGTTTGGCAAAACCACATAGACTACATCAATGTCAGGATTATCGGCAATTTGGTCAAAATTTTGATAATTATAGATGTTTTTGTCTGGAAGATTGTACTTTTTCTTCCAAGTTTCAGCTTTAGATGGTGTTCCAGTAACGATTCCAACCAAGCGACAATTCGCAGTTTTCTCTAAAGCTGGCGCTAATTGATAAGTAGCATAATAGCCCAAACCAACCAAAGCTACTCCTAATTTTTTCTCAGGAGCAAAAGCCGCATTCGCTTGTAAAGATGAAAGCATAGGAACTGTAAGCGAAGTAGCCGCAAAAGTTTTTAGAAAATCTCTTCTTGTGTTTTTCATAGTTAATCAACAATTAAAAGGGTTTTATTGTAATTTCGATACGATTATGCTTTCAATAATCAGATTTCGGCTGTCAGATTTTAAATTCACAAACAATAAATTCATCCAACAAAAACCATTATGAAAACCTACTTGTTTGCTCTTATTGTACTACTTTTTACTTGTTCATTGTCATCCGACAAGCCAGCTTATTTGTTGTACAACAAGCATTTAAAAGAAACTTCTTATCAAAAAATGCTGAAAGAATTGGCAGAAGCTGATATTGTTTTCTTTGGTGAATTACATGATAATTCTTTAAATCATTGGCTTGAATTACAGGTTACTAAGGATTTATTTAAAGAGAAAAAAGAAAAGCTGGTTTTGGGTGCAGAGATGTTTGAAGCCGATAATCAAACCGTTGTGAATGAGTACTTAAAGGGTTTCATAACTGCCAAACAATTTGAAACCGAAGCAAAAGTATGGCAAAATTATCAAACAGATTATAAGCCTTTATTGGATTTTGCCTTAAAAAATAAATTGAACTTTGTAGCAACCAATATTCCACGTCGTTACGCAAGTATGGTTTCAAAAGGAGGTTTGGACGCACTGAATCAATTATCAGAAGATGCTAAAAAGAACATTGCTCCACTCCCAATTGAAGTTGACTTAGCTTTGCCAGCTTATGCCGAAATGATGAAAATGGGCGGCATGCACGGAGGTGGTGGAACAAGTATTTCTGCGGAGAATATTACCAAAGCCCAAATTATTAAAGATGCCACAATGGCGAATTTTATTTTAAAGAATTGGCAACAAGAACAGTGTTTTTTGCATTATAATGGAAGCTATCACTCAAATAACTTTGAAGGCATCGTTTGGCATTTGAAAAGAAAAAATCCAGCTTTGAAAATTGTAACGATTAACACCATCGAAGCCAGCGATATTGAAAAGCCAAGCGAAAAAGCTAAAAACTCAGCGGATTTCATTTTTGTGATTCCTGATGATATGACGAAAAGCTATTGAATTAATTATGAGTTTTGAATTATGAATTATGAAAAATAGCTTTAATATTTCAGTTAAAAAACAATCACTCATTCACTAATTCACTCAATCACAATTAAAAATAATCGCTAATTCACAACTCACTAACTCACAAATAAAAAAATCAATCACTAAATCACAATTCACTAATTCACAATTAAATATGCAAGACATAGAACCATTTTATAATTGGGAGAATTTGTATGTGGCTTCAAAAGACCCACGTTCGCCTTTTTATGAGCGTCTCTATAATACTTCTTATTACGAACATGATATTTATGGATATTTTATTCATCCATTTTGGGATGAATTTGAGTCGGAGACGTTGTACTGTAAAATACTTTTTTGTGATTACGAACAACGATTTGTGATTATTGAAATGTTTGGCGAATGGAATGATACTTTGCATAACGATATTATGTGGTTTAAGCGAAATGTTATCGACCATCTCGTCAATCAAGGAATTAATCAGTTTATTTTGGTGGGCGAAAATGTGTTGAATTTCCACGGAAGTCACGAAGACGATTATTATGCTGAATGGTTTGAAGAAGTAGAAGATGGCTGGATAGCAGCCTGTAATTTTAGAGATTTTGTACAACAAGAATGGACAAAATTTAGACTGGATTATTACTTAAATTTCGGTGGAACTTTAGACGTTGTGAATTGGCGAGTATTAGCTCCACGACAATTTTATGAAGTAATAAAAGCATTAATGACAAGACGATTAAATTAAATATTCCTTACAATGAGCGTAATTTTCACAACCATCAGCAAAGACGAAGAAATCTGGCAATTATTGGATTTACAACAAAAAAACTTACCTAGAAATATTTCGGAAGAAGTAGCTAACGACCAAGGCTTCGTTACGGTGGTTCATAATTTTGATTTACTTTCTCGCATGAATGCGGCTTATCCACAAATTATTGCCAAAGATGGAGATAAAGTAGTTGGCTACGCTTTAGTAATGCCCGAAAGTTTCAGAAATGATGTGCCAGTACTGACAGCGATGTTTACGATGCTGGACGAATTGGAGTACGAAGGGAAATTAGTGAAAGATTATCGCTATTATGCAATGGGACAAATTTGCGTTGCAGAAGGCTATCGTGGACAAGGACTTTTTGATGGACTTTACGCCAAACACAAAACTGAATTATCAGATAAATTTGACCTTTGTATTACCGAAATCGCTAAAAGGAACACACGTTCTTTGGCAGCCCATAAAAGAGTAGGTTTTGAAATTATCCACGAATATTTCGATACAACTCATCCAGAACTTTGGGAAGTTGTACTTTGGGATTTCAGAAAGTAAAAGCTTTTCTATCATTAGAAATGGATAAAAAATACCAACAAAAAATCTGATAATTCAGCAGTTTCTAAGTCTTTTTTATCAATAGGTTAAGTTCATTCCTATTGATAAAAAAGACTTAGAATTTTATTATTGCATCCTACTTTTTACTAAACAATTGTTTCGCTAATGCTAAATCAGATAATTCATCTTCTGGAATCTCTAAAAAATACTTCAATTGCCATTCCTGTGTTTTTTGAGCTTGCTTGCTATTGGCATCATCCCAAGGCGGATACACTCTGATAGCTCTTTTTCCTTCTTTTGTTTCGTCAGAAATTACTCCTTTTTCATAAAGCACAGCTTTCGGAAAGATGAATTGTCCAAAATGATTGTCTTTTCTGGTACTGATGATAAAAAAATCTATCTCGTCATCCAGTCTAAAAGGTTCAATAATTCCCTGCTTATTTCTTTTCCATAAAGTAACAAACTGTCCTGTTTTTGTAGGTGTGATTTTAGCGACTCGATACTTAATGTTTAAATTATCTAACTTAAAATCACAAGCGCCATATTCAGCACTTTCAAGTTCTAAAACAGGTTCTGTACAATTAAAACCACACGGTTCATAAAGTGATTCTTTTGCAAAGAGAAAATCGTTTTTTGCTAACATCAATTTTACTTTTTCACTTTAATATATTTCTCAATAATAACTCTATCCACTCCTAGTTTTTCTACTTTCTCTACTCCTTTTTGAATCAAAGTATCATTTTGGATTTTTACAGTAAAAGTAAATTTATTATTCTCCCAGTTTTTGTCAACAAAGTACTCCAAATTTTCAGTGTAAATACTGTCCACTAAAGTGTATTCACCACCACCTGCTATAAATGGTGCTGTACTCGCTGAATCTTTCTGAGCACTAATATCATGACTCATAAAAGCAAAATGTGTTGGATTGATAATCTTAATCATTTTCACTTTTGAATTAAAAGTCGAAAATGAAGTGTCCTTTTCAATCGTTTCTGCTGAAACCAATTGCCAAGTACCAATAATCGGAAGGCTTTCTTCTTTACTTTTACAAGCAAACATTGCTGAAAACGACAGCATTAACATAAGTTTAGTTTTAAGTTTCATAGTTTATTGTTTTTTAACAAAGGTGAAATTAATCTTTTAAACCTGTAGCTTGTGCTATACAGATTAATGGAAAAGTAAACATTTTACTCTTTTTGTTTGGAAGAAGTAAGAAGAGAAATACCTGATTTTAGATTTAGAAATTGTAGCTATTTTCCTAAATTCTACGAAAATTTACTCCGTGAGAGCACAGGAGAGTTTCGGGCAGGTCTTACACTTTATTTGTATTATAAATTATAAAAGATAAGATAGACTTATTTTAATACAAATAATTCTTTTTTTATTGGATTTTATATATAATTCAAATTTTATAACTCTCAAAATGAATCATCTCAAAGCATCATTATTTGGTACTGTTATCTCACTGTGTTCATTCCAATCCTTTTCTCAAGCTACAACAGACTTTAAATTTGACTTTGGGTCGGGAAAAGTTGCTAAAGGATATACACAAGTTTTGCCAACATCAGTTTACAGCAAAGAAAAAGGCTTTGGTTTTTTACCGAATGCTCAAATCGTTTCAGAAACAAGGAAAGGTAAAAATGCTTTAACCTCAGATTTCTGTACAAGTACTCAACCTTTCTTTTTTACGGTAGATATTCCCGAAGGAAATTACGATGTAAAATTGCTTTTGGGTGATACAAAAGGTACTTCAACCACCACGGTAAAAGTTGAAAACCGTAGATTGATGTTAGAAAAAGTAATTACTGCTGAAGGAGAAATTGTCACGAAAGAATTTACCGTTAACGTAAGAACTCCCAATATCAACGCTAGCGAAAAAGTAAAATTAAAGCCTAGAGAATTTGCTTACTTGCATTGGGATAATCAACTGACTTTTGAATTTAATGATGCTAGTCCAAAAATTTGTGGATTGGAAATCACCAAAGCAAGCGATAAAACGGTTACTGTTTTTTTAGCAGGAAATTCTACCGTAGTTGATCAAGCCATAGAACCTTTCGCTGCTTGGGGACAAATGATTCCTAGATTTTTTAAAGCAAAAAACGTGGTTTTTGCCAATTATGCCGAATCTGGCGAAACAATTAAAAGCTTTGCTGGAGCAAAACGTTTGGATAAAGTAATGAGTCTCATCAAAGCGGGTGATTATTTCTTTATTGAGTTTGCTCACAACGACCAAAAAGCTGGAACAGGGATTGAAGCCAACACAACTTATAAAGAATACTTGAAATCTTATATTCAGCAAACAAAAGAAAAAGGTGCAATTCCCGTTTTGGTGACGTCGATGCTTAGAAGGCATTTCAACGCTGAAGGTAAAATCAATAATTCTTTAGGCGATTTCCCAGAAGCAATGCGACAAGTAGCCAAAGAAGAAAACGTTGCTTTGATAGATTTGAATGCTATGAGCAAAGTACTTTTTGAAACAATGGGACCGCAAAAATCAATGAAAGCTTTTGTTCATTACGATGCCAATACTTTTCCTGAACAAACAAAAGCCATTCACGACGATACACATTTTAGTAATTACGGTGCTTATGAATTGGCAAAATGTATTGTAGAAGGCATTAAACAAGCAAAATTAGGTATCGCCAATGATTTACTGGATGGTTTGCCAAGTTTCGATCCAGCCAATCCAGACGATGAAGCGAGCTTTAATTTTCCACACAGTCCCCTTGTGAATGTTGTTAAACCAGACGGAAACTAAAATGCTAACTCAGACTAAAATGAAATCAAGTATTTATAAAAGTATCATTATGTTGTGTGTGTTATCGTTTCAGGTTTCAGCACAAAGATTAATGGAAAACCTCAACAGAGGTATCATCGCCATCAACCAAGGCGGAGGAAAAGTATTTGTCAGTTGGCGTTTGTTAGGTACAGAACCAGTCGATACAAAATTTAATTTATACAGAACCACTGGAAAAGCTAATCCTATAAAATTAAATAAAGAAGCCTTAACAAAAGGAACCAACTTTGTGGATGAAAAAGTAGATACCACACAAGTAAATACTTATTTTGTAAAAACGGTTTCAGGAAAAACAGAAGGCAAGGCAAGCGAATCTTTTACCTTAACTGCTAATTCATCCGCTAAAAATTACCTTTCTATTCCTTTACAAACACCAGAAAAATATACACCAAATGATGTTTCTGTAGGTGATTTAGATGGTGATGGCGTGTATGAAATCATTGTTCATCAAACTGGTATCGGAAAAGATAATTCTCAAAAAGGTATTACAGATGAACCAATTTTTGAGGCTTATAAACTCGACGGTACTTTATTGTGGAGAATCAATTTGGGCAAAAATATCCGTGAAGGAGCGCATTACACACAATTTATGGTTTATGACCTTGACGGCGACGGTAAAGCAGAATTTGCTTGCAAAACCGCTGATGGCACGACCGATGGCAAAGGCAAAGTAATTGGCGATGCCAAAGCTGATTATAGAAATGCTGATGGAAAAATTTTAGATGGTCCAGAATTCTTTACCATTTTTGATGGTTTGACGGGTGCAGCTTTAGCAACTACCGATTATATTCCTGCAAGAGGTTACCTTGGTGGCTGGGGCGGAAAAGGTGGAAATGGAGGAAATGATAGATCTGGAAATCGTAGCGACCGTTTCTTAGCTTGTGTGGCTTATTTAGATGGAAAATTACCTAGCGTAATTATGTGTAGAGGTTATTATGGTAGAACTGTTTTAGCCGCTTGGGATTGGCGTGGAGGTAAATTGACTTCTCGTTGGGTTTTTGATTCAAAAGATGGAGAGAATCCATTTTCTGGACAAGGTTATCATAATTTAACGGTTGCCGATGTGGATGCTGATGGCAAAGATGAAATTGTGTATGGCTCGATGGTAGTTGATGATAATGGAAAAGGATTATTTACAACAGGTTTACGTCATGGTGATGCTTTACATGTTACTGATTTAGACCCTTCTCGTCCGGGATTAGAAGTATTTGGTGTTCATGAAATTGAAGAAAAAACCGAAGGGCCAGGAGCTGCTTTGTACGATGCCAAAACTGGAGAAATTATCTGGAGAAAAAATGAAGGACAAGATGCTGGTCGTGGAGTAGCAGAAGATATTGACCCAAGTAATGAAGGAGCAGAAATGTGGTGGTCGGGTTCAGGAGGATTGTTTAATGCAAAAGGTGATAGAATTGGGGAAAACCCTAGTTCAACCAATTTTGTAATCTGGTGGGATGGCGATTTAAGTCGTGAATTATTAGATGGAAATCATATCGACAAGTATAAAGTTGGAAGATTGTTCACCGCTGAGAATTGTTCTTCCAATAATGGCTCAAAATCAACTCCAGCATTGAGTGCAGATTTATTTGGCGATTGGCGAGAAGAAGTAATTTTTAAAACAAATGATAAAAAGGAATTACGTATTTTTTCAACAACAATTCCAACTGAACATCGTTTGCCAACATTAATGCACGATCCTCAGTATCGACTTAGTATCGCTTGGCAAAATGTTGGTTACAACCAGCCTCCGCATACAAGTTACTTTTTAGGAACAGGCATGAAAACTCCACCCAAAGCTAATATAATAGTTAAATAATGTAGTGATTGGTAATTGGTGAATAGTGATATTATTCTATGATTTAAAAATGGTTTATGTATTTATAAACAATTTACTTCTTTCGAAAGACCTTACTTTTCTTGTCTTGATACAAGAAAAGTAACCGCAGCGGCGGCCGCAAAAGAAAATCAAGAAATTCCGAAACTCGCTCCGCTCAAACAGCGGAATTTCATAAAAAGCTGACGCAAGAATGAATGTTAAATAATGAATTGTAAATCTTATATTCCTTAAAAAGATTCTAGAGTGAAAATTCTATTCACCAATCACTAATCTCTAATCACTCAAACAAAATGAAAAAAAACATCACAATGGTATTGCTTATCGCTTTGGTAAGTATTGTACAAATTCACGCTCAGGGACTACCAAAGAAGAAAGAGCTTTTAAAAGGATTAACAGCTGCAAATGATTACTTCATGACAAAATGGGCAGACGTTTCAGCACCCATCGTTCGTCCAGATAAAACTCGTCCAAGTAATATTTGGACACGTGGCGTTTATTATGAAGGATTAATGGCACTTTATAGCGTTGATAAACAAAAACGTTATTATGATTATGCCGTTGCTTGGGGCGAAGCACACAAATGGGGTTTACGTAATGGCATCAAAACCCGTAATGCCGATGACCAATGCTGTGGACAAACTTATTTGGATTTGTATTTGATTGACCCAAAACCAGAAAGAATCCGTGACATCAAAGCCTCCATTGATAGCATGGTGAATAGCACTAAGGAAGACGATTGGTCGTGGGTAGATGCCTTACAAATGGCAATGCCTGTATTCGCTCGTTTGGGTGTTATGTACAAAGATGACCGCTATTACGAAAAAATGTATCAGATGTACATGCACACAAAAACCATTCATGGCGATAAAGGTTTGTATAATACAGCAGAAGGCCTTTGGTGGAGAGATAAAGATTTTGACCCGCCTTATAAAACACCCGCTGGCAAAAACTGTTATTGGTCACGTGGGGATGGTTGGGTTGTCGCTGCTTTGGTGAAAGTATTAGAAATTATGCCGAAAAATGCTCCTCACCGTGAAGAATATGAAAAAACATATCTTGAAATGATGAAAGCCTTGCCTCCATTACAACGTCAGGATGGTTTTTGGAACGTAAGCTTAATGGATGAAACAGAGTTTGGTGGAAAAGAATTAACAGGAACAGCCTTATTTACTTATGGCATGGCTTGGGGAGTAAATCATGGTTTATTAAACAAAAAACAATACTTACCAATTATTTCAAAAGCTACCAATGCGATGTTGAAAGACTGTGTTCAACCAAATGGTTTCTTGGGTTATGTGCAAGGAACTGGCAAAGAACCAAAAGACGGTCAACCATTGAGCGTTGATAAACAACCAGATTTTGAAGATTTCGGCTTAGGCTGTTTCTTATTAGCTGGTGCTGAAGTTTTGAAAATGAAGTAAACTAAGTAGAGCATTTTTAGGAAAAATTTTAAAGTTTGAAAAACTTAATTTTTCAATTATTATTCTAAAAATGGATACGAATAACAATTAACGGATAGCAGATAACAAAGTATGAAACGCATTCTAATTTTATCAAGTATTATTTTTCTTTCCTTTACCTTCTTCAAAAAACAAAAACCTACCCTTTACATCATTGGTGATTCTACCGTGCGAAATGGTTCTGGTAAAGGTTCTGACGGACAATGGGGTTGGGGAAGTGTAATCCAAGATTATTTTGACACGACCAAAGTACATATCGAAAACCATGCAATCGGTGGAAGAAGTAGCCGTACTTTCTTAACAGAAGGTCGTTGGGATAAAATCATGGCTAATCTTAAAAAAGGTGATTATGTAATGATTCAATTCGGACATAATGATGGCGGTGCTTTGAACGACAGTACTCGTGCCAGAGGAAGTATCAAAGGAACGGGTGAAGAAACTCAAGAAATTGATAACATGATGACAAAAAAACATGAAACCGTACATACTTACGGTTGGTACATGCGTAAATACATCAACGAAACCAAAGAAAAAGGTGCTACAGCCATCGTTTTCTCGCCAGTGCCACGCAATGTTTGGAAAGGTGGAAAAATCCCAAGAGATACTTATGGAAAATGGGCGGCTGAAACTGCACAAACCACAGGAGCTTTCTTTGTTGATTTGAACGAATTAGTTGCCGTAAAATATGAGCAATCGGATGAGGCTACTTTGAAGAAAAACTATTTCCCAATAGACCATACACATACCAATTACGAAGGTGCAAAAGTAAATGCCATCACGGTAGTAGAAGGCTTGAAAGGAGTAAAAAAATGTAAACTGAATAAATTCCTGAAAAAGTAAATCGGATTATAAAAGTTAATAGCTGATACCTCATTGTTATGAAAATGACAATGAGGTATTTTTTTGTCTTCCTAAAAAGAATACTGAACTATTGTATCATTCTGATACATTTTTATATTATTTTTAAAATGAAAGCAAAATTTCAATCAAAAACAATCAAACTTAGAAACATCTCTATTAAGCTCCGACTATGAAAAATTCCAGATTATTTACCAAAATCTTGGCGAAATGTCTATTGACGACAAGCCTGATTTTAGCGAATGTACTGTTTCTTTCCGCACAAACAGCCGATAATAAATTACTCTTTGGCGTAGCTTATTACGATGAGTATATGCCTTATGACCGTTTAGAGAAAGACGTTGCCATGATGAAAGAGGCAGGTATTAACGTTGTCAGAATTGCAGAATCTACATGGAGTACCGTTGAACCACAAGATAATGTATATGATTTTTCGCATATCGACCGTGTGCTGAATGCCATGCACAAAGGAGGAATCCATGTTATTATCGGAACGCCTACTTATGCAGTACCCACTTGGTTAGTAAAAAAATATCCTGATGTTTTGGCAGTTACGGCACAAGGGCAAAATCGTTATGGAGTACGTCAGAACATGGATATTACCAATGAACATTTCAGATTTCATGCTGAGAGAGTCATTCGTAAAATTATGGAACACGTAAAAGACCATCCCGCTATTATTGGCTATCAAGTAGATAACGAAACCAAACATTACAATACCGCAGGCGATAATGTACAGAAGGCTTTTGTACAATATATGAAAGCAAAATTCAAAACAGTAGATGCCATTAACAAAGCTTTTGGTTTAGATTATTGGAGTAATAGAATTAATAATTGGGATGATTTTCCATCAATGGTTGGCACTATCAATGCGAGCTTGAGTTCTGAATTTTCTAAGTTTCAAAGACAATTAGTGACTGATTATTTAGCTTGGCAAGTAGCTTTAGTGAAAGAATATAGCAAACCAAGCCAATTTGTTACTCAAAACTTCGATTTTGATTGGCGTGGTTTTTCTTACGGAATCCAAACGGATGTAAATCATTTTGATGCCGCCAAATCAATGGACTATGCAGGTGTTGATATTTATCACCCAACACAAGATTTCCTGACAGGCATCGAAATTTCTTTAGGTGGAGATTTAGGTCGCTCGATGAAGAATGGTAAAAACTACTTGGTTATCGAAACAGAAGCACAGGGTTTTCCACAATGGACTCCCTACCCTAATCAATTGCGTTTGCAAGCATTCAGTCATATAGCATCTGGGGCAAATATGTTGGAATATTGGCATTGGCATTCTATCCACAACTCGGCAGAAACCTATTGGAAAGGTTTATTGAGCCATGATTTCCAACCAAATGCTCCTTATAACGAAGCAAAGGCTATTGGTAAAGATTTTGATAGATTGAGTTCACAATTAATCAATCTTAGAAAACAAAATGAGGTAGCGATTCTTTTCAGTAATGAAGCACAAACTGCCTTTAATGCTTTTAGTTTTGGTTGGGGTGCAAGAGAACGTTATAATGATATACTTCGCCCGATGTACGATGCCCTTTATCGCATGAATATTGGTACTGATTTTATCGACCCAAGTTCTACTAATTTTGAAAAGTACAAGCTTATCGTAGTACCTGCCCTTTATGCGGCTTCTGATGAATTATTAAACCGATTAAATACTTTTACGAAAAATGGTGGTCATGTAATTTATACTTTCAAAAGCGGTTTTTCCAACGAAAACGTGACGGTAAGAAATAGTATTCAGCCCGGAATTATCAACGAAGCTTGTGGAATTTCATATAATCAGTTTACAGTTCCGAATAATGTTGCTTTGAAAGGCGACCCTTTTCAAGTAGGGACAGAAAATAACAAAATCAATACTTGGATGGAGTTAGTTACGCCTACAACTGCTAAAGTTTTGTCATATTATGAGCATCCATCTTGGGGAAAATATGCTGCGGTGACAGAAAACGAATATGGCAAAGGTTTAGCGACTTACATTGCTTGTATGACAAATGCTAAAACAACTGAAAACATCTTGAAAGATGCCTTAAAGAAAGCAAAACTTTGGGGAGTAAATCAAAATTTGACTTTCCCTTTAATCACCAAAGAGGGCACAAACACAGCAGGGAAGAAAATCCATTATTATTTCAACTATTCTGCTGAAAGTAAAAGCCTTACTTATCCACACAAAAGTGGAAAAGAGTTGATTTCAAGCACAAAAGTTCAAAATAACCAAGCGATAGATTTAGAAGCTTGGGGTTTTAAAATCATTGAAGAAGAATAATACCCAACCACTTAATATCCATAGCCTCTTTGCTGAAAAGCAGAGGGGCTTTTTTTGTTTTCAGGATTTGAATATGACTTTATTAAGCTTCAAGGGCTATTTTGTAAATAAACAAAAGTATTTTTCAAGGGTGAAAATATATTTTTCTACCCTACTAAATAATTTTTCAGGGGTGAAAATATATTTTTCTACCTTATTAAATAGTTTTTCAAGGGTGAAAATATATTTTTCTACCCTACTAAATAATTTTTCAGGGGTGAAAATATATTTTTCTACCTTATTAAATAGTTTTTCAGGGGTGAAAATGTTTGTTACTTGTTATTACTACATTCCAAAACGGTAACTCCAAGAGTTACCACTACAATTTATCATGAGATAAAATATCGGATAATAATTTTCGTGAAATGAATTAGGGTTTGTTTTGGGGATTTTGTGGGAAAGTGGTAGGTTGTGTGGGAATTTAGATTTGTTTTTAATAATTAAAATATTGTTCGTTGAAAGATTAGTAGTTTGTGAAGACACAAACTACGGCGAGGGAAAGAATTTTTGAATAAACTCACCGTTGTTCGTGTCTCCACGAACAACTCAACGACAAACAGGCAAGCATATATAATAAACGAAAATCTACAAAACTCAAGGAGCTATGCAATATTCAAGTATGCAAATAGGCGTTCCATATTTTTACACCGCCACCATTTTAAATTGGCAAAAATTATTAAAGTCAGATAAGTATAAGGGCATAATTATCAGTAGCTTACAACATTTAGTAGCCCAACAAAAAATTAAGGTATTTGCATTTGTTATTATGCCAAATCATATCCATCTGATTTGGACAATGTTAGCTAAAAATGGAAAAGAGATGCCAAATGCTAGTTTTATGAAATATACTGGACACAGGTTTTTAGAAGATTTATCATTGAATCATCCGAATGTCTTATCTTATTTTGAAGTAGAATCAGCCAATCGTAAATATCATTTTTGGCAAAGGAATAGTCTTCCAATTGCTTTATATTCTCCAGCCATTTGGCAACAAAAGATTGATTATATCCATAATAACCCAATCGTTGAAAAATGGAATTTAGCCGATTTACCTGAAAACTATAGATATTCCTCTGCTAAATTTTATGAACATGGAATTGACGAATTTGGAATATTGAGCCATTGGCAAGATTAACTAGATTAGTAGCGAAAAAATTGTTCGTGGAGACACGAACAATGGCGAAAGATTAGTAGTTTGTGAAGACACAAACTACGGCGAAGTAAACTTTACCCTTCAATGAAAAAGCATATCCCCCCCTAAACCAAACCAATGAAAGAAGTCGATAATTTTTATTTGAAACAAGAAGAGCCTATTAGAAGCTGTTTGATGGCTTTGAGAGAAATTATTCTTTCGCAAGACAAAGAAATTACACATGTTTTGAAGTACGGAATGCCTTTTTTCTGCTACAGAGGGAAAATGTTTTGCTATTTATGGGTTCATAAAAAATACCAAAAACCATACATTGGGATTGTAGAAGGTAAAAGCATTGACCATCCAGACCTAATCATTGAAAAGCGTTCAAGAATGAAAATTATGCTTTTTGACCCAAACAAAGATTTACCTTTAGAAACTATTGAAATGATTTTAACTGCAATAATGAAATTGTATAAAGTTGTGTGATGAGCATTAAATTCTACTAAACTCTACCACAAATTCTGTTCCTTCTTTTTCTTTACTTTTCACAGCAATGGTGGCATTGTTTAGTTCTACAAATTTTTTCACAAGCATTAAGCCAATGCCAATGCCTTTTTCTTTTTTGGTACCATAAGTTGAAATACTTTTTCCTGATTCTTGAAAAATCAATTTCAATTTATCTTCTGTCATCCCAACACCATCATCTTTGATAGAAACCTTAATAGTACTTTCATTCACAGAATAACTAATCACAATTTTGCCTTTGGGTTTGGTAAATTTAATGGCATTAGCCACTAAATTTTGGAAGAGTATTCGAATTTGATCGGGGTCGCCTTTGATTGATAGAGGTTCTTCAAAATGATGAATAAGCTGAATGTTTTTTTCTCCCGCCACCATCACAAAAACACCAAGTATTTCATTGATAATTCCTGTTAAAGACAAATCTATTGATTGCGTTTTCAAACCTTCTCGCTGACTATTTGCCCAAGCCAATAGGTTTTCTAACATGGCAGAAGTAACAGTCATTTGCTCTAAAATTCTATCAAGCATCATCTGTTTATCTTCTTCTTCCAATTCTCCTGTTTTGAATAATTCTAATGCCCCAAGCATCGTAGCAAATGGCCCTCTTAAATCATGTCCAATGATAGAAAACAATCTATCTTTTGTTTGATTGGAATGATTAAGCTCTTCATTTTTTTGCTCAATCAATTCATTCTGAGAGGCGATGAAATCTGTTTTTTTCTGGAGTGCTTGGTATAATTTTTTATTTCTCTTAGCATTTCTAAAAGTAATCAAGGTAATAATCATCAAGAATAAAGCAACCAGTATAATGATGAGGGTTACCATTTGGCTAGTGGCTTCTTTCTCCTCCGCAATCTGATTTTTCTTAATCAACACTTCGTTTTCAGCTTGTTGTTGCTTTAAGTTGAGTGCATTTATTTCCTTTTCTTTTGATTCATCAAATAAACTATCGCTATAAATTTTATCCATCAAAAGATATTTATAAGCATTTTTTGAGTCGCCAAGTGCGCTATAAGATTCGTGTAATACTCTTAAAGCTTGTTCAATATCCCATTTAGTATTATTTTTTTGGGCTAAAGAAAGCCCTTTTTCACTATTGATACTTGCTTCTTTAAACTTGCCTTGCTTATAATAACATTTTGCCAGACCAGTATAAGCGAAACTATTCTCCCAATCGTTTTGATATTTTTTATTCTTTAGCACAGAAGAATAATAAACAATTGCTTTATGTGTTTGTGATTTTTGTAAAAAGTAATCTCCGAGTCTATTGTTTGCCATCGCAATCAAATGTTCGTCGTGGATTTTTGTACTGATTGATTTAGACAATAAAAAGTAACGAAAAGCACTATCTGATTTAGCTTCTAAATACGTTAAACCAGCATTGAAATAATTGGCAGATAATCTGCTTTGATTGTTGATACTTGAATTGATACTTGCCGCTTTTAGGAATTCAGCTAAGGCTAAATTAGTTTTTTTCTGGGCAAGATAAATCAACCCAATTACATTAGATGCCCCTGCTATTCCTGCTTTATCGTTATTTTGATTACTGAGATTTAGTGAAGTAAGTACATAGTGTAAAGACAAATCGTAATTACCTTTCATGTAGTGCATTTTACCAATATTGACATAAGCTGCGGAACTCCCTTTATCATATTTTAGCGATTTGGATAATGCTAAAGCTTTCTCTGAAAAAATAAAAGCACTGTCGGAAACCGTTTGCATGTACTCGTTTGCAATGGTATTCAATAAATTGATGGTAGTTGTATCTGGTTTCTGTTGGGCAGAAACACTCAACTTCTTCCATTGCGAAAGCAGTTGGTCAAGTTTTTTTTGTTGAGAAAAAACCAAGAAAGGTAATAACAAAGAAAACAATATCAACACAAATACTTTTTGAAACATAAACTAATTTAATGATAATGGGAAGAAGGTTGAATTACTATTAATTTGCTTTTATTACTTCATAAACTAATACAAATACAATATAAAGATATTTTATATATATCTCAATAGTTATTTTGTTTGTCAGAAATTCTAAGTGAAAAGCAATATAAATATTTCAAGATAAGCAAAAAACATAAAAACACATAAATATAGGATGATGAAATATCTCTAATATTTTCAATGAAAATTAATGAAAATTTCATCCATTTTTATTGAGATAATTTGATTGAGAAATCATAACTTAAACAAAAAAGGCTTTGGAAAGTAATTTCTACACTATCCAAATTCGAATAAAAATAACTAAATCCAAATTAATTAATTATGATAACGGGAAATGAACAACAAACTCTTCGCTCTGCTTTTTTTGATAATGCAGAGCTTCATTTTATTCTATTTGACAGTGAACTGAATGTTATAGATGCAAATGAAACCTTACTTAAATTTTATCATCTTGAGCGAGATGCTTTCGTTGGAAAACATATTTTAGAAGTAGCTCCTAACGCTGAAGAAAAAGGATTAGTAAAAAAATACAATGAAGTAATACTTACTGGTAAACCCATTATTATTGAAGAAATTATTGGAAGTCCAATTTATGGAAATCAGTACAATAGAGTAAAAGCCTTCAAAGTTGGTAACGGTGTTGGTGTGGCAATTTCTAATATTACCGAATATAGAAATACGATAGAATCTTTAGAAGTATTTTCGTACAGATTATCGCACGATATTAAAAGCCCAATGACAAGTGTATTGGAATTAACAAAAATGGCACTTCAAGAAGACCCCGTTGATATTGATACCCTAAAAAGCTATTGCGGACTGATTAATGAAAGCGTTAGTAGATTATTAGAAACGGTAGAGCAAGTAAACAAATCTCTCAAAATCCAAAAAGAGATTCCGCATTTTGAATTAATTGATTTCAAGACTATTATTGATGAAGTAAAAAAATCTCTAGCCAGCGTTGAAGGTTATTCTGCTCAACATTTTGAAGAAATAATAGATTTACCTTTTGATTTTCACTTTGATAAATCCATCATTACTTCATTATTTCAGAACATCATTGATAATGCAATCAAATACAGAAATATTGAAAGAGATGATTCATCCTTAAAAATAAATATTTCAGGCGATAAGGAATTTGTAAAAATTATTTTGTCGGACAATGGAATTGGCATCAAAAAAGAATTGCAAAAAAACATTTTCAAGCTATTCTATCGTGCTACTAGTCAAGCACATGGCACAGGAATTGGACTTTATACTTTAAGATATACCATCGAAAAACTTGGAGGGAGAATCTTTTTTGAGAGTATCGAAGGACAAGGAACTACTTTTAAAATCATCATTCCTAATAAAATCGGCTCAATAAATCCTGTAGTATAAAAAATGATTTAGGTATTTTCCTCAGCGTAATAACTGAGGAAAATACCTATTTAAGCCTTCAAAAAATCTGTCCCTAAAATTAAGGTGATAGCAATTCCCGCTACTAAACTTGATAGAATTAAATTCCAATCGTGTTTTTTTACTTTGAAAATATCTAATAGCAGAGAACTCAACAATAAGGAAAGTAACACAATCAGTAATTGTCCGATTTCTAAACCAATATTAAAGGACAAAAGCGGTTGCCAAATACTTTCTTCTTTTCCCAACAAACTTCTAAGGTAATTTGAAAAACCCATTCCATGAATTAACCCAAAAATCATTGCCATCGGATAACGTAAAATGGAAGAATGTTCTGCTTGTGAAGCTCGCTCAGAAGATTTATGAAACAGATTGATAAAACAAGTAAGGACAATAGTGACGGGAATTAAAAATTCTATAAATTCTGAGCTATAAGTAATTATTTGAAGTGTTGCCAAAGCCAAAGTAAGCGAGTGCCCAATGGTAAATGCTGTAACCAAAATAGCTACCTTTTTTAAATCCTTGAGTCGAAAAATAGCACATAGCGCAACAACAAACAAAATATGGTCATAACCATTGATATCTGTAATGTGTTGAAAGCCAAGCTTGAAGAATGTTTGAAAGTCTGACATGATGTTGATGATTAATTTTTGTGGTTAGTAATCCACAAAAGTAAATATTTTAAATTGATTTTTATTTAAAATAACATCAGGGTACAACTTATTGATTCTGGTAGTAAATTGCGTGAAATTTTAAAATCCATGAAAACCAAAAACTACATAGCATTACTGCTTTTGGTGCTGATTAGCGTAAAAACGCTACTCGTACCTGTGGTGTATTTGGATTTTGAATTAAGAAAGGAGTACATCATTCAAAACCTTTGTGAAAACCGTTTCAAACCACAAATGAATTGTAATGGTCATTGTTATTTAGCTAAAAAACTACAAAAAGTAGCTGAAGACAATGCCACCAAAGAAACACAAAAACAAGGGCAATCTCTCAAGAAAATCTTGGAAGAAGTGTTTGATGCCGAGCCAACTTTCTCTTTAGAATGGGCTTTTTTACCTCTTTCTTCAAAATCTATCTACACATTTCTTACTGAAAATTCAGTAAGTGTTAGTTCTTCTCTTTTTCATCCTCCGACTGTCTAATCACAGAAATTTTCTGGTTTTGTTTTTTATTTTTTGAAGAAGTATCTGGCTTTCTTCCAAGTTAATCTTTTGCTTCAAAATATATAAACGAACAAATCCCCCATTTTCTTTCAAGTATTAACACAGTCATTCTTTAAAATGCTGCTGTTTGGTTTTTGTATGTCTGCTTGATTCAGCCATGTATGCTTTGTATTATTTCAATACGAGAAAGCTTTCTGAATAATTTAAGCTCATAAAAACAAGAATTCCAAAGCTCAGTAGCCTATTGCTATTCATAAAAAAGATGAAAAACATAGTCAATTTTATCCTCGTCATGTTTTTGACGATAAGTACTTCCTTTGCCCAAAATCTAATAAAAGGTAAAATTTTTGATAGCTCCACCAAAGAACCCGTAGTAGGTGCATCCGTAAGAGCTTTAAGCACAAATGTTGGAACTACTACCAATATCAACGGTGAATTTGCCTTGAAAACTAACGAGAAAATCAATAAAATTTCGATTTCAAGCATTGGTTTTCAGACTTTAGAAATGGATTACAAAACCGAGCAAGTACTCAATATTTCTTTAGAGCCTTCGGTAGAAAACCTTCAACAAGTAGTAGTAACTGCCAATCGTGAAGCAGGTTTACGCACTGAAGCTCCTGTGGCGATTTCAAAATTATCATCCACTTTGATTAACGATGCCAAGCCAACGAGTATGTACGAAATCATCAACAAAACGCCCGGTGTAGTGATGATGAATTACAATAATGAACAACACGGGATGGGGATTCGTCAACCAATGGGAACGGCTGCTTACTTTTTGTATTTAGAAGATGGTGTGCCGATTCGTCCGATGGGCGTTTTCAACCACAATGCCATTATTGAAATGAATGTATTTTCGGTTTCATCGGTAGAAGTAGTAAAAGGACCAGCTTCCTCATTATACGGCCCAGAAGCCGTTGGTGGTGCGATTAACTTTATTACGCAACGCCCAACTGCTGTTCCTACGGCAAGAGTAGGTATTCAATTTGATAATTATGGTTATAAAAGAATTCAATACGGAGCAGGTGCAAGAGTTGGCAAATTTGGTTTGTACTTAGGCGGTTATGTGGCGAAACAAATAGATTCTTGGCAAGCAAGAAGTGATTTCGATAAAACATCTTTCAATGCCAGAGCCGAATACAAAATTTCTGATAAAACTCGCTTGGTAAGTACTTTGGCTTATAACGATTACTACTCACAAACAGGCGGAAGCGTTGACTCTATCGCATTTTACAAAAGAGAATATTCATCAACTTCAGATTTTACTTACAGAAAAGTATTAGCGACTCGTGCCAAAATTTCTTTAGAACATACTTGGAATGCCAATGCTGAAACGACCGTTACGCCATATTATCGTGATAATACTGTCGGACAAAACCCAAGTTATTCAATTCGTTGGACGACTGGAGCGACTACAGCTAAAGGAGAAATCAATGATAATTCATTTACTTCTTATGGCGTATTGGCACAACATTCACAAAGATTTAATTTCCTGAAAGCCCGTTTGTTAGTCGGTGGTACTTATGATTATTCAACGAATCCGTATCGTTCTTATACAATCGACCTTACGGCAAAACTGCGTGCAGATGGAAAATCGGTTGAAAAATATACTTTGGTAAAAGAAAATCCAGATGTTTTTGTAGCCAAGTATGATGCTAAAATCTACAACACAGGTTTATTCTCGCAATTTGATTTTGAGCCAATCCAAAAACTAAGACTTTCATTAGGGCTTCGTTGCGACCGTATGGCTTTTGATTATTTAAACTATTTGGATAACAACGCCGAAGGTTCAAAAGAGTACAGCCAAGTAACGCCAAAAATCGGAGCAACTTATGATTTAGGCAATGGAAAAGGAATTTATGCTAATTATTCACAAGGTTTTTCGCCTCCGGGCTTAACGGCTGTTTTCCGTAAAACACCTACGGGAAGTGCAAATCCATTTTACTACAATTTAACACCTGCCTATTTCGACAACAAAGAAGTAGGCGGTTGGGCTTCCTTTTTAGATAACAAGATTTATATCGACGTTGCCTATTATGAAATGAATGGTAAAAACGAATTATTAAGTATTCGTCAGCCCGACAACTCTACTGACTATCAATCTGCTGGAAAAACTTTGCACAGAGGTATCGAATACGGCATTACTTATAAACCCAACTCAGAATGGTTTATTCGTTTTGGCGGAACAAATGCCGTTCACCGTTTTATCGAATTTACTTTGAGTACAAGAGCTTCGGACGTGGTGAAAAATGTGAACGGAAAAGATATGCCTTCAGCTCCTTCGTTTATTGCCAATTCTGAAATCACTTACAAACCAAAATGGGCGAAAGGTTTGCGTGCTGCTATCGAATGGCAACGCCTGTCGTCGTACTACCAAAACCAAATCAATACGGTGATGTACAACGACAAAACCGCTTTCGGACTTTCGGGAGTGAGCGTATTGAACTTCCGTGCAGGCTATAATTTCAAAGGCATTGAAGTATTTACCAACATCATGAACTTGACGGACGAATTATACGCTAATCAGGCTTCAAGAGGTAATAATGCTACTGACAGAACAACTTACACGCCAGCCGCTCCACGTACTGTGGTGATTGGCTTGCAGTACAATTTTACGGGTAAATAATTGTGAATGAGTGAGTTGTGAGTTAGTGAATTGTGAATTAGTGATTGAGTGATTATACAATCTCTAATGATTAATATTCACTAATTCACAATTCACTCAATCACTAAATAAAAAAAAACATGGCAAATAACATCATTGATATAGCCGACGAACAGGTTCAGAAAGAATCGTACTTCGGAGGAATGAAGAAAAAAATTAAACGAAATATTTATCGTTGGCACAGAATCATCGGTTTGATTACGATGATTCCTGTAATCTTTTGGTGTATTTCAGGAATGATGCACCCTTTTATGTCGCATTGGTTTAAAGTAAAATTGGCACATGAATTTGTAAAGCCAGAGGCGTTAAACCAAGCACAAATCAAATTGTCTTTACAAGAAGTATTGAACAAAAATGAAATTACAGAATTTAAAAATTTCAGAATTGTCAGCTTCAATAATCAAACTTACTATCAAGTAAAAAGAGTAAGTAATCGTTTGGTGTACTTTAATGCTACCGATGCTAAAATGCTTGAAAATGGCGATAAAAAGTACGCTGAATTTTTGGCTCGTTATTTTACAGAAGACCAAAATTCAGCCATTAAAAGTATTGAAGAAATCACAGATTTTGATGAGGAATACGCTTATGTGAATCGCCTGTTGCCCGTTTGGAAAGTATCATTCGACCGAGCCGACGGAATGGATATTTATGTAGAAACCGAACAAACACGTTTGGCAAATTTCAACGAAAACCGTAGAAAAGCATTTTTGTGGGTTTTCAGAACGTTTCATAACTGGGATTTCTTGACAAAAATTTCCAATAATACGCTCAGAATTTCAATCATGATTGGCTTTCTTGCTATCATCATTATTTCAATGTTGAGCGGTTTGGTGATTTATGGGTTTATGTGGGGGAAATTCAAAAAACCATGCAATGCCAACGATAAAGTAGGTATTTTACGAAAATATCACCGCCAAATTGGGCTTTGGGTTGCTTTTGTCACTTTTACTTTCGCTTTTTCGGGAGCTTATCACGCTACAAAAAAACTTACCCCCGACGAACGCATCAAGTATTTCTATCAACCAAGCATCAAAACGGTAGATTTACAAACGGCTAATTTGGCTTTGCCTTTAGACTGGACTAAGGTTGCAAATCTTTCATTAGCTACAATCGACGATAAATTGTATTACCAAGTATTTGCAAAGTCGAAAGAAAAAGGAGCTTGGGAAAAAGAACAACAAGACAAAGCCGAACGTTTTAATGAAACTAAAAAGACGGTTGTAAAAGCTAATATTCAATATTATGATGTTCAAACAGCAAGTCTTTTAGAAAACGGAATCAATGAACATGCTAAAGAATTGGTCGGACATTTTATTGAGCAAGGAAAAACAGGTGGCGACCCAGCTTGTTGCGAGTTAGGAGAAAGTGCAGAAACAAGTGAAGACGAAAGTACTTTGCCAGCCATTGCTTCAACAGGCTATTTAACAAAGTTCGACAAAGAGTATGGTTTTGTAAACAAACGCTTGCCGGTAGTGAAATTAGCTTTGGCAACCGACAACCATTTAACTTATTATGTAGAACCAGCCACCAGTCGTTTATCCGCACAAATCGTTGATTCAGACCGACGTGAAGGACTTTCTTTTGGCGTATTACATAAATTCTTGTTCATGGATTGGGCAGGAAAAGACATTCGAGACATCGTTACGATTCTTTCAGCTTTAGGTATTTTGGTTGTGAGTTTATTTGGATTTGCTTTGTTTTTGAAGGTAAAGTAGGAAAGAAAATAGTCGTAGAATATCTAAGAATGTTCTACGACTATTAGCAGTTCACTAAACCTAATAAATTAAATATCTAACTTTTAGTATCCCATCAATTTTTCCAAAACTTTCAAAATCTGCATTTATTTTGTAAGTTATCCAAAATGCTTTGTCAAACATTTCTGGAACGATTTTTCGTTGGGGTACTTCTTTTATTTCTAAAATTTCAATGGTTTTCTTTTTAGAGCTTACCAGAGGAAGAATATATAAACTCAATCCCCAATCATCACTATTTTGAATACCAAGCTTAAATTTTGATTTAATTTGTTCATACTTCATTTCATTAGTCTTCATACTATCCGATTTAACTTTAAGAGTTACTAATTCAATAGAATATAAGGAATCATATGCAATTATTTTATGTGTAACAAACGTTTTGTTTCAACAATATCATCAACTGTTAAGCGATAATAATATACGTTGATAGATGAGAGGGATAGTTCCTTGATATCAAAAGGGTAACTGTATTTTCCAGCAGCATGATTTCCATTAGCCAATGTTTTAATAACGGTGCCTTTGCTATCTATAATATCTAATCTTAAATTATTAGCATCCGAAGGTAATTCAAAGGCAATTGTCGTTTCAAAGTTTTCATAAGTTGGGTTTGGATAAACGGAGCTTTTAATAATACTTTCATTTTCTAAAAAAACATCTTTATCACTTGCAATGCGTGCATTTGTTAAAGTTACAGGTAAATATACTTTCCTAGTAAGCATAAAATTGCCATTGCTAGCTTTTATGTAACAACGCCAATTACCTGAATTAGATGCTAAAGTAATTGAATTGCTACATGGACTTGGGGATGAAGAACAATCGACATCTTTATAGTTACCATCATATTGAACCCATCTATATTCAGAATAACCACTTGGAACAGATAGAGTAGCACCACCTGATGAATTTGGTGTTACAGAGATAGAAGGAATTGATGATGATTGAATTGGAGTTTTTGCTTTTAAACTACCAAAATTCGAGAAGTATTGGTTAGCTAAATCAAATAATCCATCTTTTGCAAAATGTGTTCTATCTAATTGCCTTTTTGTTCCTTCAGATCCAATAGGGTCAAAAATGTCATCAGAATTTCCAGCACCAATTACTCCACCTTTATTTGTTCTACTTGTATTTTGACCTGCTAAAACATTAGAAGAAGTTTTGTCTATTCCTTCATGATTAATACGAGAAACATTAGAAATTGCCCAAGCTAAATTTCCATTAAAATGATCTCTACTTTTTTGAATTACGTTGTCTAAAAGAGAGGCGTAGGTAGCAGATGAACTATTTGTAACCGTATTAGATTCTCCCTGATGCCATAAAATGCCTCTAATACCAAACATAGAAGCATAATAGTGGAGCGTGTTCCTTAAAGCTATATATGGTTGTCCTTGTCCATTATTCTCTGATGTGGGAACTCCAGCTGAATTACAATGAATATTATTATCCCACAAAGGATTTTGTACATACGCATTTTGGTCATCAGCTGTAGCCGACCAATTATCAACTGAAGTACCACTTGCACCAACATTGAAGAATAATACAGGTATTATTTTACCATCTTCAAAATCAACAATACGATTTCCTAATCTTTGGTATGCCCAAACTCCTACACCATTTGGGCCAACTCTTGAAGAGTTTTCCATTTTTCCAAAAATTGGAAATGGCGCAATAGATCTTTTACAAAAAAGTTGTTCATTGTTACTTATTACGCAGTCATAAGGGGAGTTTGAAGTATTTGCTTCTGGAGGTGGGATGGGGCCGACTCCCTGAGCATTAGATTGTCCTGCTATTACGATTACTTCTCCAACCCCAAATTTTATTGAAGAAGTACCACCAATTTGGTTGTTATTTTGTGATGCTCTAATGTACATACGATACCACCCTGTACTGATAGGTAAATTAAACTGGAAAGTTCTACCACCACCAAAATCATTTATATTAACCCAAGACTGAGAATTATAGTTTGTATTATTTCCATCTCTATCTAAGGTTACTAATTTATATTGAATTTGATATGTGCTTGTACTAACCATAGCTTGTCCACCAAATGTTACTGTAGTTTGTCCAGTGTTATCCCTTTGGAATACTGAACGTTCTAAGGGAAGAGATAATGAAACTTGACCCTTTGCAACTATGTTTGTTAGCAGTATAAACAAAATTATATATGATTTCATAAGTTTTTTAGGTTTATTTATTACTTTTCAATAAATTTTATAGTTTGAATCAAAGGTATTTTGGCATTGAAATGTGAGTTCATAACTTTTATAAACTCATTAGCAATTACTGCTTGTCCTAAAGCGGTGGGGGTAATGCCATCAGATGAAAAAAAGTTACCACTAGGATAGTCTGGATTAATTAAGACACCATCATCAGTTATATAATTACCTTTAAAAATACTTTTGTATAAGGAATATAGGTCTACAACTGGTAATTGATATTTTTGTGAAAGAGGTTCAATAATTGCCTTATTATAACCTCTTACCGAAATAGTTTCAATTTCGTCTATACTTAAAACATCACTATCATTTAGGGGAGAATCTGGTTTTAATCCTAATTTTTGATTATCAGGAATGGTATTGTCCATTAAATCTGATATATTTTGTGTAGGCAAGAATATATCTAAACTTTTTGCAATTCTTACACCGCTTTTTGCTAGGTATGAAATAAAAATTTCATTTGTAGAATTAGCTTTTTGGATCTTTTTAAGGGTATTATATCGAAAAATTGGAAAATCCAAGACATCGGGTATGTTTGCCATAGCCCCCTTTGCGTTCTTTGAAGTAAGGATATTGAGTAGTTCTATCTCCCCATAATTTTCTCTTGCACCCATGTAAATAATACTAGTACCTAAGCCTCCAGATTTAACATATTGTATATAGTCATGAAATCCTAATTCATAAGTGAAAAAATCTATTTTTTTTACTCTACTTAAATACTTTAAATATGAGATTTTTTCTTCCTCTTCTGTAGAAATTAACCGGTCTAAATATTTGAAAGATTTTTTATCGACAAATTGATTATTATCGCTTCTAGGTTCATAGATATCTAATATCTTTAGATAAGGTAGGGCTAAGTTATCTATTTCATCTATTATTTTTGATAGCTTTTTACTATCATCAAGTCCTGCATTTTTTTGAAATTTTAAGTTATTATTTTTATCAACAATAACACTTTCATAACCACTCCCATTACCTTCTAGAAGTGCTTGTCTAAAATTAAATATGCCCATTTGTTGAGCAACTAAATTAGGAAATGATGTTTGTTGAGCTGCTGAGTATACTCCTCCATTTCTTACACCCGCAGACAAAGACGAGCCAATTGAAATGTATCTTAAATTATTTCCATTTTCAGGTTTTAATTTACCAAGGTCTGGTGTTTGGGACAATAATTTATAATGACAAATAAGTAATAGAATTATAATTTTTTTCATTTGTATAAAAAATAGTGCTATCAACTTTAAAATTAGGTGTGAGTAGCTTTAACCTGAATCAATTGTGAATTTGAAACAATTATTGAAATATAGTAAAGAATTATAACTAATTAATCTAGTTTCATTCTGCTACTACAGATAGTTTTATACTATTAATTTTAAATGTAAAATATAATACGAATCAAGATGTACTTGTCTTTACTAATACATTTTTTATTGAAACAAATATAGGAAAATAGCTAACAAATAGGAAAACACCCTAGGTTTATCTTTTATTGTTTATCAAGCGGTAGTTTACTGGGAAATATAGAAGCTATGATTCTTATACGTTATATTTGTATTATAATTCAAAAATTATCAATTTTTGAAAATTGTTTAATCAATGTTTACTTTCAACATAGACATACAAAAGCTAACAAAGCAACAAATAGCCAAGCTTAAAAGCTGGTTGGCTTTGTCTATTGTAGCGGTATTGTTGGGGCAAAGTGTTGTTGGATATTTATTGGTTTTTTCCTTAAAAGATGAAACTACTTTTAGTCAAGAAATGTCCAAGACTGAATCTAAAGTAAAGCAGTTACATCAAGAAACGAAACAAAAATTACTGGCTTTAATCGATTTCGATCAATCGTCCGACAAACAAAACAGGGGAACAAACAGTGTCCATAATATTACACCATTCAACTTATTCTGTGAAGATTCATCCATTAAATTACCCATTCATTATTCTTTTTCGTTTCCACAAAAAATAAATTATACTTATCTAAACCTGTACTACTTTAATCTTTACCTCAAGATTCCTCATCCTCCACAAAATATCTCTTTTTCTGCTGTTTTTATGGGCTAGCATTCTTTATTTAGAATGTAATTGATACGCTTTACCTAAGATTTTTCTTAGGATGAAATCACATGCCCAAATAATTTTAAAGTTTAACAAAAAGCAATATGTATTAGGCTATTCTTTCAAAAGAGTAGCCCCAATACGCATTGCCATAAAAAATATTAAAATGGATTTTCCAATTTTTCACCTCGATTTCATGGGTGACAGACTGCTTATTGCCATCATAGCAGTAATCCATGTACTTATCAATCACGGTTTAGCCGTGGGCTTTATTCCTTTGGTCACTTTACTGGAATACTTCGGTTTCAGAAAAGCCAAACAAAACGAAGTTGTTGATTTAGCATGGGATAATTTAGCCCGTAGATTAATGACGATTGCCTTTATCATTACCACTACACTCGGAGCGATGACGGGCGTAGGTATTTGGCTTTCAGCCTCCTTAGTAAATCCAGCTTCCATCGGTAGTTTGATTCGTGTATTTTATGGCGCTTGGTTTGTAGAATGGATGGTTTTTGTAACCGAAGTTGTCCTGATTATGATTTATTACCTTTCTTGGAAAAAATCAAACATCAGTGTAGAAGCCAAATCTAAACACATCATGTTTGGCGTAAAATTATCAATTGCCTCATGGGTAACGATGGCAATTATTGTATCAATCTTGGGCTTTATGATGGATACAGGCAGTTGGGTAGAAAACAAAACCTTTGTTTCGGGTTTCACCAACCCCATTTATTTACCACAATTAATGTTCCGTACTCCTTTGGCGGCTTTAATGGCAGGTTCATTGGCACTTTTCCTAACGATGTTCCTTACACCAAATGGTTCTGATATTCGCCGAAAAGCTTCAAGAGTTATCGCCCTTTGGATGTTGCTGGCAACGCCTTTTTGTGCTATTGCTGCCTTTTTGTATCATCACAAAATCCCGACATTGATGATTGGGAACTTACCTGTGGCAATAGGCACGATGGACTTTCAATCTTGGTACGACTTACTGGTGTATTTTATTTTCGGAGCTTTATTTTCTGTTTTGGTAGTGGCAGGACTTACTTTCTTCAAACCGAAAATCAAGATTCCGAAACTATTGTACATCATTCCAGTACTCGGTATGTTAGGCTTTGCGGGAATCTTTGAACGCATCCGTGAATTTATCCGAAAACCTTATGTGATCGGAAATTACATGTATTCAAATACCCTCAGAAAAGACGAATATCCTTTATTCAAAAGAGATGGTTTACTCAAGTACGCAACCTACTCGCCTGTACATGAAGTAACTGAAGAAAACCAATTAGTAGCTGGCGAACAAATATTCTTGTTGGCTTGTAGTCGTTGCCATACTACTAACGGAATCAATTCGGTTACCGAGAAATTTGAAACGATGTACAGTTTGAAAGAAGGCGAAAAGTTAAAGCCCGAAATGATGAAATCCTACATTTCGCACATCGAAAATGCTCGCTACTTCATGCCTCCTTTTCCGGGAAATGAAAAAGAATTGGATGCTTTGATTGTGTATATCAAGAGTATTCAAGAAAACAGAGTACCTGTAGAAGGCGTACAGGAAAAAGGACTTCAACTGAGTAAAAACTAATTTTCATTGTTAGGAAATCCTTAAAAGGTTCGTAATGAATTCCTTTGAAGGATTTCCTATTGCCCATTTTTTCAATGGGCTTAAATTTTGATACCATGATATTACAACATATTTTCTTACAAATCTTATTGCAAACGCCAGTACCACACGATTTACCTCTGCCTTTGCCTTTACCACATGGCGTACTGGTTTTTGCCTTAGTTTTTTCATTTTTGTTACATATAATTTTTATTAATCTAATGTTAGGTGGCTCACTCCTAACGCTTTGGAGTGAGATAAAAGGCTTGAAAAATCCTGAGTACGATAAATTGGCTTATGAAATCGCCCAGACAATTACTGTTAATAAAAGTATGGCAGTAGTATTGGGCGTTGCACCTTTGCTGACCATCAATACACTTTACACGCTGTATTTTTATTCGGCAAATGCCCTTACAGGTTTGTTTTGGATAGCCATTATTCCACTCACTACTTTGGCTTTTTTGCTTACTTATGCCCATAAATATTCTTGGAATGTACTGAAAGACAATAAAGCACTTCATATTTCTATGATTGCGGCATCTGTGGCTATTTTTTTATTTATTCCTTTTATCTTTTTGACGAATATCAATTTGATGCTTTTCCCAGAAAAATGGAATACTATTTCTGGTTTCTTTGAAGCTTTGGCTTTACCGAATGTTTTTCCAAGATACTTACACTTCATTTTTGCTTCGTTGGGTGTAACTGGACTTTTCATTTTCTGGTATTTCGGTAGAAAAAGTTTTGCCTTTGAAGAAAAATTCCAAAGTTTGAGTCTTTATGAAATTCGCAAAAAAGCCTATTCACTAACTTTTTCAGCTTCGGTAGCTCAGTTTCTGATTGGACCAATTGTACTCCTGACGCTTCCTACCAAAGGAATTAGTTGGCAATTGATTCTGACGATTCTGACGGGTGCAGCTTTTGCTATTCCAGCTTTATGCTGGATTTGGAAAGCCATTACTGGACAAGCCGAAAAAATCGCTGATAATTTCTGGAAAGTAACATTACTGTTGACCACTACAGTAATTTTTATGGGTTCGGGAAGACATTTATACCGAGCTACGGCTTTAGAGCCCCATCAAAAATTGGTAGCCAAAGAAACTGCCAAGTATCAAAAAGAAGTACAGCAAGCTATCAAAGATGCCAACAACCCCAACAAAAAACCCGTAGTTGCTGATGCTGGCGAAGCCGTTTTTACCGCAAAATGTAGTGCTTGCCATGCTTTAGATACCAAAATTGTAGGCCCACCTGTGACAGAAATGGTAAGTATTTACGAAAAAGACGAAAAAGGACTACATGACTGGATTCGTAAACCGGGGAAAAAACGTACTGATTATCCACAAATGCCTGCTTTGGGTTTATCAGAACAAGAAATCAAAGACGTAGCAACTTATATTCTAAAACAAAAATAACCATGAAGATTTTATTAATCAGTATCGGAATAGCTGCAATTGGCTTAGTGTGCATTGCCGTTGCGGCTAATATTTTGTTGCAATTAACAATTCTCCATAAAAATGGCGTGAGATTTTTACCAATTATCAGAAGAAATAAAAATGAGTAAAAAGAGAAAAATCCTCCCCGACTGGAAAAGAACAGTCGGGGCAATTATTCTGTTGCTAATGCTAATAATATCAATGATATTGGTGTTATTTTTCAATAACTAACAAATATCAGTCTGATATTTTCGTTTTAGAATTAGGATTGAAAAAAATGCTAGCCTAACATTTGCAGAATGTTGACACGTGTTACCATATACTTTCTACTTTTAGTACTGAATTTACCTTTATTCAGTCGCATGGGCGTTGTCGTGTACTTCCAAGCCAATAAAGCTTATATTGCGAAAGTACTTTGTGTAAACAAAAATCGTCCTTCTTTGCACTGTGATGGTAAATGTTATTTAGCTAAAAAACTAAAAGCTGCTGAAGAAAGAGAACATAAGCAAACAGCAGAAAGGTTAGAGAAAATGCCTGAAATTCAGCTATTTTGTCCTTTCGGAAATCTTAATTTTAGCAAAATCTCTTTCATTGAACTTCTCAGAAAAACATCAAATTTTGCTTTTTTAGTCAATCCAGTTGCTGGCATGCTAAAAGGTATTTTTCGTCCTCCGCAATTCTAATTCCTTTCTTTTTACTGGTTTTTGGTTCAAAGCTCTAAAGATTTAATCTTTTTTGCGATGAATATGCCCAAAGCATTGATTTAGGTTGTACATAACCTATTATTCACTTGCATTGGATTCAATCTATTTTTTACTAATCAAAAATTAGTTAGGCAATACAATACTGTCTATCTATTTCAAAATACCTTGTATGAAAACGAATAAATTACTGTTACTACTTTTTTTCTTAGGTTTTATCGTTCTATCTGTTTCTTGTAAAGAAGATGAAATCAATTCAAACGATAAAAACTCAATCACACTTTCTTTCGATAATAAAGTGGGCGACAAGGCTTTAGTACTTGGAACGGGAGCTTATACAAACAGTTCTGGCGAAGATTTTACGGTTACTACTTTGAATTACTTTATTTCTAATGTTTCGTTCAAAAAAGAAGATGGTACTGTTGTTAAATTTCCGAATAATTATTTCTTGATAAAACAGTCAGATGCTGGTAGTCTTGAAGCTGAATTAAAAGATATTCCTACTGGAAATTACAAAGAAGTATCTTTCATGGTTGGTGTAGATAGTACTAGAAGTACTTCTGACCTTAGCCAAAGAATAGGAGTACTTGACCCAGCCTCTTATGGTGATGATGGCATGTACTGGGCATGGAATTCGGGTTATATTTTCTTTAAATTTGAAGGAACATCTTCTGTTATTCCAACAAATGCTACAGGAAAAAGACCATTTCAACTGCACGTAGGAGGTTTTGGAGGAATGACGACAAAAACTGCCAATAATCTTCGCACGATAACATTACCACTCTCAAATGCAGCTACAGTTCGTAGCAATATTGCGCCAAAAGTACATTTGTTTGTAGATATTTTGAAGGTATTTAATGGTACTACTCAAATAAAATTAGCTGAGACCAATTTGGTACATACTATAAATACAGCTACACCTATTGCAGACAACTACAAGCAGATGTTTAGCGTAAACAATGTTAGTAACGATGCTAATTAAAAAAACACTTCTACTCTTCATATTTTTTGAAGAGTAGAAGATTAAATAAATTAGATATGAAGAATCTATTCTTAAACACCAGCGTATTGTTTCTATTTCTGATGGTTTTCTCCTGCTCAAAACAGCCAAATGTGGTAATTGAGCCTGAAAAATTATTTTATCAGCCTAGCAATTTTCAAAGTCCAGTTTATAAATTGGAAAGTAATCCTATTACAAAAGAAGGTTTTGAATTAGGGAAAAGCCTTTTTTATGATGGAATTCTTTCAAGAGATGGCTCAATGTCTTGTGGCGAATGCCATCGACAAGACTTTGGATTTACGCATCATTTGCATGATTTAAGTCATGGAATTGATAACCAGATTGGTTTAAGAAATTCATCATCATTACAAAACCTGGCTTGGGAAAAAACTTTTGGATGGGATGGTGGCGTATTTGATTTAGACCTTTTTGCGATTTCTCCTATCGAAAATCCAGTTGAAATGGACGATAAAGTATCGAACGTATTAGATAAGCTGCGGAAGACTGACAAGTATCCCCTCATGTTCAAAAATGCTTTTGGAACTACTGAAATTACTTCACAACGATTTTTGAAAGCTCTTTCTCAATTTTTATTGTCTTTAGTTTCTGCTAATTCTCGTTATGATAAATACATGAGGAAAGAAAGTGGAGTAGTTTTTAACGAAACAGAATTGGCTGGAATGGAATTATTCAAACAAAAGTGTTCCTCATGCCATGCTGGAGAATTGTTTAGTGATGGAAGTTTCAGAAATAACGGTTTACCGCCAACAGAACGCCAACAAGTAGTTTATAGAATGGTGGATGGTGTTAAGAAAGCATTTATCGAACCTGTAATTGATGATGGAAGAATGCGAGTAACGGAAATGCCCGAAGATAAAAATAAGTTCAAAGTGCCAAGTCTTAGAAATGTTGAAGCCACCAAACCTTATATGCACGATGGACGATTCCTGACGTTAGATGAGGTACTCAATCATTATATGAATACCGTTACGGCTACCCAAAATCTTGACCCAATTCTCAATCAAAATGGTAAACTTGGTATTCCTCTGACGGCTACAGAAAAAACTCAGATTATTGCATTTTTAAGAACACTTACCGACAGAGAATTTCTGACTGATAAAAGGTTTACTCCTTAATCAACAAAAAATATCATGATAAAAGCTATTCAGAAAAATGGCAAACAACTTCACTTGAATGGTTTGAGGGACATCACAGCATTATCACAAATGGGAAGATAACCTACTTTGGGTGCTTTAGGAATTGAATACTACTACAAAACGTATCTTTAGGAGTGAATTATCAGAAGCCAATTAACCAAGATTTATCTGGAGGAGAATTAAAAGCGAATGCAAGTTTGAATGTGCATTTTACAATATTGGTATAGAAAACAGTTTATTTTTTGAGGAGTAATCCGCTTTGGAATACTCCTCAAATCTTAGTTTATAGTTTACTAACTTCTCCGCTAAATAAAGCAACCGTTAGTGCAACAACAATTAATACAATACAAACTAGCCCCTTCCAGAAAAAATTAAATACGCTTATCATTTTAGTTTGAAGTTTATCCCAATATTAAAGCCAATTTTATTGGGTTTGATTAATAACAAAGAATTTGAATCACTTTGTTCGTTGAGCGAATAACTAAAAGTTGGCTCTACAAACAAATAGGCATGATCTCCAATCTGACGAGTAATTCCATAAGCAATATTCGCAAAGGCATTCAACTGGTTACTTCCATTAATTTTATACGCTCCCTCCACGCCTACATTTACATAATGAGAAAGTGATTCCCCTCTTAAAAAAGTATATTGTAAATCAACTTTTGTACCTAAATAATACGCTGACTGAGCATATACTTTTTTGAGTTCAGCAAAACTTACATCTACGCCAGTAGTATTATCAGGTGACTGCACCACTAATGAATCGGTACGAACTTGATAGCTAAAACTATGATTGGTTTTGGTGAAAGTCAAACCCGTTCTTAGCTTAAATCTATCCGATAAAGTAAAAACTAAACCAGCTTGTGTATAAAAACCTAATCTGTCTGCCTCATCATTCACTGCAATTTTGTGAACATAATTCGCATCGTTGCCATTAGCTGTGATGGTATAATAATTAATAAGTGGCATCGCACTTATGTACCATTCTACTGGCTTCGATTCTTTAAAATATACAATAGGTTTTGGTCCACGATACTTTATTTTCGGTGTTCTGAAATGATTTGTAAATGGATGATACGCTTTTGCATCAAGACTTGTTAATAATGTGGAACGTTGCTCCAAATACTTAGTTGCTTCAATACTTTGTTTATTGGCCGACTCGTCATCTATATTTTCATACTTACCTGAGAATACAGCAGAACGATTTACTTTATTGCTTTTATTCAAAGAATATTTTTTTGAATACTGATTCACAAAGTTATTTTGCTTTGCACCATCTGCAAGTTCATTTTGAACCTCATTACTTGAATTAACAGGCGGTATCACTCCTGCTACTTTCAATCTATTTTGTTGTTCTTTTAAAGTTGTTTTTTTACTTTCTGATGATAATTCATGTTGAACTTTTTCAGAAGCTCCATTACTCTCAATTGTTGAAGATACTATTTTGTCTGATTTTTGTAAATGATTTTCCTCAATAATATTCGATTTATTTTCTTTATTTAAGTTTTTATTGTTTTTTTCTAATAAATCCCTAGAATTTATGGTTTTGTTTAACTCTTTTTCTTGTGTTTTTTCAACCTGAGCATTTTCGGTTTCATTACTGATTGACAAAGGCATTAAATACAAACCGATGCATGTCAGCAATAACAAAACTGCTACTGCTGCCATTTGCCAGTACGGTATTTTCCTTGCTGGATTAGCAGGAAGTTGAGGTTCTATTGATTTCCAGAGTTTATCGTTTGGTTCAGTTTCAAAATCAAACAATTTATCTCTGAAAATATCCTCAAAAGGGTCTTTTTCGTTATCAAGTGCGTTCATAGCTGACAATTCCCAGTTGTTTTAATTGCTTTCTGAGTAACTCTTTGGCTCTTGAAAGCTGTGATTTTGAAGTATTCTCGCTCACACCCAACAATTCTCCGATTTCGGCATGATTATAACCATCAATTACATAAAGGTTAAATACCATCCGATAGCCGTCGGGTAATTTATTGATGAGCGCAAGAAGTTCTTCGCTTGTAAGTGTTGATAATAGGTTGGGGTAATCATCGTTGCTTAGTACAATATTTTCATATTCTGTATTTTGTTGAAATTTTAAATTCGCATGATAATAATTTATTGCTGTATGAATTACCGCCTTTCTAACCCAAGCACCAACAGCCTTTGGGTTTTCAAGGGTATGAATGTTATTAAATATTTTCACAAATGCTTCTTGATAGATGTCTTCGGCCTCCTCGGGCGTGCGAGTATAACGACGACAAACACCCATCAATTTGCTTTTATACAGGTTATAAAAAGCAGTTTGGGCTTTGCGGTCGTTTTTTTGGCAGGCTTTGACTAATTCCTGTTCGTTGAGCATTTAGTGAGTTTTGTAGCAGTAATAAATTCTAGTTAAAATTTATTACTTATTTTTTGATTCTAATTGTAAAAGTGGCTTTGAGAATTTCTCCATTTGTACTGGTAACTACATACTTAAATTGATCATTATACTCTTTGCCATCTTGTTGTTTCAGCTTGTATAAAAGCTTTTTGTCTTCAATGCGTATCATACCATAAGTAGGTTGGGTTTCAATACTAATATTCTTGATATTTACACAACCAGAGACGTATAATCTATAAGGAATTTCTATCTCTGTTTCTTTTACTTGACTAGCCGACAATTCCATTTCTCCATTTTTAGCATAAGCTTTACAGGTAGGAATGGCACGAATAAAAATCTCAACAAACATTTTTTGCGGATTCGCTCCATTTTTGTCGTAAATCGTGTACTCTAGCAAATCATTGGCTTCTTGTTTGACAGTTTGGGTATATTCAATTTCTGAATTAGCATTTACTATCGCTTTCCCAAACTGTGGATTAGCCGTAATTTTCAAACTTTTTACATCGTAATTATCACAAATTTTATCGTTTTCAAGCACTTTTATTTTCTGTGTTGAAGTATCATATTTGTCGATAACAATCACATCTGGAATTAAAATATTTCTACACCAAGTTCCTTCAATATCAATCCTTACGGCAACGATTCTACACACAGGATTACTCCCACCTGTGCAGATTTGATAAAAAAAGATGTCATTTTGATAGAAATTACTTTTGGGTGTGTAAACGATTTTATTCTTAACAATTTCGGCAGTACCAAAATTTGGACTATCCAAAATGGCCAAAGAACTTGAATCAACAATGGCATTACAGAAACGGTCATTTTTCAATACATCTAAGACGGTTGGTGTATTTAATTTCACCGTGAAAAAATCTGGAATTGCTCCTGCATTACAAGGAATTTTACTGTAATCCGAAGTAATGTTTACTTTAATAGTATCTCGCTTATCTTTTGTAGGGTCGCCGTTCATCATTTTATAAATCAGGAAATCGGTTACTTCATTCTTTGTAGAATCTGATTTATAAACTAAATAACCTGTTTTAGAAAATGAATATTTACCATACTGAGGTGCACTCACAATTTTAATCGAGCTATAGCCCGATGCTTTCAGAAGCACTTTGGTGTCAATTGCGATAAAATTATTAGGAGGAGTATAATAATTTTTTGTATCAATCAACGACATAGTAGTAACAGTTGGCTTCACTGTTGGCTCGATTTCCCTGATTTCGTCGCAACCAACAACTAAACTCAATACTATGATGAAAAATATACCTACAAAAATTCTCATATTTTTTTTGATGTTTGTTTGTTGACTTATCAACAAACAAACATCGTTTTACTATTTATCTTTTTTGGCTGCAACAAAATTCCCATCTTTATCGAAATAAACGTAGTACTTGTCTGTTCCAAAAGTAATGACAACTAAATATGCCTGTGCAACATCATTTTTAAGACTTACACTTCCTTTCACAAAAGTCCAGCCAACATATACTTTGTTTAAATAATCTTTGACTGCCTGCGGAAGGTCGTTTGCTACAATACTCTTGTCTTCGATTTTAGGAATAGTTGGCAATTTAGGTTCTAAAACACTAATAAATTTACCTTTTCCATCAAAAGTAAGCGTGATAACTTTACCTTCTTTTGCAATAACAATCGTATAAGAATCAATGATTGTATCTTTTACAAGCACCACTCCTTTTTCAAATTTCCAACCTAGATAATTGGCTGAAAGATAATCTTTAATTACTTGTGGTAAGTCGGTATCTTTCAAATATTTAACCTCTGGTTTAGGCACTTGTAATTTTATGGCATTTTTGTTTTTTAAGACACCTGTGCTATCAAAAGTTATCTCGTATAAAACATCTCCAGTTTTGGCAACAACAAAATATGTTTTCTTGCCGTCCGAATCCGTTTTTACGAATGCTCTTACAAATTCAAAGCCGCTCAACTGACTTTGAATATTGGCTGGCAACTCGCTTAAAACGACAGGATAAGTTTTAGGAGATTGTTTGGGCTCTGGCTTCTGACCTTTTGGTTCTATAAAAGTAGCTAATAAAGTGCCAGTAGCATCAAACAGCAAAGTAATTTTTTGATCGTTATACACAATCAGAACCTTGTAGGAAAGCTTAGCGTTGGCATCTTTTCCAACAGCTACTTTTTCTAATTTATAGCCTTTATAATTGGTTTCTAAATACAGTTTTATTGCATCAATTAAGGCTGTTTTCGTTGTATCTGCTTTGATTTCATAAGTACTTAAAATCTTTCCAGCAACTGAAACGGTGGCTTCATGCGCAACGCCGTTCACTAGAAAATCGCAACCATAAACTTTATTTGAATCAATCGTTGTCACTAAAAGCTGTGTTGCGGTCGGATAATCTTGCTTAATTACTGCTGAAACTTTAGCTGCAGAAGCCGCATCAGTCGTTTCATTTTGACTTTGCTGACCAAGATCAATACTTTCTTCACAGCTTGTTAAAATGCTAGTCAATGCCAAGGCAAAGACAAAAAGTACTTTTTTCATAGTATTTCACAAATTTGGATTAACACTTCAATTGAAAATTAAAAAGAGCTTCCCTTGAATTTGTGATCAGTAAACACAAGGAAAATTTTGAGATGCATTTCGAACTATAGACAAGTGCAGGAAAGCAAAGGGTTGCATGAAGTAAAAATAATTTAAAATAGTAGGAATTACTTAAGTGATATTGATGATTTTTTAATCTTGAACGATGAATTTAATAACTGATATACAGTAGTTTAATTCATACAATTTCACTTAGGTTTTACGCCGAATGTTTAGCTTTTTTCCAAACGAAAAAAGCTAACATCACGACTAAAATACCTGCAACAAAATACCATAAAAGATTAGTACTACTCAAAGCAGAAGCATCACCGACAAGTACTGCACCAGCCCAAAAAGTAGGTAATTGGTTTTCGCCTGCTTGGCTTTGTAGAAAGGCTATTTTAGCTTTTTGAAGTGCCAAATCTTTCGACAAACCTTCAGATAAATATTGATAAAACAGTTCGTTTAAAGCATAAGTCGCTTTGTTTTCAACACTCCAAAGTGTGGTTAAAGTAGCAGGAATGCCCAAAGTAGCAAAACCTCTGGATAAACTTAAAATGCCTTCGCCAGTGGCGTTTCTTCCAACGGCAGTTTTGCAGGCAGATAATACCAAAAGTTGGGTTTTGTATCGACTTAATGCGCCTAATTCAGATAATTTTAGTACAGAATCAGCAAAGTAAACCATTGGTTCTTGGTCGCTGTCGTCTGCTTGTGCATGTGTATATAAATGCACAATCTGATAATTATGTGCATTTTCAAAGAAAGTTTGCTTGTTGGCAGCTTGGTTCACAAAGGTTTTTCCGAATGAAAAGTAGTCTGCAACTTTTGTCAAAGATTTGTCAGAATCTGCCAATTCAGTTTGATTCAAGGCTTTTTGATAAGTAACGGGTGCCATTCCGAAGAATTTATTCGTCCAAGAAAAGCTTTCATTACTAACATTTTTCAATAAAAATTGTACTGAATACGTATAACTCAAAGCATAATCTTTCAGTAAATATTCTGCTCTTTTAGCAGATTTACTCATGGCTTCAAAAGGCAAAAAGTATCCATCTTGAGCAATGATTACTCTGCCTTTTGGCACACCCAATTTGGCAAAAAGTTGTTGATACATTTGATTACCCACTTTCAAAAAACCTAAAAAATCTTCATTGGCTTGTTGGTTATCAGCACAATATTTCAGGAAATTTTTTGAATTCTCTTCATAATTTACAAGTGATATTTTTTGTAAAAATGCTTGGTTATGCAATATTTTCATGGCGTAAATTGCCTCATTTCCAACAAAATACTCTACCAAACTAATCTCTCCATTTTTGCTTTCAGATGGCCTTTTTAAGTATTTTTTCACATCTTCCAAAGATGCAGTTGTGGTATCATATTTGTATTGATAATAGGTTGGATTTTTAAGTTCTAAGCTTTTTATAAAGGCTGATTGTTCGTCTTTTGCTTCTAGCAACTGATTCTGCAATTTTGTTAATTTACTTCCTTTAATATCTTGACCAGCCAATTTAGCATTCAATTCAGCGACTTTTTGCTGTAAAGATTTCTCTTTCAGTAAATCTTCAGGAGAAAGTTGTTGCTTGGCACTTAATTCATTCAGGCGGTCATTCAATAAAACTGCTTTACTTTTCTCGAAAAAATAAAATGCCTTTTCATAATTTTTCAAGAGATAACAAGTTTCAATGGCTTGCTCATAAAGATGATGTGTTTTGTTTCGCCAATACAATTTTGATTCTGTTCCCGAATGTTCAAAACGCATTAAATCCACCAATTGGTCAGCAAGAATATATGTTTTTAGGGCATTTCTAAGATAATCTTTTCTTTGTGTAGCCTTGTGATATTCAAGCCAAGTATCCGCTTTATCTTGCAATGTCGTTAAAAAATAAGATTTGAAATCTGCTGCTTGTAGCGATTTTACTGAAGGAATTTCAGTTAAATTGTTAGATTTAAAACCAATTGGAGCAACTTCTAAAGCTTTTTGATAATATTCAAAAGCTTTGGGATAATCCTTTTTTTTCCAATAAACCGCCGCAATGTCATCATAGATAATTACTTTCATGTAGGCATTATCCATCGTTTGCAGGGCCATCAAGTAGTTTTGTAAAGCTTGGTCATAGTCTTGCAAATACTGATAATAGGTAAAACCAATATCTAAAAAATTCAAAGAGTAGCTATAAATATTTTTTTGAAGTTTGTAAATCCGCTGACTTTTTCGAAATGATGCGATGGCATCTTTGTATCGTTTTTGAGCTGTAAATAATTGCCCTGCCCAATAATAGGCATAAGGCAAATAACCCGACGGGTCTTTTTTCTCCAATAGTAAAATTACTTCTTTCAGATTATCACTTGCTTTTTCAGTTTGCGACATCATCGTTAGTGTTTTTACTTTTTCAATCAAACTAAAAGCTAATCCTACATCATTTTTGGTTTGTTTGGCAAAATTGATTCCTAAATCTACGTTACTAATAGCTTTTTCAAAATCGCCCATTTTGCTGAAAATATTGGCTTTTTGGGCATAAGCTCTTGATAAATATGCTGTTTTTTGAAAATTTGTTTTGGCAATTGCGATACATTTATCAAGGTTATCCAAAGCTATTTGATAATGCCCAAGCTGATTTTCATATACTCCTAAATTAAAGTAATTCGTTTCTAAGTAAAAACGATTGATGTCCGATTTGGTAAGGCTATTCACGACAATTGCCTTTTTTGTGTAAGCTATGGAATTTTCAAATTCGTTCTCTTTTGCATAAAAAGTAGCAATTTGCTGTAAAATTGAACTATAAACAGAATCTTTTCCAAAGCATTTTTCACTGCTTGATAACAAAATAAATAAGCGTTTTTTTTGTTGAGCTGGCTCTAGTTTTGAGATTTTTTGTAGCGTATTGAGCGTTTCATTTTTGGAAGGACAAGTCGCCTTCGAAAGAAAAGGGAAGAATAAAATAATAAAAAATAAAGTAATTTTTCTGAGCACCAAAGTATTTTTTTTAGGTTAGGATTATAATGGGAGTTTTAAATTAATACTTTATGCTAAGAAATTAATGGTTTCAAAAAACTAATTTTTATCAGTTAAAGACTTCAAAAAAAGAAACCTCAGCCAAATAATATTCGACTGAGGTTTTTAATTTATTAAATACCTGATAAGCGAAAAATAAGCAACTTTAGTGAAGTATTATTTTCTGAATAATCATCATAAGTTATTTATTCCAAACTTTCAGTATTGTTACTTATTTCGATAAATATAAATTACGTTCGCCATAAACTTTGCGGAAGAAATCATCTTTTAATGAATCAATGAAGTAAATTGCTTCACCCGTTGATTTCATTTCGGGTCCTAATTCCATGTTTACATTCGGGAATTTATTGAATGAGAATACTGGAATTTTGATGGCATAACCTTTCTTCACTGGATTGAAAGTAAAGTCTTTCAACTTAGCTCCTAACATTACTTTCGTAGCATAGTTTACATAAGGTTCTTGGTAAGCCTTACAAATAAACGGCACTGTACGAGAAGCACGAGGGTTAGCTTCGATGATATACACTACTTCGTCTTTAATGGCAAACTGGATGTTCAATAAGCCTACAGTGCGAAGTGCCACCGCGATTTTCTTGGTATGCTCTTCTATCTGACGAATTACATTGGCTGATAAATCGAATGGAGGTAATACTGAGTGTGAGTCACCTGAGTGAATACCCGCAGGCTCGATATGTTCCATGATTCCGATGATGTACACATCTTCGCCATCACAAATGGCATCTGCTTCTGCTTCGATAGCATTTTCTAAGAAGTGGTCAAGCAAGATTTTATTGCCTGGAATGTCTCTTAGAATATCTACTACGTGTTGTTCAAGTTCCTGTTCGTTGATTACAATCTTCATCGACTGGCCACCCAATACATAAGAAGGACGAACCAATAAAGGATAACCCAAAGAACGACCCAATTCTACGGCATTGTCTGCGTCTTCACACACGCCGAATTTAGGGAAAGGAATATCGTTTTCTTGTAATAACGTAGAGAATGCTCCTCTATCTTCGGCTAAATCTAGGGCTTCAAACGAAGTACCGATGATTTTGATGCCGTGCTTAGTAAGTTTCTCTGCTAATTTCAAGGCAGTTTGTCCACCTAATTGTACGATTACTCCTTCAGGTTTTTCATGCTGAATGATTTCGTAAACGTGCTCCCAGAAAACTGGTTCGAAATATAATTTATCAGCAATATCAAAGTCTGTCGAAACCGTTTCAGGGTTTGAATTAATCATGATGGCTTCATAACCTGCTTCTTTAGCAGCCAAGATTCCGTGTACACATGAATAATCAAATTCGATACCTTGACCGATACGGTTTGGCCCTGAACCTAATACTACTACCTTTTTCTTATCCGTTTTTACTGACTCGTTATCTAAAGTCTCTGAACCTTGCGAGAAAGTTGAGTAGAAATAAGGCGTTTTAGCTTCAAATTCTGCCGCACAAGTATCTACACATTTATACACACGCTTGATACCTAAGCTATTTCTTTTCTCAAAAACTTCTGATTCTAAACAACGTAGAGAGTAAGCAATCTGACGGTCGGCAAAACCTTTGTGTTTCGCCTCTTCCAATAATTCTTTTGGAACCGAGCTTAACGTATATTTCTCTAAAGTGTTTTCAACTCTTACTAAATCTTCAATTTGGTATAAAAACCACTTGTCGATTTTAGTCGTCTGCTGAATCGTTTTGAAAGAAATACCCATTTTAAAGGCATCATAGATATGGAATAGACGATTCCAAGATGGATTTGCCAAAGAGTGCATAATGGCATCTTGGTCAACCAATCCCTTGCCATCTGCTCCTAAACCATTACGTTTGATTTCAAGCGATTGACAAGCCTTTTGAAGTGCCTCTTGGAAGTTACGACCGATACCCATTGTTTCACCAACAGATTTCATTTGTAAGCCCAACGTTTTGTCAGCACCTTTGAATTTGTCAAAGTTCCAACGTGGTACTTTTACTACTACGTAGTCAAGTGCTGGCTCAAAGAAAGCCGATGTTGTTCCGGTGATAGCGTTTGTCAATTCATCCAAGTTGTAACCAATCGCCATTTTAGCAGCAATTTTTGCAATTGGATAACCCGTAGCTTTAGAAGCCAAGGCAGACGAACGAGATACACGTGGGTTGATTTCGATAGCGATGATGTCGTCGTTTTCTGGATTTAAAGAGAACTGAACATTACATCCACCTGCAAACTGTCCGATAGCGTTCATCATTTTGATAGCCATGTCACGCATTTTCTGATAAATTGTATCAGGCAATGTCATGGCTGGTGCTACCGTGATTGAGTCTCCCGTGTGAATACCCATTGGGTCGAAGTTCTCAATCGAACAAATGATGATTACGTTTCCTAAATTATCACGTAATAATTCTAACTCATATTCTTTCCAACCCATGATAGACTGTTCTACCAGTACTTCGTGTGTTGGCGATGCATGCAACCCTTTGTTTAAGGCTGCATCAAAATCTTTTGGATTGTTTACGAAACCTCCACCTGTTCCGCCCAACGTAAATGAAGGACGAATTACTAATGGGAAACCTGTTTCTTGTGCAATCTCTTTACCTTCCAAAAACGAACGAGCAGTACGTCCTTTACAAACGCCCACACCAATTTCAATCATTTTCAGACGAAACTTCTCACGGTCTTCAGTAGTTTCGATTGCTTTAATATCAACACCAATAATGCGTACACCATATTTTTCCCAAATACCCGAAGCATCACAGTCGATGGCTAAGTTCAAAGCCGTCTGCCCACCCATTGTAGGTAAAACAGCATCAATTGGCATGCCTTCAGCTTGGTGTTTTTCTAAGATTTCGATGATTGAATTCTTATCAAGGGGTTTTAGATAGACATAATCCGCATTAAGTGGATCAGTCATGATTGTAGCTGGATTGGAATTAATTAAAGCAACTTTGATACCTTCTTCTCGGAGTGAACGAGCTGCCTGCGAACCTGAGTAGTCGAACTCGCAAGCCTGACCGATGATAATTGGACCTGAACCGATAATCAAAACGGACTTGATGGATGAATCTTTTGGCACTTTTTGTATTAGTTTTTGAGTTGGATAGTTTTAATTTAAAGACATTCTTTAAGGTATTTACTTCCCAATGTTCTATCAAGAGAACAATATCCAAGAATTAAAAAAATTAAAACCACTGATTTTGGAAAGCGATTTGGGTAATTTTTGAAGAGATACTTAACTCGGAGACTAGCGTAATGGATAACTATTAACGAATAACCGATAACGTATCCCCAAAAATTGTACAAAGGTAATAGAAACCAACGAAAGTAAAAGGCTAAGATTTCATTTTAAGGATTAATCAAACTTATTCTTTCTTTAGTTACATTTCAACAAACTACTGTTAATTGGATTAATCTAAGACTTTTTGCTTTAAAAATTTATATTATATACTTAAAATATGATATTAATCTAATAAACTTTATCTTTGCCCCATGAAGTGTATTTTAATAAACATATTTTTTCAAATGAAAATCACATTCTTACTTTTCATAAATTTTTTATTTGTTTTAAATTTTGACAGCCTTTCCCAAAAAAAGGTAGAAATATTATTAATTGGGACTTCGCATAACTACGAACTTAACGTAACCAATGATTTTGATTATGTAAAAGAGGCTGTTAGGAACTTCAAACCTGATATTTTTTGTACTGAATACCTGTCAAAAGACAATGAATCTCAATCAGTCATTGAGACATATTATGGCGAGCGCATGATGCAAAGAAGGGAAATGCTCCTTGCCAAGAATATCATGGCAGAAAAGGAAATTCCTGAAATCATTAAAAAAAGTTACAAAACCTTAAAGGCAAATCCTGATTCTAAACAAGCTAGAATAGATTTAGCCCATGCTTTGTACCTTAGTGAAGACTTAGGCAATGCGCATTATCAGATTTATCAATTGATGAAAGCTGATTTGAACAAAGAAGAAAGTGAATATTTGAGCAATACATTCGATGTGAAAGATTCGCTTATCAAATATACCTGCCGTAAAAATAATGAATATACTAACCTTGTTTTTCCGTTGGCGGTTGAATTGAACATCCAAAAACTATATGGTTTCGATTGTCAACGCTTTGACCCTCTTTGGAATGTAGCTTGGGAAAAATCAGATAGCCTTTATACAGCGTTTGAAGATAAACTAAAAGCAGATACCAACGATTTAAACAGTAAGAAGTCGTTGAAAACGATAGATGCTTTTATGAAAGAATATTATGCAAGTCAAAAAAGACTAAGAGCGGCCTATCAAGAGGGAACACAAATTCATTTTTTCAATACCAAAGAGTTTGATGACCTAGCGGAATGGGGAGATTTTTTAAGAGAAGATATTTATCAATTAGAAGGGTTTCCGATGGAGGCCTACCAAGAGAAAAGAAAGTACTGGCAACAACGCAATGAGCAAATGGTACAAAACACCCTAAAGGCCATCAAGCAAAGTAAAGCTAAGAAGGTAGTGGTTTTTGTAGGAGCTTCGCACAGAAGGCTACTCTCGCAAATGTTTGAACGAAATCCGAATGTAACGTTGAAAACAATAGATCAGGTTAATTAAATTATTTTTATTTTATCAAATAAGGCTTCTGTAGAACACGGAAGCCTTATTTTGTATTATTCCAATATTAACTATATTATATCCAATTTCATTTAATCTTTGAAACATTTTTTGTTAACCACCTGTTTTTCAAATAATTCAATTCTAGTTATCTAGGCGAATTGAACAAGTTATTTTAGAGGATACCGATATTTTATCTTTCGTGTTTCCAATAAATTATCATTAAATTTGCAGCATATTCAAAGTATTAAGACTATTTTTCCTTCTAAAATGAAAATAAACTTTCAGTATCAAGAAAAATTTGAGAATCGCCACAACAATTCAAATGTTGCAGACCGTGAGGAAATGCTCAGCACTATTGGGGTTGATTCTATTGAAACACTCATCAATCAAACTGTTCCTGCTGCCATTCATTTATCTCGTCCATTGAATCTTCCAAAGGCAAAATCTGAAGCCAAATTTTTGAAAGATTTCAAGAAACTATCACAACTGAACGACACTTACAAGTCTCATATTGGGATGGGTTATTACGATACCAATACACCAGCCGTTATTTTAAGAAATATTCTTGAAAATCCGGGTTGGTACACAGCTTACACGCCTTACCAAGCAGAAATTGCCCAAGGTCGTCTAGAAATGTTGTTGAATTACCAAACCATGATTATTGATTTAACTGGAATGGAAATTGCCAACGCTTCTTTATTAGACGAAGGTACTGCTGCCGCTGAAGCGATGACGATGCTTCACGGACAAAGAAAAGCTGGAAAGAAAAATGCAGAAACAATCTTTGTTTCTGAACACTGCCACCCACAAACAATTGATGTACTTAAAACAAGAGCGCTGCCTTTAGGTATTCAAGTATTGATTGGCGACCATCGTAAAATTGATTTAACCCAAGAAGATATTTATGCTTTAGTATTGCAATATCCTGCTTCTGACGGGCAAATTTTTGATTATACCGACCTCATCGCTTCAGCGCACGAATTAGGAATTAATGTAGTTGTTGCTTCAGATTTACTAGCACTTACTTTATTGAAATCGCCAGGTGAAATGGGCGCTGACGTAGTAGTTGGTACTTCACAAAGATTTGGCGTTCCGATGGGTTTTGGTGGACCACACGCTGCTTTCTTTGCTACGAAAGACGAATTCAAACGCCAAATTCCTGGACGTATCATTGGTGTTTCTGTGGATGCTGAAGGAAATCGTGCTTTAAGAATGGCTTTACAAACACGTGAACAACACATTCGTCGTGAAAAAGCTACTTCAAATATTTGTACAGCACAAGTATTGTTATCAGTAATGGCTTCGGCTTATGCTATTTATCATGGACCAGAAGGTTTAAAAGCAATTGCTGAAAGAGTACATGGTTTAACAAATCTTACTGCTTTAGCACTTGAAAAATTAGGTTATGATATTGAAACGGATTCATACTTCGATACAATTAAAGTAAGAGTAGGCGATAATGAAAAACGTTTGAAAATGGAAGCTGTTGCCAATGGCGTAAACTTCCGTTATTATGAAGATTACAATTACATCGGAATTTCTTTAGACGAAACTTGTACGGTTGAAGACGTAGAAACGATTGTATATATTTTCGAAAAAATCGGAAGAAGAGAAGTAGAAGTCTCTACTTTGTTCGACCAAGTAGATTATGCTTTTGACGAATCGTTAAAACGTACTTCTTCTTATTTAACACATCCTGTTTTCAATAGTTATCATTCAGAACACGAAATGCTTCGTTATTTAAAAGCATTAGAAAACAAAGATTTATCAATGGTACATTCCATGATTGCTTTGGGTTCTTGTACGATGAAATTGAATGCAACGACTGAAATGATTCCAGTTACTTGGGCTGAATTTGGAAATATTCATCCATTCGCTCCGAAAAACCAAGTAAATGGCTATACACAAATGATTAATGAGTTGAACGATTGGCTTTGTGAAATTACAGGTTTCTCGGCAATGTCGTTCCAACCAAATTCTGGCGCACAAGGCGAGTACGCAGGTTTGATGGTAATTCGTGCTTATCATGAATCTCGTGGTGATGCTCATAGAAATATTGCTTTAATTCCTTCATCTGCACATGGTACAAATCCAGCTTCGGCAGTAATGGCAGGCATGAAAGTTGTTGTTACGAAATGTGATGAAAATGGAAATATTGACCTTGCTGATTTAAGAGCTAAAGCTGAATTACACGCTGAAAACCTTTCATGTTTGATGGTTACTTATCCTTCAACACATGGTGTTTTTGAAGAATCTATCAAAGAAATTTGTGCGATGATTCACGAGTTCGGCGGACAAGTATATATGGACGGTGCAAACATGAATGCACAAGTAGGTTTAACTTCACCAGCAACAATTGGTGCAGATGTTTGTCACTTAAATCTTCATAAAACATTCTGTATTCCTCACGGTGGTGGTGGACCTGGAATGGGACCAATCGGTGTAGCAAAGCAATTAGTTCCTTTCTTGCCAAGCCATGCAGTTGTGAAAGATAGTGGTGGAGATTTAGGTATTTCTGCGGTTTCTTCAGCTCAATTTGGTTCTGCTTCTATCCTTACCATTCCTTATGCCTATATCGCTATGATGGGTGGAGATGGTTTAACTCGTGCTACTGAAACGGCGATTCTAAATGCCAATTATGTAAAAGCTCGTTTAGAAGGTTATTATCCTGTACTTTATACAGGTTCGGAAGGACGTTGTGCGCATGAAATGATTTTGGATTGTCGTCCATTCAAATTATCAGCTGGTGTTGAAGCCGAAGATATTGCCAAACGTCTGATGGATTATGGCTTCCACGCTCCTACGCTTTCTTTCCCTGTAGCTGGAACGTTAATGATTGAACCAACTGAATCTGAATCAAAAGCAGAATTAGATCGTTTCTGTGATGCCATGATTGCCATTCGTGAAGAAATTCGTGAAGTAGAAAATGGTGATGCAGACAAAGTAAATAATGTTTTGAAACACGCTCCGCATACACAATCAGTAGTTTTATCAGAAGAATGGAACAGACCTTACACTCGTGAGAAAGCTGTCTTCCCACTTCCTTATGTAAAAGCTGCGAAATTCTGGCCAGCTGTTTCAAGAATTGATTCAGCTTTCGGTGACCGTAATTTAGTTTGTAGCTGTGTACCAATTGAAGAATATGCTCAGGCTTAGTACTGATACAAATATACATTCATGAAAAAAGGGGTTCAGAATAGTTCTGAACCCCTTTTTCATGAATAAGTCATCTTATCGCAATATCGTCAAAGTACCATTATATTGAAAAATGGGATGATTAGGATATAGATAAATCTTATAAATATAAGTACCTTCTTTAAGCGGGTTACCAGCATTTGTTCCATCAAAGGGCAAATAATTTCCCTTTGAATAAAAGACTATACTTCCCCAACGGTCAAATACTTGTATTTCAGCATCAGGATAATTATTGATGCCAGATAATTCCCACAAATCATTTTGTCCATCTCCATTAGGTGAAAAAGCCGTTGGCACATATACTTTATCGTAAACATTGATTTTGATTGTATCTTTTGATTCACAACCTCTATCACTCGTCACAGAAAGAATATATTCACTCGTTTGCATTGGCGAAGCTAAGGGATTTGCAATATTAGGATTATCCAAATCATTACTTGGCGACCATCTATAAGTATAATCGTTTCCGATATAACCTTTCAGTGTAACAGCATTACCTTTTCCTAAAAAAATATCATTCCCTAAATCTATTTTCGGATAAGGTGAAATATATACTTCTTGACTACTTTCTCCATTCAAACAAGTTAAAACGCCGTTTACTTTATAATTAATAACATGCTTTCCAAAGCCTAATTTTTTATAATCAAAAACGGTGGCAGGTAAATTATCAATGGTAAAAATTCCTCCAGATGGCGCTCCATTCAAAGTAATGGGCGAATAATTTGTTCCACAAACAGAAGCCACTGCATCCATTGAAGTTGCACTCGCAGTAAAAAAATTAATCCTTACTGGGGCAGAAGTATTGCTACAATTTTCAGCATCTGTTACTTTTAATGAATAATCTCCCGTTGCACTTACTGTCAAATCCTTCATGGTGTTTACAGAACTACCATTCAAAAACCACTCATAAGTAGCAAAGCCTGGCGTTCCTGATAATAGTACAGATTCTCCATTACACAAGTCTGTTCTATTTAAACTATTATTGATTATAGCTTTAGGCTCTGAAATTTTAATGTTTATTTTTTCAACAATTTCAGGACAAGTACCACTATTTCTTACAGCATATTCTATTTCATGGTCGCCCACTCCTGCTACTGAAGGGCTGAAAGTGCCCAGAACTTTATCCGTAACTCCTACTCCTCTGTATTCACCTCCAGCTGGCGAGCCTTGAAGATTTAAAGGACTAGCATTAACATCACAAATGGTTGGTACTGTATTTAATTGAACAACCAGTGAGGAAAAATAGCTTAAAGTATAAGGAGTGGATACTGTAGTACAACTATTTTGGTCTGTAACGGAGAGTTTATAAGTACCAGCTTTTCTAGCAGTAATACTTAAGCCATTCTCTGGTAAAATGGTATTATTATACTCCCATTTATAAAATGCAGTAAGAATTGGATTAGCCTCTAATTTAACATCTTCTCCTTGGCAAATCTGAGTAACATTAGGCGAAGGAGTAATAATAGACGGAGGAGGTGTTAATAAAACCACATTCAATTGTTGAGAATAATATGTAATTCCATTTACGTCTTCAACCCTAAGTCTGTAAGGTAATGCTTCATTATGGCTTAATGAAGGTCCACTTACACCTGATACAGCCACACCTGACCAACCACTTGGTCGAAGTATTTCCCAATAATAAAGTACATAATTTGGATTCGGATCAATATAAACTCTTATCTGACCTCCGGGGCAAAGTCCAGCACCATCTTTTTTTAATACAAAGGCATCCATAATCTGAGCTTTCATTTGTGTAGAAAGTCCAAATGTAAGTATAATACCAATAAAATAAGCCCTAAAAGTCTTTTGAAGAGTATGAAACACTATTGCTGATGATTTGGGTAAATTTTTCTTCAATCACAAAGTTGATTAATCTGTAAAAAAACGAGAATGACAGACAATTATTATCGAAACTTAATTCCTACAAGATTGAAAATTAAGCAATTAAATTGATTTTATTCTATTCTAGGAATTCATTCACAAAATTAACTCCCATTTAGAAGCAAAGCAATTGAAAAATCAGGAGAAGGAGGTAACTTTGTTGAATAGAACAAATCTTCTGAAATCATTTACGCAATCATTCCATGTCTAACAACGATATATTAAAAAAACTACGAGTAGCACTTCAACTAAGAGATGATCAAATTGTAGAAATTCTCAGTTTGGTCGATTTTAAGGTTTCAAAAGCTGAAATTGGTGCTTTGTTTCGTAATGAAGACCATCCAAATTTTAAACCATGTGGTGACCAAATCCTTAGAAATTTTTTAAATGGCTTAGTGATTCACCTTAGAGGACCTAAAGAAGACAAGAAACCTTCTCCAATCAATAAATAGGCTTTCAGGTTTTATTTTGACCAACGATTTGTTCGCCAATTTTCTTGCTGATTTTTCGACAAAAAAGTCCAAGCAAGTATTCTGCTTACTTTTTGCCCTTGAGCCATATCAATAGTCTTTACGTCTAAAGCTTTTACTTTTTTCAGTAAAGAATAGGCTCTGGGCAAAGTGGTTTTCTTTGAGATGAGTGAAGTAAACCAAAAACATTGATTAGCAAAGGTTGTGCTTTCTTCAATCATGTTCGATACAAAAGCTTCTTCTCCACCTTCACACCAAAGTTCATTGTTTTGTCCACCAAAATTCAGCGTATTTTTATTACTCTTTCCTAAGTTTTTCCATTTGCGTTCTGTTCCAGCTTTTGCTTCTGCCATTGAGGCATGGAAAGGTGGATTACACAAAGTCAAATCAAAGTACTCTTCAGACTGGATGATTCCTTTAAAAATATTTTTGGAAGACGCTTGCCATCTACAAGCCACATTATTTATCAAAGATTCATTTCCTTCCACAATTGCTTGTGCCGAAACAATCGCTTTTTTATCAATATCTGCTCCTGTAAATTGCCAAGCATATTCATGATTTCCGATGATAGGATACACACAATTTGCTCCAACGCCAATATCTAATACGCTTACAGAATTTCCTTTTGGAATATTTCCATTATTAGAAGACGCCAATAAATCTGCTAAATAATGAATATAATCTGCTCGCCCCGGAATGGGTGGACAAAGGTAATTGGCTGGAATATCCCAATTATCAATTCCATAAAAATGTTTCAAAAGTGCCTTATTAAGTACTTTTACGGCGATAGGATTGGCAAAATCTATACTTTCAATATCGTATTGATTCCTAAAAACATAGTTTGCTAATGCTGGTAAACTAGTAATCAATCCTTTAAAATCATATCTAAAACGATGAGGATTTCGAGGATGCAAACTTGATTTCTCAACAGTATTTTTTTCTAACTCTTTTGACAATTTTTTCTGGTGATTGGTGGTTAGCAAATAGTGATTGGATGTGCTTTGTGCTTGCCTAAATATAAAAGTAACATGCTGTTAACTAATGTATAGATGTCATTATTTACTACTAAAGCTTTAAATTAAATAATTCTTTCGAGCGAATCCAGACTACTGTAACGATGATTAAAGTCATGGCTCCACCAAAAACTACAGAAGGAACGGTTCCCATCAGTTTGGCTAAAAGTCCAGATTCAAAAGCACCTAATTCATTAGAAGAACTTACAAAAATCCCGTTTACGGCTGATACTCTCCCTCGCATTTCATCTGGTGTAAAAAATCGTAAAACGGTTTGACGAATAATTACACTTACACTATCAAAGACTCCTGTAAAAAACAATGCTACAACTGACAACCAAATATTTGTTGAAAGTGCAAAAACTAAAGTTGCTATTCCAAAACCTGCAATAGATAATAATAAATTTCGCCAAGCTTTTCCTAAAGGCGGAATATAAACCATTATAATCATACACAATACTGCACCAATTGAAGGGGCAGCTCTTAAAATGCCCAAACCTTCAGCACCAACATGCAAAACGTCTTCTGAATACACAGGCAATAAAGCAATTACTCCACCAAAAAGTACTGAAAATAAATCTAGTGAAATGGCGTAAAGGATAATTTTTGTTTTAAAAACAAATTCAATGCCTTCACGAAGTGAGAAAAAGATGTTTACTTTTTGTTCATTTTGTTGAGGAATTGGCGGAGCAGTAATCATCGAAATAAGTATCATTACCACGACTAAAACACCAACTACACACCATAAAGCATGCGTAAGTCCTAAATAAGCATATAAAAAGCCCGCAAAACCAGGGCCTAAAATAGCACCAGCTTGCCACAATGAACTTTGCCAAGTAGCAGCATTGGCAAATACTTCGCTTGGAATTAAAAAGGGATTCAATGAACTCGAAGCTGGACTATAAAAACCTTTTGAAAAGCCTATTAACATCACTACTCCATAAATCACCGTCAACATATTCGATTGTTCCAGACCAGTTGCTGGGTCTGTTGCCCAAATCAATATCACAGAGCATATCGTAATAATCGCCAAACTTATTTGCATGATGGTTTTCTTATTTCTTCTATCGGCAAAATGTCCGCCAAACAATGCCAAAGAAATATAAGGCAAAGCTTCTGCTAAACCTATTAAACCAAGTGCGAGTGGGTCGTGAGTGATTTTATAAATAGAATATCCAAGTATTACTTCTTGAATCAATAATGCCATTGTAATAAAACTATTGGCAAAAATGAAGGCTACAAATTCGGGATATTTAAGGGCTTCGTAAGGAGATTGTTTCTGTGATAAATCTGTCATATTATTAAGGTTGTACTCTTTTACTTAATTCTATAAAAACTAAGGAGTAATCTATGAAACTTCAATTTCAAATTGAGGTAATTTTTTAGTACTAATTACATTGATGGCATCACCAATTTGAATACTTTCAAGAACGGTCACTAATAAGTTTTGTCCAAACAATACTCTTTTTCCTGCTTTTCTATAAGTCGAAAGCGTCAATAAAGGGTCTTTCCCTGTTTTCTCACCAGACTCTTGGTCTATTGTAGTCATGATACACCTAGAACAAGGTTTTACTCCCCAAAAAGTAGCTTTCCCAATTTGAACTTCGTACCAATTTTCTTCTTCATAAGCTTCGCCTCCTTTGAAAACTAAATTTGGGCGAAAACGATTCATTTTTACACGCTCTTTTAAGCGATTATTCAAATCATCTAAAGAAGATTGCCCGATAACCAAGAAAGGATAAGCATCCGAAAAAGAAGTAATTTCATCGCCACTTATTGCATAATTCTTATCAACTTCTCTCCTACTACTTTCAGGCATATAGACTAATCTTACAGACATTTCCAACGCTTTTGAAAACCATTCATTGGCTTCATTACTTACTTCAAGAGCATCATCAATCGTATCATCCCAAACTTTTACACTAACTTTTTTATGATAATTTGTTGGAGTAAGGCTTATTTTTAAGGCTTCTGAGTTGTTTTTCCGATGCGTAATTGTCAGATATTCAGCATCAATAGCAGGCTGAAAAAGTGCTAATTGAGGGTATTGTCTTTGCGTGAGGAAGTGTCCATTTTCATCTACCAAAAGCCATCTGCGGTCATTTTCTAATCCACGTTCTGTTACTTTGGCTTGTTGTAGGCTAATTCCACCGAGAGATTTGACAGGATAAATCCAGATTTCAGAGAGTTGAAGCATAATATTTTAGTTTCCCCAAAAGTACAAAAACCTGTGGAATTTGAAGATTCTCACAGGTTTTTGTTTTCGAAAAAGATAGTAATCAATATATTTAGAATACTGAATATTTGCTATTTATTTCACAGCTTTTACCGTATAACCTTGTTTTTTAAGTAAAGTAATTACTCCTTTTTCACCGCCTAAGTGTCCTGCTCCTACTCCAAAAAAAGTAGGTTTTTCTTTCATAATTGTAGCCATTCTTGGTATCCAATTGCGGTTTCTATTTTCTAGTAAATCTTTTTCAAAAGCGACATCGGCTGTTGAAGAACTGGTCATATCTTTCAACAAAGCTTCAATGTCTTGTTTTTTATAATCTTTAATCAATATTTTCAATTCACTTTTTCCCAAACTCCAATTATCAACCATTTTAACCAACATCAAATCCGCTTGCTTTTCCATTCCCATATTATCCAAAGCATCAAATTGTTCTTTTACTAATTCTAAGCCTTTCACCTCTTTTTTCTGTTCTTGAGCCATTTTCACAAAAACCTCTTCATAACCTTGCATCGGGCAACCCAACATACTTGGTATCGTCATCGAACTTAAAATAAAGGGCTTCATGCTATCCATAAAAGCGATATTTGTTTTCAATGAATCTTTAAAAAACTTGGCTACTTTTTTATAATCAGGCTCCGACATAATCGTTTTCAACGTCTTACCATCGGGCATCATCATGTATTTTTGCATTTCAGTCATCATCGAAGGGTCGTCCATATCAATCTCTAAATAGATTTGTTGAGATGCTGAAAACTTACTTTTAACAACTTCTGGAAGGAAAAAATCATCTTTACAAATGGCATGAATTGTACCAAACACATAAGAAGGTTGTGAAAGTCCATTTCCTGAAATTTCATATAATAATGATTTCTCGTCTTTTTGTCCGTAAATCTTACCGAAGTACAAAAAGCTAAAAACTAAAGAAATCATAAAAAATTTAATAGGATTTGCCATTTTTTGAAGAATGTTAAAGGTTTTGTTTCTTGTTAAAATTAATCTATTTTCAGATTTTCCTGTTTTAATCAGCCGTTTCTGCTAATTCAGCCAAACAGTTTTTTAATTTATCCAAATGCTGTCCATATACTTTTCGGATATAAAACTTAACCCAAAAGTAGCCTAAAGGTGAAATAATTATGGTATTGATGAGTAAAAACTTTAGCGATAATGTTTCTCCGTTGAGTTCTAAACCTACAATTAAGCCATAAAACATCATCGGAAAAAGTAGGATATAATTGATAATCATGTAGATACGAATGAATTTCGAAAATTGCTTTACAGTAATTTTCAATGACGTAATTAAATCTAATCTTGTTTCAAATGCTTGAAGGGAACGATATTCTACCAAAAAAATAACTAAAGTAATCACCGTCGTAAAAATCAATATAGAACATATATACTTATGAAAAACAGCAACATTCGTAAAGAAAATGAAGTACAAGAATACAGGCAAAAACAAAATGCTAACTAAAATTTCTAGTGTTAAATTTCTTTTCAATTTTGCAATCGCAGCATTTGATTTCCCCTTCATCATTGCCAAAAACTCATCATTGCCAATTACTTGAGAAGAAATACTTTCAAGGGATGTTTGTTGCCAAATATTTTTTAATTCGTCTAATTCCATCTTTTGTTTTTAGAATATTAATCTTAAAATAAATGTGAAACTACTTGGCATTTGCCATCAAAGTCCTTAGTTTTTCACGGATTCTAGTCATTTTTACTCTTACATTATTTTGGCTAATCCCGATAATCTCTGCAATTTCTTCATTACTTTTCTCTTCAAAATATAACATCATGATGGCTTTTTCTACTTCTGAAAGTTGGTCGATGGCTTGATACAATACTTTTAATTTTTCTTCAAAACTAAAGTCGTACTGATTATCAGAAATATTTGCAAAAGTCTCCGACAATTCAACACGAATCGGTTTTCTACTTTCTTTTCTAAAATCAGAAATGGCTACATTCAATGCTATTTGATAAATCCAAGTTGAAACCTTTGCTTCTTGTCTAAATTTTGGAAAGGCTTTCCATAGTTGAATCACAATTTCTTGGAACAAATCCTTGCGGTCATCTGGGTCACGACGATACATCCCGCACACTTTATGCACGATGCCTTGATGAATTTTGATGAGTTCAACAAATTGATTTTCTATGATTTGGTTCAACACAAATGAGGTTTTAAATAGTTAGTCGGATGAGTATCGGTGTAATTACAAAAAAAGGAGGTTATTTTTAAAAGTAATTTGGAATACCAAATCCAAATTACTTTTAAAATGGGAATATAGCCTTTATAGAATACAGAAAAATTGCTGATACAGAGCCATTATCTGATAAAAAAACGATTAGTGGTCGTAAAGAAATAATAATTCCTAAACTCACTTCACTAAAACAGTTGGGCTTCGGTGTTCATCAATCACAAAAAGCAGTCAAAAACTAATTCGACTGCTTTTTTATGATTTAAAAAATTCATGATTACTTATGTACTATTCTGAATTTTAATTACAAATTGATTTTACTTTATATGGTAGAGGTTTTATGCTCTCGGGGCTTAAATATTCAAGTTTAAACCTATCATCTGAAATAAATAATCCCCAATTCCAGAACTCCCAAGCATTCTTTCTAAATGTTCTATATAAAATTGTATCGGGTGACATTGGGTGACATTTTTTGTAATATTCAAATGAGATATTTACCATATCTTTAAACTGTGGACCCTTTAAAGGTTCTTCAAAACTCCTAAATTCTCCATGAGCTGTAGAATAAGTAAAATAATCTACATGAAGATTAGGGCTTGAAAAAACCATCCCAACTATCACTCTAAATGGGAAGACGTAATTTGTCAGAATTACTACAATAACAATTAAGGATATTATTTTTAAGTATTTCATATTGACCCTAGGTTTGACATACCAATTTTGTGCTTCAGTAACCGAAATTTCAGTGTCAATTTTAGTTTTACTTCAGTAGCAACAAAGTACTATTTCGAATAAGATAAGACTATTGTGATAAAACGAATAGTTTAAATTGATACTTCTCATGATTCCTTAGTTTAAGTAAAACATGTATTTGTGGTAATTACAAGTTAAGACTAAGCAAAAATTGTTAAACTAAAACTTCAAAAAATTGATTTAAATCATTTCATTTTTGCTCTAATTCTACTGAGAGTCTCTGGCTCCACATCTAAATGTGATGCAATGGTTTTTAATGAAACCCTTGATAAAATGTCTGGGACTTGTTGAAGCAAAAAATTATACCTTTCTTCTTTAGTTTTCATTCTTAAAATGAAATTTCTTTGTTCGCTTAAACAGTAATATTTTTCTGTTAAATATCGACCGTGATAGTTAAACTCAATAAATGTATTGTAGATATAGCTTAATTCTTCATAGGAAATATACCACAAAACGCACTCTTCCAACGTTTCAATGTACTCTTTTGAAGGTACTTGAGTGAAAAAGCTGTCTATATATCATTTTCCTTAAAAAACCAAGTGGTGTGTTCTTTCCCATTTTCTAAGAAAAAGGCTCTTAAAATCCCTTTCTCTATAAAATATACTCTTTTTGATATGTCTCCTTCTTTCAAAAGTAGTTGTTTCTTAACAGCTTCTACTTTTTTTACTTTTGACATTAAATGAGACGTAACTTCTTCTGTTAATGGTCTAATGGTATTTAAAATATTAATTAAGGTTTTCATTTACTTGGTGAGATTTAAATTATTACTATTGCATAAATTTTGCAGATTTAGCACATCATTACTTCACTTCCATCAAGCAAATTTTAGCCGTTTTATCTGTTACTTTGAATCTATCGTCAATTCTAAAACCAATTACCCAAACGATAGAACCGTTTGATGTCAGTAAGTAAACTTCTTTCTTTAGGTTCAAAGGCACTTTTTGGTCAATTAAAAAATCACTGATGAGTTTTTTCTTGTTCATTCCTAGCGGACAAAACCAATCGCCTTCTTTCCATCTTCTTAATTGAAGTGGAAAACGAATTTTATCGGCATCCAAACAAGCTAACTTCTTGGCAGTTGGCACAACGAATCCTTCTTCTATTTCGGTAAATTCTCCGATGTTCAACATTCTATCACCAAACTCTACGACTACATTATTTTTTTCAATCGTTTTACTTGTAAAAGCTTGTAGGTTTTTAGCTGTAATCACCAATTCAGTGCGGTCTTTCACCAAAGTATGCGTAGGCGTCAAGAAAGTTTTACCCGATTCTTTATCCAAAGCTTCAAAAATATCCTGACTTTGTTGATAACTAAAATTATAAGGTTTCAACAATTCTGCCAGTTTAATCACAGGTTGTGAAAGCGTTTGAATCGCTTTATAGTTCACATAAATTGCCTGAGAATCTGACCAAGTAATTTGTTTTCTCAGCATTTCCATTTCTTGTTCAAAAATATCTTCAACTGCTGTAATTCTTTCTACAGTTTGTTGAATGGTATTTTCAAGATTTGGATTGATTTGTTTCAATAATGGAACAACTTCATTTCTAATTAAATTACGTTGATATTTATTCGATTCATTGGAAGAATCTTCTCGCCAAATAATCTGATTTTCAACTACATAATCAAAAATACCTTCTTTTTCAGCAAACAAAACCGGACGAATAATATGTCCATTTTTCACTCTAATACCATGCAAACCAGCTATACCGGTTCCTTTTGTCAAATTGAGCAATACTGTTTCTAATACGTCATTTTGATGATGTGCCGTAGCAATATAATCGAATTGATGCTGTGTTCTTATTTTTTCAAACCATTCGTATCTTAAAATACGAGCAGCCATTTGCGTAGAAATCTTTTCGTTTTCTGAAAAGTCTGTCGTTTGGAAAGTCGTTACATAGAATGGAACTTTGTATTTAATAGACAGTTTTTTAACAAACATTTCATCTTCATTTGACTCTTCTCCACGAAGTCCAAAATTGCAATGAGCAATCGCAAAATCAAGTTTTGCTTTACTGAAAAGGTCGCACATCACGACAGAATCCATACCACCACTTACCGCTAAAAGTACTTTTTGAGACGGTTGAATAAGATTTTGTTTGTTAATAAACGTTAAAAACTCGTTGAGCATGATTTTATTTGGCTAATTTTGCAAGCACAAGATTTATGAAATATTCCACAAAAATACATCAAATAAACGCAATTCAAGAATCAACGAAGGCATTTGAAATAGGCAAATCTATTTCAAAGGTTTTATCGTATGTTTTTTTGAGTTTAAACCTGTTGAGCTTTACTTTTTTTTCTGCAAAAGCTCAAACGCCAACTGGCAACCCAAGTAAAGTAGAAATCATGAAAGCGGACAGTTTAATTGGTCAAAATCAACCATTTATGCAAATGAAAAAACTCATTGGCAATGTTGGTTTACGCCAAGGTACAACTTTACTTTATTGCAACTTGGCGATTTTGAACGAGACAACTAATATTTTGGAAGCCTACGGAAAAGTAAAAATCATTCAAGCTGATACTGTTACCATTACTGGAGATACCGCTTATTATTTCGGAAACGAAAGAAAAGCAATTATCAACGGACACGTAAAATTGGATGACAGAACGATTGTACTTTCTACCAATAAACTTGACTATGATTTGAATACCAGTATTGCTTACTATAATACTGGAGGAAAAATTATTGACAAAAAGAGTACATTAACCAGTAAAGAAGGCTATTACAATACTGTTACTAAGCTTTTTGATTTTAAAAAGGATGTTCACGTTCTTGATAAAGAAGGAAGTTTAACGGCGGATTCTTTGCGTTATAGTACTTTATCGAAAGAAGCTTTTTTTATTGCCCCTACTTTGGTCGTTAATAAAAAAGATACGACTTATGCTAATCCGGGTAGCCAATACAACACGGTGACTAAAATTTCTAATTTAAAAGGTCGGTCAACAGTAAAAACAGAAGACTATACCATGACTGCTGATACGATGATTTATGACCCGCCAACCGAAATTGGTATTGCGATTGGAAATATTCATTTTATCTCTAAAAAAGACAAAGCAATTCTAACAGGCGACCGTGGCAGATATTCTAAGAAAACAGGTGTTACCAGAGTATTTGGGCATGCTTTGTTAAAGAATGTTTTAGAAAATGATACGCTTTTTCTAACAGCAGACACTTTGGTTTCTATAGATAATAAAGAGACCAAAACTAAAAAGCTTTACGCTTACAAAAGAGTATTAATTTATAAAAGTGATTTTTCAGGAAAATGTGATTCGCTGAGTTATAACGTTTCGGATTCAACGATTTACTTCTATCAAAAACCTGTTCTTTGGAATTTAAAAAATCAATCAGAAGCAGATTCTATTAATATTTTACTCAAGAATAATAAAATCAGTGTGATGAATATGAAAGGGAAGTCTTTCGTAATTGCTACTGATACTTTAACCAATTACAACCAAATAAAAGGACGTAAAATGGTTGTAAGGTTCACTAATGATTCAAAAATTGAAAGAGTAAATGTTGAAGGAAATGGAGAAAGTATTTATTATGCCGTAGATGAAAAAAATACGCTAACTGGCATGAATAGAGTACAATGTGGAAAAATGAATATGAATTTTGCCAAAAACAAAATCTCTAGAATTTCTTTTTTAGCCAAACCAGATGGCAAATTCATTCCGCCAAAAGAATTAAGAGAAGAAGATAAAGAATTGGATGGTTTTAGATGGAGAGTTACTGAAATGCCCACTAAAGAAAGTATTTTAGCAAGAATAACTCTTCCAAAAATAGTAATGCCAAAGGCAATTGTAAAAGACTCTGTTGAAGTAAAAAAAGTAGAAAAGAAAAATATTAATTTACCGAATAATAAAATAAAGAAAAAATCGTTGCCAAAACTTTGAAAATTGAACATTTTTAATATATTTTTGTTATATAAATAAAAAAGTCAAAACAAAAGCAACCTTTCATCCGATTTTACAGTCTTTGGTAATATAAAGAATTAAAAATCTTCCTCGATTGACTAATGTTGTTTGCATAAATAATTGATAAATGAAATGAAACCTATACTTTCAAATATAAAATCTTGGTTAATTTACGGATGCTTGATATCATCGATATCATCATTCGCACAAACTGCCGAGAATCGCTACAAAAGTCGCTTAGACGTTAAGCCTAAGCAAAAGACTATGAGCCAGATTACAACTTCTTCTTTCAAAAAGAAAGCTTTTACATATTTTCAGCCTTCACAATTAACACTTGATAGAAATATAAATTATCAGCGTTCTGCTGCAATTAGTCAGTACTTTACTAATTCTTTGATGGTACAAACACCAAAAAATTATACGACTAAAACAGAAACACCAATAGCCGTAGCAGAAAGTAGAGCAGAAGAAACGTTTAGTTCAGAAGATAAATTATTCGACAACGATAAAATTTCAGTTTCAAATATCTACCCAAATCCTGCTGATGATGCAGCTTGGATTAAGTACAATATTTCATCACAAGTAAACGAAGTAAAGATTACTTTTTACAATGTACTTGGAAGTGAAATTAAAGAAGAAATTCTCGACAAAGACGCTAATATAAAGTCTATTTCAACCAAAGATTGGGGAAATGGTATTTATTTATATCAACTTTCGGCTGATGGACGCTCTTTAGTAACCAAGAAATTATTGGTTAGGCACCAGTGAATAGATGCTAAGAACTAATAAAAAAAGGCAATTCATTTATCTGAATTGCCTTTTTTTATGCAAGAATCTTTATCCAGGATTCGATTATATAAATCAAGTACTTGTTCAATCAGTGAGGTTTTCTCATCATTCTGAATGATAAAATCTGCTATTTTTAATCGTTCTTCTTCTGGTAATTGTCTAGCAATAATTGCCTCAATTTCTTCCACAGAACGCTTATCTCTTTCTTTTACTCGTTGAATTCTTAATGATAATGGACAAGTTACCACAATAACTTTATCAAAAACATTTCCATTGCCAGCGGCTTTCATCAATGCGGCTTCATAAAGTACAAAGGGATAATGCTGATTATTGGCAATCCATTCTCTTGCATCTTGATGAACAGCAGGATGAACTAAAGCATTTAATTGTAGTAGTAAATCTGGTTTGTTGAATACTTCTGAAGCAACCCATTCACGGTGATAATCTCCGTTACTTTTATAGGCATTTTCTCCCAATAATTGAATAATTGAAGCTTTGAGTGACAAATTATGCGAAACAAGCCATTTCGCACGGGTATCGGCTTCGTAAATTGGCACACCCAGTATTGAAAATATCTTGCAGATGATACTTTTCCCTGAACCAATTCCGCCAGTTATACCAATTACTTTTCCCATTATTTTAGTAATTCTTCAACCTCAAAACTAACATTGACTTTCTTCTTACTTACTTTCAGCATATTGTTTTTTGCAAAAGGTAAATTGATTTCTTCGTCATAATTATCTTTAATTTTTTGTCCAGGTACTTTAAGATAAATTGTACTATCCATTGCTTTTAAAATAGATTCTGGACCTTCAATCATTACCGTTCTAGGGCTAAGATTTATCACACTTGAAACAACGTAATGGTCTTTCAATGGAATATGTAAACTATCAACTTTCACAAGAAAGTCTTTCTTGATTTTGCGTTCAAACTCTAATTCAAAACGGTCTGCTACTACATAATTTACCGTCACATCTTGAATATACTCCTGAATTGAATCTGTGAGCATTCCTGTGTTTAAAAATTTAGTTTTTAAAGGCTTGGCAATTTCGTACTGAATGGGAGTTTTGTACAGGGCAAGAGATTTACGTAATAAATCCCAACCGTTACCAGAAACATTAACAGAAATTTTTTCAGGAAGTGGCTGAGTCGGGATGTAAAGTGAGTCGTCGTAAGTAATACGAATAGGAAACGATATTTTTTGTGAATAACCTTCTTTGTTCAAGGCATTCATGATCCAAAAGATGATAGCAGCAAAAAGGCTCACTATTACAGCTTTGTAATCAGTTTTTGTAGGAGCGGGTTTCATCTGAAGAAATTTACAAATTAACGATGAGTACTTTTCTTATAAAATACTCATCGTTAATTAGGGGAATGACAAACTTTATTCGCCAATTTGTGCAGAAGAGTCTTTAGAAATAGCTGTTTTCAAAAACACCATTCTTACTCCTTTGCTTGAATCTACTTCTAATACAACTGTTTTTTCTCTTACAGAAGTAACAGTTCCATGCAAACCGCCAATTGTTACTACTTTATCGCCAGTTTTTAAAGCATCAACATAAGCTTGTTGATCTTTTTGCTTTTTCTGTTGTGGACGAATCATGAAAAAATACATGACTACGAACATTCCACCAATTAATAAAAGAGAAGATGCACCACCTCCACCAAACGCTCCTTGTAATAAAATACTGTTGAACATATCTATTTTTTTTGATTAAATATTTTTTGGTTTTTCTACTTCTTCTTCAATACTTCAATTTTAAAAGAAAAGGTATTTTCAACCGGATTAGTATTCGCAAGAGCAGTTACTGTTTTGCTTAGTTTACCTTCTTTGCCTTTACTATCAAATTTTACTTTGATAAAACCTTGCTCACCCGGCTCAACTGGCGTAGTAGAATACGATGGCGTAGTACAACCACAAGAAGCATTCACATTACTTAAAACCAAAGGCATATTGCCCGTATTTCTAAATTTATAAATGTGAACGATGGTATCGCCTTCTGTAATTACCCCTAAATCTACCGACTGTGAGTCTGCCTGCATAACAGGAAATTTATCACTTGTTGGTTGAAATGCAGCTGCAGATTCTGCTACTGATTGACTATCACTTTTTTGTTTATTTTGGCAAGCAAAAAAAACACTGATTCCTAATGCAAAGATGATTACTTTTTTCATGTGATGAATATTCGAATAGAATTCAAAATTAGACTTTAGCTTTAATCTGGCTCATCATGCTTTCCACATCTTCCAACAAACGTTCTGCTTTTTCACGTGCTTCGTTTACTACTTTTTTGCCTTCAGATTTTGCCATTGTTTCAGGTATTTCTTTACCATCAATCAAATCTGAAATTAAACCTTGCAATTGGTCACGATACTTTTGAAGTTGATAAAACAGTTTGTTACGGGTATTTTCACCTTTATCGGGTGCATATAAAATTCCTAAAGCAGCACCAACAGCAGCGCCTGTCATGAATGCCCAAAATGTTTTTGATGATTTACTCATGGTATTGTAAGTTATCGGTTAAAAATCAAATTTATAGAATAAGTACAAGGCACGCATAAATAAACGCTTATTTATTATCAATTAAGCCTCGTCCAGATTTTCTAATGATTCCTTCTTTCTGTAATTTCTGAGAAAGTACATCCAACAAACCGTTAATAAATTGACCAGACTTCGGTGTTGAATAGTTTTTAGCCAATTCGATATATTCGTTGATTGATACTTTTACAGGAATGCTGGTAAAATGAATCATTTCTGCCAAACCTAATTTAAGAATCAACATATCTGTCATTGCCAGACGGTCGCCTTCCCAGTTTTTAGTTTGGTCGGTGATGAGTTTTTCGTAAGACTCATCGTTATCCAAAACATTATTAAAAAGATCTACAAAAAAGTGTTTATCATCGTCCCAATTTAAGGCCAAAGGTTGTAACACCAACTCTTCTACTTTTTCAATCTTGAAAGTCTTTACACAAAGGCTTTTGAGTACATCTTTATTTTCGTTCCAATTTAGGTCTTTTTCCTCGAAATAATCAGCAATAATGTGATGTTTCAGTACAAATGTTTTTACAAGATACTGAACCAACGCTAAATCTTCCTCAAAAGTATGTTTGGTTGTACGAAGGTACGACTGGAAAGTTGTATCAGGCAAGATTGCTTCTAAGAAAAGTTTACGCAACATGTTTTGGTCATCTTCTGTCCATTTTGCATTACTTCTGATAATTCCAGTTGTAAACATCGGTAAATTCTTCAAGGCAATCAATACTTGGTTTCTAGCCAATCTTGAAGTACGATGATCGGTTTCTACCAAACGACGTTGTTCATCCCAAACAGCAATTTCAGTAATTTCCAACAGTAATTGAAGCATTTTTAGATAAGCATCATAAACGCTTTCTACCTCGGCTACCATGTTATCAGTAATTGTAGCCTTATCTTTTTTCACATAACTTTTGTATGACTCAAGTGCGTATCTAGCTACATTTTTAGCTTCCGCAGGAATATCATCATTGGTAGATTTCAAATTGAATAATTCCTCAAAACGCTGTTCAGCCAACTTACGCAAAGCATCAAGCTTTAACATTTGTTGCTCTTTAGGAATCATTAAGTCAAGATTTGGGAGAAAAGAATCAGCAATTTGGTCGAATGCTAACTGATAATCAGCACGTTCCGCTTGGCGGAAGGCATAAAGGCTTTGAAATGCCTTTGTTCGGAGAAGTCGTCTGTTTACCATTGGGTAATTTAGAAAGAACGTTTTGGTAGTGAAGCTCCAACAAAGTAAATTACTTTGCTGAAAGAGGGTGCAAAATTAGTATTTTTTAAAGAAAAAAGCACGATTCAAGCACAAAATTTTCAATTTTAATCATAATTTTACTAAATATAAATGTGTGTAATGGATGAAACCTTTACTTTCTTCCATTGGTTATCGAAATATGAAATCCCTAAAGCATCTTAATCAATACTTTCTAAAATATAAATGGTACCTTATTTTAGGTACACTTTTCACTTTCATTTCCAATCTTTTTGGCGTAGTTCCCGCTCAGATTGTGCGTTATGCGCTTGATTTGGTGAAAGAAACTATCGACTTATATTTTCTTTACGATGGTTTTGTTTCACAAAAAATGGTTTATGAATTCTTCGCATTTTCAATTCTGTTGTATGGTTCGTTGATTTTGGTATTGGCATTATTGAAAGGTTTTTTCCTTTTTCTCGTTCGTCAAACACTTATCGTAATGTCCAGACATATTGAGTTTGATTTGAAAAACGAAATTTATCAACATTATCAAACACTTCCTTTGAGTTTTTACCGTAAAAACAACACTGGCGATTTGATGGCAAGAATCTCAGAGGATGTAAATAAAGTAAGAATGTACGTTGGTCCAAGCTTGATGTATGGACTTAACTTAATTTCTGTTTTCATTCTTGTGGTTTGGTATATGCTTTCGGTCAATCAAAAGCTTACTTGGTATGTATTATTACCTGTTCCATTTTTGTCGGGAAGTATCTATTTTGTCAACACGATTATTATGCGAAAATCTGAACAGATTCAAGCAAATTTATCTAAAATTTCTACTTTTACTCAAGAAGCATTTTCTGGTATTAGAGTACTCAAAGCCTTTGTTCAAGAAGAACCCTCAACAATCGCATTTACCAAACAAGCCAATGTTTACCGTGAAAAATCTTTAGATTTAGTAAAAGTAGATTCGCTGTTTACTCCTTTAGTTTCAGTTTTGGCAGGTTTAAGTTCTGTAATTGTAGTGTATGTTGGTGGCATGGAAGTAATGGCTGGACGACTTACCGCTGGAAGTATCACAGAATTTATTTTGTATGTTTACATGCTTACTTGGCCAATGATTGCTTTGGGTTGGACAACCTCACAAATTCAAAGAGCGGCGGCTTCACAGCAAAGAATTAACGAGTTTTTGGAAATAAAAACCGATATTACTTCTCAAGAAAATATCAATCATGAGGTTGAAGGAGCTATTGAAGTAAAAAATGTTACTTTCACATATCCAGATTCTGGCATTGTAGCTTTAAAAAACTTCTCGATGTCAATCAACGCTGGTGAATCTATTGCGATTCTTGGTACAACTGGTTCTGGGAAAAGTACGGTTGCCAATTTACTTTGCAGAATGTACGATGCCAACGAAGGAGAAATCAAAATAGATGGTTTGCCCATCAAAAGCTTGAACGTAAATAAATACCGTTCACAGATTGGTTATGTTCCTCAAGATGTGTTCTTATTTTCTGATTCTATTCGTAATAATGTGCGTTTTGGAAGTAATGAAATGAGTGAAGAGGAAATCATTAAAGCGGCAAAAGACGCTGATTTATACAATAATGTAATTGATTTTCCAGAAGGTTTTGATACTGTTTTAGGAGAAAGAGGTGTAACGCTTTCTGGCGGACAAAAACAGCGTTTATCTATTGCCCGTGCTATTGCTCGTGAACCTAAAATCCTGATTTTAGACGATTGCCTTTCGGCTGTAGATACCAAAACTGAAAACCAGATTTTGAATAATCTCCAAGAAATCATGAAAGGAAGAACTTCTGTAATCATCTCGCACAGAGTATCTTCTGCAAAATTAGCCGACAAAATTATCATGCTTGATGATGGAAATATCATTGAACAAGGCTCGCATGAAGAACTGATGAATGCCAATAATGCTTACAAAGAACTTTACGAAAAGCAATTACAAGTAGAAGAAGTAAGTTAGTAATTAGTAAATAGTGATTGGTGATTAGCATTTCAAATTATTACTTATCAGTTGTTTACGATAAATGATAACGTTGCTTAAATTGTATTGATTACTTATAACCCTAATGATGTCATAAAAAATCCTTTTCCCTAATGGATAGCAATTGGTCAAGAAGAGAAATCTATAAAATACTTGAGGTGACTCGGGGCAAAAAAAGTATTGCCTCTATTATATTCAATGCTATTTTATTAACAACGATTTCTCTGAATACTTTTGCCATTATTTTACATTCTGTAAAAAGTTTAAGACATGATTTTGATGTTTTCTTCAGTGATTTCGAATACTTCTCAGTTGTTTTTTTTACGATAGAATACTTCGTTCGGCTTTGGGTCTGTGTAGAAAACGAGAAATATCAACATCCTGTTTGGGGAAGACTACGTTATATTTTTTCGGCTGGTGCTTTGGTTGACTTACTGGCAATTATGCCTTTCTATCTTTCTAATTTCACTTCTGATACTGGTTTAATTAGAATTCTACGACTTTTCAGAATTTTCAGGCTATTCAAATTTTCAAGATACGTTCATGCGTTAAAAGTAATTGAAAGTGTATTTAGAGAAAAAAGAGAAGAACTAATTCTAAGTTTTGTCTTCTTTTTATTCACACTTTTAATATCTTCTTCTACCATGTATTATATTGAAAATTCGGCTCAACCTAAAGTATTTTCTAGCATTCCAGCTACACTTTGGTGGGGTGTTACTACAATTACTTCTGTAGGTTATGGCGATACTTACCCAATTACTCCACTCGGAAAATTATTAGGAGGTTTTGTGGCTGTAGCTGGAGTAGCGATGTTTGCTTTGCCAACGGGTATTTTTGTTTCAGGTTTTAATGAACACATTAAAATCTATAAAAACGAAGACAAAAACATGAAATTCTGCCCGCATTGTGGCGAAAAACTGCACTAATTTTTTCCTCTTTTATTTACTTAATTTTCGATATGCTTCAGAATTGGTTGGATCTAATGAAGTGAGTAATGGTACGATTTTCTTTCTTTCGTCCAATGGCGCATCACTAAAAATATTCAACAATTCTGTTGATTTTGCTTCAAAGAAAAGGCGGTACCAAATTTGTCCAGGACGATTCTGACTTACTTGTTTAATCGTATTTAAGTATTCAATTATTTGTTTTCTGCTGTTAGCTGGGTCGTTGGCATAATTATCCATCGCCAAGCGATGATAGGTATAAAAACCTTCACGAAGAGTTTGCAATTGCTGATTTAACAAGTTTTCTGCTACCCAATATCGATTACGAATATCATTGGAAGAAGACCAACCTCCGCCAGCATTTTGTGCTAAGTTTACAACGTTCAAGGCTTTTTGAGCGTGATTTAATCCGCCCATTTTTTCAAATGAGTCATAATCAAATGCTAAAGCGATGTAAGCGTAGAAAGCTAACATTTGGGTGAGGTTATCATTGTAATTGTTATCGTTATAAGTAAGCGGCGTACCTGCAATGTACTTAAAGACGAAATTTCTATCAATATAATTTAAAAGTACAGTTTCATAAGCCGTTCCATAAACAGGACGAGTAACCTGAAAACGGGCATTGGCTTCGTACTCTCCAGTGGCTGTTGCTTTAGTAAGAATTACCGCTAAAGAACAATTTATTTTTTCTTCTGGAGCAAAATTATCGTTCGTCCAACGGCGATTGTTCAAAAATTCCTGCATTACATTTTGCAATTCAGTATAAATCTGAGTCGCTCCACGTTGTTCATTTACTTGAATTTGGTCTGTAGAAATACTTACTCTGCAATTGATCTCTTGCGCATTAGCATTTTTACTAACAAGCAAAGTACTCATCACAGCCAAAAGTATGAAAAGAATATATTTCAGAAAAGGTCTATTTCTATTGTTATTTTTCATCAATGTTATTTTTCGAAATGGCTTCAATAATGGCATTAACTATATCTTGAGCAACGTCTTGTTTTGATTTCAAATCAAATGCTATAATTATATCATCTTTTCTAATAATACTTATCTTATTCGTATCATGTCCAAAACCTGCTCCTGAATCTTGTAAAGAATTCAGCACAATCATGTCTAGATTTTTAGATTGGATTTTAGCTTTTGCATTGGCTACTTCATTATCGGTTTCCAAAGCAAAACCAACCATTAATTGATTTTCTCGCTTTTGTTGACCCAATGTTTTAGCAATATCAGTAGTTTTAATGAGTTCTATACTAAACGTATCTTCTTTCTTTTTTATTTTCTTTTCAGCTACCACCGCAGGTGTATAGTCTGCCACAGCAGCCGCTAAAATGATAATGTCTGATTCCTGAAAATTAGCCTGAGAAGCTTGGTACATTTCTTTGGCTGAATGTACTTTTACTAAATTGATACTTGGGTCTGGTTTTTTCAAGGCTACTTGTCCACTAACTAACGTTACTTTGGCGCCAGCTTTTGCTAGTTTATCGGCAATGGCATAGCCCATTTTTCCTGTAGAATGATTACTGATAAAACGTACTGGATCAATCGCTTCTTGAGTTGGTCCAGCGGTAATTAATACTTTTTTATCTTTTAAAACTGGATTTGCCGAGAAGTATTTTTCTAAAATTGCTAGAAGTTCTTCTGGTTCAGCCATTCTCCCCTCTCCTACTAAACCGCTTGCCAGCTCGCCATAACCAGATTTGATGATATGATTTCCATAAGATTTTAGCTTTTCAAGATTCGAAATTGTACTTGGATGGAGGTACATATCCAAATCCATTGCTGGGGCAAACATTACTTCACATTTGGCAGAAAGATATACCGCTGTGAGTAAATCATCACAAATGCCATTCGCACATTTTGCCAAAGTATGTGCTGTAGCAGGTGCTATGAGTATAATATCAGCCCAAAGTCCTAAATCTACATGATTATTCCATTGTCCAGTTTCATCTTTTACAAAAGCTGAGAGTACTGGATTTCTTGAAAGTGTTGATAAAGTAAGAGGCGTAATAAATTCTTTGGCGGCTTCGGTCATTACAATTTTTACTTCTGCCCCCTCTTTCACCAGAAGTCTAGTGAGGATAGCAATTTTGTAAGCAGCAATACTGCCTGAAACACCTAATATTATTTTCTTACTTTTAAGCATAATTTGTTTTTTAGCCTCTTTTATCGTTCAACATTGGTTTTGTTGCACAAACTTAATCAAAATCAAAAAGGTCAAATGTAAAACATCTGACCTTTTTGATTAAATAATTAAAGAAAACATCTATTCTTCTGAACCTTCATTTTTTGGCAAAGTAAAAGTGAATTTATCTTCCATGAATTCGTCAATTGCTAAAGACGTTGGTTTTGGCAAACGCTCATAGAATTTAGAGATTTCAATTTGCTCACGGTTTTCAAAAATTTCTTCTAAGTTATCTACTGAAGAAGCAAATTCTGACAATTTATTATTCAATTCCTCTTTAGACTTCAAGGCGATTTGTCTTGCACGTTTCGAGATGATTGCTACGGCTTCATACGTATTTCCTCCTGCTTTGATAGCGAGTTTATCTACGTCTCTGGTAATGATTGATGGATTCGTTGCCATATCTTTGGTTGTTCTACTGTTTCTTGTTAAATGTTTTCAATAAAATACTGATTACTTCTGTTTGTCGCCCGCACCCACTTTTGAAGTATTAGATTTCTCTTTAGCGGCTTTGTATTCGGCTTCAAGTTTTGCAATTCTGTCACTTTCTTTAAAACTGATGTCATATAATTTTTCAGCTTTTTTCAAGAAATCACTTTTGGGATACTTATCCACTAAATCTTGGTAAAACTTAATGGCATCATCAAAACGCTCTTTTTGTTTACTTTCAATAGTACTTTGAGCCAAATCATATTGTGATTGAACTTTCAAAAATGCCAATTCTTCATTATAATCTGAATCTGGATAATCCTTTTGAAAGTTGTTAATTTCAATAACTGCTGATTTCAAAGAAGCAATATTAAATTCACTTGTTTTATAATAAAGCTTTACTTTTTCATAAGCTTTTTGCTCTAATTTCTTTCTTAATTCCTTAATTAAGTCAGAAGTTTCGTCTCTAAACTTACTATCTGGGTAATTATTAATAAAGTTTTGTAGCTCGTTAATGGCTGTTATTGTTCCACTTTGGTCAAGATTGAACTGCGGAGAATTTTTATACAAAGCATAAGCCGACATATAAACGGCTTCTTCATAATGCTCACTTCTGGCGAAAGTTTCAGCAAAACGTTTGAAATGAAAATTAGCCATTTCGTAATTGCCAGTGTGATAATCGCAATATGCTTGATAAAAAGTAGCGATTTCCTGTTGATCTGTTCCCGTTAAAATTGGTAACAATTCCTCAAAGAGTATGCTTGCTTTGTCGTAATGACCTTTCTTGAAGAAACGAATCGCAGCGTCGTACTTTTTCTTTTCATCAGTCATTTTTCTGATTTTTTCGAAATTGCTACACGCACTGAGGGTCAAAGCAAACAGTATGAATAATAAAAATTTGTGAGTTCTCTGCATAAGTTCGCAAAGTTAAGTAATTTTTGGGAGTTTGAAAATCAATACTTGTATTTGTTAATCATATAATTAAGCAAAGTCAAATTTCGTCATTAAAACTGCTTAAAACATGCTATCAAGATAAGATTTAACGAATTTTAACAATTGATATTTTCCACTTTGGGGAAGATGTCATTACTTTAATGAATTTCGCCCACAAATTCGCTTCAAATAACGTCCTTTTAAAAAAATATTTCAAGAAAAAACCCTCAAATAGAACAGATTAGACCTCTTTTGAAATTTATTAGTTTTTAAGGCTATTCATTCCGTATAAGCGAGTGCAATTTCGTATTATTTTTTTTATACTTTTGAAATTATTATATCATTACAAATACTAATATTATGCTTTATAATGAAGCATTTGGGCAATTTTCCTTTTCATAAACCATATTTTTCCATGTCAAATAAACTATCTAAAAAACTCCGTTTAGGAATTCCAGCAATCCTCATCGGTGGTGCTTTATTTACAACTGCTTATCAAAATTCCCCTTCCAGCCGTTTCATTAATCATTATGTTGATTCTGTATTGTCAGAAACCCAAAAAAGATTACCTGATAATTCATTAGAAGGAGTAAAAATGGCAGACGGCTTAGAAGTAAAAACCTTTGCTACTGAGCCAATGTTAATTAACCCTACAGATATTGATGTAGATGCTCGTGGACGAGTTTGGGTGTTAGAAGCCTACAATTATCGCCCAAATATCACTTTAAATCCGACAAGAAAAGAAGGTGATAGAATTGTTATTTTAGAAGATAAAGATGGAGATGGCAAAGCTGATGAGAGCAAAGTTTTCTATCAAGATGCCTCTTTAAATGCACCTTTGGGTATTGCTGTTTTAGGAAATGTGGTCTTGGTTTCTCAAAGTCCTTATGTTTGGAAATTGACGGATACCGATGGCGACGATAAAGCTGATAAAAAAGAAATACTCTTCCAAGGCATTGGTGGTGAACAGCATGACCACGGAATGCACACTTTTGTATTCGGACCAGATGGTAAACTTTACTTCAATTTCGGGAATGAGGGTCGTCAGTTAAAAGATGCTGCTGGCAATGTGGTAAAAGACCAATTTGGTAAAGAAATCTCACCGAAAAACTACCAAGAAGGAATGGTATTCCGCTGTAATTTGGATGGTTCGGAAGTAGAATGCTTAGGACAAAACTTTAGAAATAATTATGAAGTAGCGGTTGATTCTTATGGCACGATGTGGCAATCTGACAATGATGATGATGGCAACAAAGGTGTGAGAATCAATTATGTAATGGATTATGGCGATTATGGTTACAAAGATGCCATTACGCATGCTTCTTGGCCAAGTAATCGTACCAATATTGAAGAAGAAATTCCTAGACGTCACTGGCATTTGAATGACCCTGGAACTGTGCCAAACCTTTTACAAACAGGTTCTGGCTCACCAACGGGGATGATTATCTATGAAGGAAATTTGTTACCAAGTGCATTTCAAGGACAAATGATTCACTGCGAACCGGGGCATAATGTGGTACGTTCTTATCCAGTTCAAAAATCTGGTGCTGGTTATACTGCCGAAATTGTGAACATCATGAAGCAAGAAAAAGACCAATGGTTCCGCCCTGCTGATGTTTGTGTTGCGCCAGATGGTTCGTTAATCGTTGCAGACTGGTACGACCCAGGCGTTGGTGGGCACCAAGCTGGCGACCAAACCAGAGGCAGAATCTACAGAATTGCTCCTAAAAATACGCCTTATTACGCTCCTGTCCTTGATTTTTCAAAAGTACAAGGAGCCGTTTTTGCTTTACAAAGTCCAAATATTGCTAGTCGTTATTTAGGCTGGGAAGCTCTTACTAAATTTGGAAAAAGTGCTGAACCTGAATTATTAAAACTTTGGAATTCAGGAAATCAACGCATGAAAGCACGTGCTTTTTGGGCTTTGTGTAAACTTGTTGATGGCAAAAAATATGTAGAAATTGCTCTTGCTGATGCTAATCCAGATATTAAAATTGCAGGTTTAAGAGCCGCTCGTCAGTTGAAATTAAATGTATTAGATTACGTAAAACAATTAGCAAAAAGTAATGATCCGCAAATTCTAAGAGAATGTGCCATTGCTTTACACGGAAATACTTCTACGGAAGTTGCCAGTATTTGGGCTGACATAGCCACAAAGTATGATGGAAAAGACCGTTGGTATCTTGAAGCATTAGGTATTGGTGCTTCTGACAATTGGGATGCTTGCTTCTCAGCATATCTTAAAAAAGTATCAGACCCAACATCAACTCCTGCCAATAGAGACATCGTTTGGCGTGCAAGAACGAATGAAAGTGTAAGATTTCTTGCAAGTTTGGCAACTGATTCTCATATCAGTTTAAAAGAGCGTTTACGTTATTTCAGAGCATTTGATTTTATTAAAGGCAAAGAAAAATCTGAAACTTTATTATCATTATTAAAAGGAAATTCTCCTGAACAAAATGAGATTAACAAGCTTGCTTTAAACCATTTGGATGTAGATTTCGTAAGAACTTCTCCATTAGCAAAACAATCATTAAGTAGATTATTGGCTAGTTTAAATGGAAAAGAGTATTTAGAATTACAAACAAAGTACTTATTGCCAGAAGAAAACCCACGCTTAATGGGCATGGTAAGTAAAGGAGAAATGCCCCGCCAAGCTGCTGAAGCTTTGATTAAATCGCCAGAAGGTTTGATGATTGTAAAACAAACAATTAACGATCCTAAAAAAGAAACCTTAGCAATTCAGTTATTAAATGGCATTAAATCAAATGGTGGTCAGGCTTCGATAGATATTATCAAAACGGTAATGTCAGACAAAACTCGTTCAGCTACGATTCGTCGTGAGGCTACTCGTGCAATGGGCGATAGCGATACTGGGCAAAATTTGATTTTAGCTTATTTGAAAGAAAATAAAATTCAAAAAGATTTTATTCCATTTGCCGTGGAAGGAGTAAGTAAAGCTTGGCGTAGAAATGTCCGTATTGAAGCTTCAAAATATTTAGGTAATTCAACCAGCACCAATAAAAAACTTCCTCCTTTAGCTGAATTAGTTACCTTGAAAGGTGATGTAAAAAAAGGTGCGGCTGTTTTTGCAGCGAATTGTTCGGTATGTCATCAAGTAAATGGTGAAGGCATGGATTTTGGGCCAAAGCTTTCAGAAATTGGTTCTAAATTAGGTAAAGATGGTCAATATTTAGCCATTATGTTTCCAGATGCAGGCATTGGTTTTGGTTATGAAGGTTGGGATTTAAAAATGAAAGATGGCTCTACGATGAGTGGCATCATTGCTTCAAAAACTGAAACAGATATTAGTTTAAAAATGCCTGGCGGAATTGTTCAAAACATCAAAACAAGTGCTGTAAAGTCCATGAAAATGATGAATAATTCAATGATGCCAACAGGATTGATGGATGGAATGAGTAAAGAAGAAGCAGTTGATTTAGTAGAATTCTTGACTAGTTTAAAGAGAAAGTAAGCAAGCTTTAAGCTGCGAGTTATCAGCTTTGAGTTTCTAAATTAAGATAAAATACGGCTTGAGACATCTATTGTTTTAAGCCGTATTTGTTTTTTACAGTTTACCCTCCCTGATAATTTGATGTGAAGAAAAATAGCGTCTTATTCCCTTCATTTTGTTAACAAAAAAGGCTTGAAGCGTAATTGCTTCAAGCCTTTTTCCTATTAATATTTCGAATAACTTATCTCAATAATTCTATCCAGCCTTTTAATTTAACTGTTGGATAGCTAGGATCTAACATCAAGAATTTCACTTCAGCATTATAGAAATAAGTACCTACTGGCAACTCTTTTCCATTTGTATCTGTGCCATTCCAAGATAATTTTGGTCCAGTATAATCATATACTTTTTGTCCTGCACGATTATACACACTAAACGTTAAATTCTGTACAAATCTTGGACATCTTATTGCTTGGAAAATATCATTCTTGCCATCACCATTTGGAGTAAATACATTTGGTAACTCAAAATTTGGACAGTTATCCTTACAAACTGTATTACTTGGCGCACTTTCAGTTCCGTATTTATCCGTAGCAGTTACATAATAACAACCTAAATAAGAATCATTTTTTATGTGTGTGAAAGTCTGCAAAGGTGGCGTCGGACTCGTTACTTCTCCCACTTTCGTAAAGGTAGCATCCGAACGTTCGGCATAGTAAATGGTATATTTTACAATATCCTTCGTACAATCACTTCCTGATGCAGATTTATCAGGATTCGTCCAAGTAAGTTTATTTTCGAAAGATGTTAAATCACAATTTGCATTATCTTTTGTGTACTTATCACAATCAAGTATATCAATCGTCAATTGCGGCGGACAAGGAACAATATCACTCAATGGTGTTGCACAAATAATTTGCGAGAAATTATAATATAAATCTGGTTTGATTCTAGCATCACCATAAGTACCAACTGTTTCTACTTTGTAACAGTAAGTAGAATCTTGCGACATTTTAGCTAAAGCTACACCATCAGCAGCATAAGTATCAGCACCAGTATCAGTAAAAGCAAACGTACTTGCCGAAGTTACTGGCACATCCGCTATACGATTGAATACTCCTGAACCTGAACGAGTTTCACGATAAACACGATGTACTTGGTTTTCATTCTTCCAAGGTACAAGTGCTTGCCAAGATAAACGTACTATTTTTTTGTCAGGTGTTGCTGATAAACGAACACTACTTGCTTTATCGGTACTATCTAATAAAGTTAAACCTGTGTTATTGGTATAATAAAATGCAATGCGATAATTATAGGCATTTGCTGTAGTATTCAAGCCTTTGTCAACAAAAATAGTATCTGCTTTCCCTGATAAATCTGTATCAATGTTTGGCGAAACTTGAGTAAAGTTTGTTCCGTTCAATCCTGTTGCTCTGAACAAACGATATTGATATGGTCCTTTGAACGCATTTTTATCAAGTCCCAAAGGGCGAGTCCATTTCACCGTAATTTCACCATTGGTTGCATCCGTTTTATCAACCGAAACGTTTGTCATTACCGACATTTGAATTGGTAAATTAGCACAAGCTTGGTCAGAAACAATACTTTCAGCTTTATTGATACCATTAGTGAAAACGACTACCGTTCTGTAACTGTAATCTGTATTACGTTTCAGGTTTTTATCCACATAACTTGTAGCTGAAACAGGCACTCTTGCTACTTCTACATAACCCAAGCTTGCTGGTAAACCAGTGGCACATTTATCAGGAGTATAGGCTGTACAACCTTCTTTACGATAAATCACAATTTCAGAACCAGCATTCTGACAAGTATAACTATCCCAAGTTAAAGTTATCGCCTTGTTTCCTGCATCGCCAGTTGCTTTCAGATTTTTAACTCTAGGAGCAACGATTCTGATCTTCCAAATTTTACTATCTACCAAACTCGGAATAAGCGCACTCTTTGGTAAATCTTGTACTTTAAACAAAATATCATAAGGTTCTTCTCGGATATGGTTACAGCCAGTTTGCCAAACAAATCTGCCAGAAGCAGGCGATGCTTGATTAGCCGTTGAAGTAAATGTTGCATACGGCGCCCCAATAAATGTAGTGCCATCTGGTAATCTATAAACAGCTCCAGTTGAAAGTATCGTCAAATTATCTACTCTTCCAGAATTAGAAGGTGTATCAGTAGCCGTAATCGTTTGGTTAATCAGTGTTCCAGCTTCCACACAAATATCATCTGGTATTTTGATAACTGGAGGTTTGTTGTCGGCATCTTTTACTTCAATTTGCATATCTCTTTCAGTAATCGAAATCAATACACCATTTCGCCATTCTTCTACATAAAAAGCACAGTTGTACAAACCTATTTCTTGAGGAACATCCCAAATTAAATCACCTGTGAGGGCATTGATAGAAAAATTACTTGGTGTAGTTGCCACTTCATTTGGCTGACGAAAACCTGGAACAGCGTCACCTTTTCTATCAGTACAATTATCTTGGTCACCTCTTCTACAGAAAGTAAGACGATATGCCAAACTATCGCCATCTACATCAATTGCATTCGGATTATGAATAAATTTTTGTCCAACCACAGCTGTTAAATCAACCGCAGGGTTTAATAAAATTGGTGTTGAGTTCAGTCCTAAACCCGGATTTACTTTAAAAATTGTTTCTACATAAAAAGCTACTGCATCCGAAGCTCCGCCGATATTTCTAACCCCTTGATTCCTATTTGAAATTGCCACAGTTACTTTATAATCTGCTGCTCCCGAATAAGTATAAATTGCTTTGTAAATACCTTTCCCAATTCCGTTACCAATGTCTTCCCCATTTCCTCCACCGTTGATACGGGGCGCCCTGATACTTCCGATGCCATCTCCAAAACAAAAAGAGGCATCTCTTTGGTCTTGCCAAGCTCTAAATCCAGTATTTAAATCGCAATAAATAGTTAGCGTAAATTCGTAAGTAAAAGAAGATGATGAAATTCTTTTGACAGAAATTTCCCCTCCTCTCATGTGTGTGGCGAAAGACTCAGTAGTGGAAAAAACCAAAAAGAGGCCTATAACGAAAAGGTAAAATTGTTTAAATCTCATAAAAATTTAGAATGTAAAATTCGGATGATTTGCCCACAAGTTATGTATTATTTTTTTTGCTAACTAACGAAACAAAAAATCGAACATTAAGTTAAATCACAAGAGCCAGCAGGAAGGCTCTTCAAAATTAATCTTTAACAATAAAAACAAGGTCTAAGTCTTATTTTATTGTAAAAAAACGTAAAAACATTATAAATAATTGCTAAAAAGTGATAGATAATTTGATAGACAATCGTTTGGGTCGTAGTTTTGGGGAGGATATTTAGTTTTAAATTACTGGATATTGATTATTAGTGATATTTCATCTTTGAAAAAGTGAATTCACCCATCATCATTATCTATTAACCTAAAACTATTAACCATTTTACTGATAACTAAAACAATTAAAAGATGTCTTGGGTAACAAAAACACTAACGAGTTCACTGGGTAGAAAACTACTGATGGCCATCACGGGATTATCGTTAATCGGCTTTCTTGTGGTACACTGTGGAATCAATGCTTGTATTTTTCTAAACGACGGTGGTGAAACTTTCAATGAAGCTGCGGAATTTATGGCTCACAACTGGCTAATCAGAGCTGCTGAAGTAATCTTAATGCTAGGCTTTCTTATTCACATTGTGGATGGATTAATGCTTTGGAAGTCAAATTCAGAGAAGCGTCCTGTAAAGTATGCCGTTGTAAAAGGAGAAGCCAATTCTACTTGGTACTCACGTTCGATGGGTTTATTAGGATCTTTACTTTTGATTTTCCTAATTATTCACCTTCGTCATTTTTGGGTAGTTAGCCGTTTTACGGATGTAATTACAAGTGGAGAAAAAACTTTATATGCTGAAATGATAGAAGTTTTCCAAAATCCAATTGTTGTAGTTGTGTATGTTTTCGGTTGTATTTCTTTAGGATACCATTTATTACATGGTTTCCAAAGTGCTTTCCAAACAATGGGATGGAATCACCCGAAATATACTCCATTCATTAAATCTTTAGGAACTGGATTTTCAATCATTGTTCCTATTGTTTTCGCAGCAATGCCAATTGCAATGCATTTCGGATGGATTGCATAATGAAGAAACGAATATGATTTTATCAAGTTAAACTTCGTAAATATCATGTCTTTTAATCATTCCATCTTATTATTAACAATTCATAATTCTTAATAAAAAATTATGTCAACTAAATTAGATGCTAAAATACCAGGTGGGTCATTACAAGAGAAATGGACAAAGTTCCGTTCTACTGTACCCTTGGTAAACCCCGCAAACAAGCGAAATATTGAAATCATTGTTGTAGGAACTGGCTTAGCTGGAGCTTCTGCAGCAGCATCTTTAGCAGAAATGGGATATAAAGTTAAGGCTTTCTGTTTCCAAGATTCTCCTCGTCGTGCGCACTCTATTGCTGCACAAGGTGGTGTTAACGCTGCTAAAAATTACCAAAATGATGGTGACTCTGTTTACCGTCTTTTTTATGATACAATTAAAGGTGGTGACTACCGTGCACGTGAAGCAAACGTTCACCGTTTAGCTGAAGTTTCTGGTAATATCATCGACCAATGTGTGGCTCAAGGGGTTCCTTTCGCTCGTGAGTACGGTGGTTTGTTATCTAACCGTTCTTTCGGTGGTACACAAGTACAACGTACTTTTTATGCAGCAGGACAAACTGGTCAACAATTATTATTAGGTGCTTACTCAGCTTTACAACGCCAAGTTGGTTTAGGTAATGTAGAATTATTTACTCGCCACGAAATGATGGACGTAGTAATGGTTGACGGCAAAGCTCGTGGTATCATCGCTCGTGATTTGATTTCTGGTAAATTAGAACGTCACTTTGGTCACGCTGTATTATTAGGTACTGGTGGATACGGAAACGTATTTTACTTATCAACCAATGCAATGGGCTCTAACGTAACGGCTGCTTGGAAAGCACACAAAAAAGGAGCTTTTTTTGGTAACCCTTGCTATACACAAATTCACCCAACTTGTATTCCAGTTTCTGGCGACCACCAATCAAAACTTACTTTGATGTCGGAATCGTTACGTAACGATGGTCGTATTTGGGTTCCTAAAAAGAAAAATGACACTCGTCCTGCCGCTCAAATTCCTGAAGACGAACGTGATTATTACTTAGAACGTCGTTACCCTGCTTTCGGTAACTTGGTTCCTCGTGATATCGCTTCTCGTGCAGCGAAAGAGCGTTGCGATGAAGGTTATGGAGTAGGTGCTTCTAAAAAAGCTGTTTACCTTGACTTCGCTGCGGCTATCTTACGTTATGGACGTGGAGAAGCTACTAAAAAAGGTATGCACAATGCTACAACTGAAGAGTTGCAAGTAATGGGTAAAGAAGTAGTAAAAGAGAAGTACGGTAACTTGTTTGATATGTACAAACAAATTACTGGTGAAGACCCTTACGAATTACCAATGCGTATTTATCCTGCGGTTCACTATACAATGGGTGGACTTTGGGTTGATTATAACTTAATGACTACTGTTCCAGGACTTTATGCAATGGGCGAAGCAAACTTCTCTGACCACGGTGCTAACCGTTTGGGTGCTTCTGCTTTGATGCAAGGTTTGGCGGATGGTTATTTCGTAATTCCTTACACAATCGGTGCTTACTTATCTGGTGATATTCGTACAAAAGCGATTCCAACAGATGCTCCTGAATTTGTTGCTGCTGAAAAAGCGGTTCAAGATACTATCAACAAATTGATGTCTATCAAAGGAACAAAATCTGTTGATTATTTCCACAAAAAATTAGGATTAATCATGTGGGATAAATGTGGAATGGCTCGTAACGAAAAAGGATTGAAAGAAGCGATTGCTGAAATCCAAGAAATCAAAAAACAATTCTGGTCGGATGTTCGTATTCCGGGCGATGCAGATGAATTTAACCCTGAATTAGAAAAAGCGACTCGTGTAGCCGACTTTATTGAACTTGGAGAATTGATGTGTATTGATGCCTTGAACCGTAATGAATCTTGTGGTGGTCACTTCCGTGAGGAATACCAAACAGAAGAAGGAGAAGCTCTTCGTGACGACGAAAACTACGCTTATGTAGCTGCGTGGGAATACAAAGGCGACTCTCAATTCGAATTACACAAAGAGGAATTGGTTTATGAGAATATTAAGATTGCTCAGAGAAGTTACAAATAATTTGAAAGTTTGATGATTTGAAAATTTGAAAATGAAAGTTTTAGAAGTGTTTAGTTAAGAATTTAAAGGAGAATTTTTATTTTAGTGTAAAAATGCTTTAAATCAAAAACTACACTTTATGCGAAACGACAAAGAGAATCTAATTGTAAGTAAAACACTTTTATTTTCAATTCAAATCATCAAATTCAGTGAGATATTAGAAACCAATAGAAAGTTTGTTATCGCTAAACAGTTGTTAAGAGCAGGAACATCTATTGGAGCAAATGTTTGGGAAGCTCAGAATTCAGAAAGTAAAGCAGACTTTATTCACAAGATAAAAATTGCTGCTAAAGAAGCCGACGAAGTAACATATTGGCTAAAACTTTGTGAGTTATCAGAATCCTACCCGCAACCAGAACAAATTATCATTGAAGAATTAACTCAGATTATTCGAATACTGTCAAGAATAATTAGTAGCTCAAAAATGAATAAATAATAATCTTAAATTAAACAATTATTGTTATTCATTTTCAAATCTTCAAATTTTCAAATCTTCAAATTGATTCAGAAATGGAAGGAAATATGAATTTGTCGCTAAAGGTTTGGCGTCAGAAAAATGCAAATAGCGAAGGCAATTTTCAGCAATACGATGTAAAAGGTATTTCTGAAGATATGTCATTCTTAGAGATGTTCGATGTATTGAACGAACGTCTTATCAATGAAGGTGAAACTCCAGTAGCTTTCGACCACGATTGCCGTGAAGGTATTTGTGGAATGTGTTCAATGTACATCAATGGTCAACCACATGGACCAAACAAAGGTGTTACTACTTGTCAGCTTCACATGAGAAGCTTCAAGGATGGTGATACAATCACAGTAGAACCTTGGAGAGCAAAAGCATTCCCAATCGTAAAAGACTTAGCAGTAAACCGTTCTTCATTCGACCGTATTATTTCAGCGGGTGGATATATTTCGGTAAACACTGGTAATGCACAAGATGCCAACTCATTACCAATTCCAAAACCAGATGCTGATGATGCTTTTGCAGCAGCAGCTTGTATTGGTTGTGGTGCTTGCGTTGCAGCTTGTAAAAATGCTTCTGCAATGTTGTTTACTTCTGCAAAAATATCTCAATTGTCTTTACTTCCGCAAGGACAAGCTGAACGTACAATTCGTGCAGAAAACATGGTTGCTCAGATGGATATCGAAGGTTTCGGTGCTTGTACAAACACAGGTGCTTGCGAAGCTGAATGTCCAAAAGGCATTTCATTAGAAAACATCGCACGCATGAACCGTGAATATTACGGAGCAGTACTTTCTTCGAAATAATTTTTCGTTTTAATATTAAAGCCCCATTTACCAGAGTAATCTTGGTAAATGGGGCTTTTTCATTTTATTAATGCTAAAATTCAACATAAACAGCAAAATCTCCATCAAAATAAACAAGTTTGTATCCTTTCAATATTTCTTTCGGTTTAAGGAAGAAATTAGCTTTGGTATTCTTGTAATCAAATAGAATGAATTCTACATTATTTTTTCTTGCCCAAGCTGCAAGTGATTCTGTATCAGTTTTTAATTTAGATTGAGCTAATTGAAAATCAAAATTTTCAAAACAGAGCAAACTTTCGTGATTTTCGTATTCATTGAAGAAGAATTGAAGTGGTACTAATCCTACTGATTTTGTAGGAATATACTTTCTTAAAGTAGCATACTTTTCAGGCAAATAGGGTCGGCTATTAATTTTATGGATTAACTGAATAATTCCAACAATACCAATAACAAAGTACACAAAGAAACCAAAGAGTATAGGTTTTGATAGTTTAAAGCTTGGTTTATTCTCTATAAAACTGAACAGTTCAATAATCAATGCCATCATTGTTGGAATAAATAACATTTCATATAATCCACTTGCTCGTTTTGTAATCAACCAAAATGACACTACTAATACAATTGAGTAAACTATTAGATTACGAGGTAATTGGCTTAATCTTTTTTTGAATGTCCAACAAAATGTAATTAGTAAAATAGAAATTGCCATTTCTTGTGGAGATTTAAAGAAAATACTAGGGAAACTTAGCATTACTTTTAGTTTATCTACTAATCCAAAAGCATTCTGGGTGGCTGGATCATTTCTGAATTGATAAAGCCAAGTATCAAATCCATTTGCTTGCCATACATCATAAAAATAAAATATACTGGTAAGAGTAGCAAAAATGCCAAAAACCAAAGCGTTTATCTTTTTCTCAGTAAATATGAACATAAAAAAGCCAGCAAATATATAGATTATCCCATTTAGGTGGCACAGCAAAGCCATTCCAGACAATACTCCTCCCAAAGCTATAAAGTACTTTTGCTGGTACTGAATGAGTAAATATGAGGCAAATCCCAGTGTCATCATCATTACTTCTGGACGATATTCAAAACTCATTTTAACAATAAGCGTATTAGAGAATAATAAAAAAAGCACAATGTATAATGAAGACTTTTCTAGCTGACGATGAGAAATATACCTTTTGAATAAGAACACTAATACTCCCAAGAAAAGTAAGCTTGTCAGTTTGACTACATACAATGAATTCCCTCCTATCCACATCATCATACTCCCAATACATAAAAATAGTTTGTGGCTTACGAAAAATTGATTTTCCCATCCTAACAATCCATTGAAAAATTCGGAGCGAATAACGCCATCATGTAATAGCCAATAAGATTCTTCAGCAAACCAAGCATCGTCGCCAGTAGGAAATCTTTTGTAGTAAGAAAAAAAAGTAAGCAACATTAAAATAGGCACTATTGTAGATAGTGTTGTTAACATTTTTGACTTGGTCATTAGAACTTAATTTATATTTATGATATAGAGTTTTATTTATGGCAGTCTTTAGAATTGGACAAAAGTAGCAACCCTTACCTAATTAAACTATATCATTTTCTAAAACCACCTTCATTTAACACCTTTTAACACTTTATTTCCTCTTTAGATTATATAAAAATCACATTCAAACTCCTGATTGCTAAGTAGCTATACAAAAAGATAATGAACTCAGTAGATAAGCTTTTCATTTACCTTTATGAGATAGTACAAACCCATCAAACTTTCTAAAGTATGAAGTTAATATTATCTATTTGTCTCATCATTTTCTCAGCTTTTACCGCTTTCTCACAAAAAAATAATACTACGTTAGATTTCTCTCGTGAGGTAAATATTGTTTACAATACTCAAATTCCTTTGGTGACTACGACTGCTCAATTATTCAAAAAAGATATTGAACAAGTATTTGATGCCAAAGTGAATTTTAATCAAAAAAATGTATCAAAAGCTTCTCTAAATGTTATTTTACGCATTGCTGGCGAATCTATTACTGCTGATTTGAAAAAAGTAATTTCAGAAAATGATAAAAAAATCACAGGTAAATGGGAAGTATTTAGTTATATCAATCAGCTAAAAAATCAAAAGCAAACTTTGATTATAACGGGAAGTGATGCTCGTGGATTGGCTTATGGAGTATTGGAACTCTCTAAGAAAATAGGAGTAAATCCTTGGTATTTTTGGGCGGATGTTCCTATCGTAAAATCTACAAGTAAAGAAATATCAGTTTCGGATACTATTAGTGTCGAACCTTCTGTAAAATATCGTGGTATTTTCTTGAATGATGAAGATTGGGGCTTACAACCTTGGGCTGCTAAAACTTTTGAACCACAAACAAAAGATATCGGACCTGCTACTTATGCAAAGATTTTTGAATTATTACTTCGTTTGAAAGCCAACCTTATTTGGCCAGCCATGCACCCATCAACAAAGGCTTTCTATCATTTTGCTGAAAATAAAATTGTTGCTCAAAAGTATGGAATCATCGTGGGAACGTCTCATGCAGAACCTATGATGAGAAATAATGTGGATGAATGGGATGATAAGACGATGGGAGATTATAATTTTTTCACGAACAAGGATAAAATCATTAATTATTGGGAAACTAGAATCAATGAAATAAAGGATTATGAAAACTACTATTCTATTGGAATGCGTGGCAAGCACGATAGCGGAATGGAAGGTGCAAAAACGATTGATAAAGCTGTAGAAACGACGGAAGAAATCATTCAAATTCAAAGATATTTATTGAAAAAGTATGTTAAAAAGCCTTTAAATGAGATTCCTCAAGCCATGACGCTCTACAAAGAAGTTTTGAATTTGTATGAAAATGGCATGAAAATACCTGATGACATTACGCTGGTTTGGTCTGACGATAATTATGGTTATATCAAAGGTTTAAGTAATGAAACTGAAAGAAAACGTAAAGGTGGAGCTGGGGTTTATTATCATGCTTCTTATTGGGGGCGACCACACGATTATCTTTGGTTAGGAACAACGCATCCAGCGCTAATTCATTTTGAAATGAGCAAAGCCTATGAAATGGATGCGAAAAACATTTGGGTTTTGAACATCGGAGATATTAAACCTAACGAGTATTCTATGCAATTGTTTCTGGACATGGCTTATGATATGAAGCCTTTTCAAGAAGGAAAAAGTGTTAAAACACATTTAAGTAAGTGGACAAATGCTCTTTTAAAAAGTACACAATCGGCTGGTTTACTCTGGCAATATTATCAGTTAGCTTTTATTCGTAAACCTGAATTTATGGGTTGGAGCCAAACAGAACCTACTCGTGCTACACATCCCACTACTTTTACTCCGACTCAAGTAAATGAACGTTTGCAACATTATCAACACCTTGAAAAGGAAGTTTTGAATAATCGTCCAACTGATAAAACGCTTGCTGATGCTTATTTTCAATTGGTGGAATATCCTATTTTAGCTTCCAGTAAAATGAATCAGAAGTTTCTTTACTTAGATAAATTTTATGAAAAGCCAATTGCAGAAAGAGATAATAATGATGTGAATTTACAAGCTGCTATTCAAAACTATCAAAGTATTCAAGATTTAACGAGCTACTATAATAATCAACTATCAGGCGGAAAATGGAAATACATGATGAATGCCGCTCCTAGAGGTTTACCCGTGTTCAATCATCCTGAAAAGTTGCTAAAGGTTGAACAAAAGGTTGTTGCAGAAAGTCCAAAAAACATTAAAATCGCTGCAGGAGATTATGTTTCGGTAAAACAAGGAGTAAATACTTTTTGGAAAAAAATTGCAGAACCAAGTTTCTCTGGATCATCAGTCGTAAGCGAACCATTTCGTTTAGGGAAATCTCTTGATAGTACTAAAACGGATGAACTGCCTACTTTAACATATCAATTTAACGTCACAGAAAATAATACTCTTGTAGATTTAAGTATTGTGGCTTTACCATTGCATCCTGTTCAAATGGGACTTGGACAAAGAATTGGTATCCAAATAGACGAACAAAAAGTCCAAATTATTAACTTTCAGACGTATGATAGAAGTGAAGAATGGAAACAAAATGTACTTTCAAATACAGCAAAGAGAACGCTTAAAATGAATAAATTCAATGCTGGAAAACATACTTTTAAAATTTTCATGATTGACCCAGCAGTGGTACTTGACCATTTTGTGTTAAGTTTTCATTAATCATTCAAAAGAATTCAATATATTTAGAGGGGTCTCTGAAAGCAAGTTCACAGCAAAAATTAACCTGAAACACAATTTATCTGCCTTTTTGTTTTCAGTCTTATATAATTTTCCAATCTTTGAGCAATCTTATATTCGATTATATTAAAACCAATTAATTTTTATGAATAAAGTCTATTTGAGTGATTCTGGTCCAAAGGTTTCTGAGGCAATCTATGGGTTTTGGAGATGGACAGACAACGGTTCTGAGACTGTTGCTAATATGGAGAAGATTGTTAATTTATGTTTGGAATTAGGCATCAATACTTTTGACCATGCAGATATTTATGGCAATTATACCATCGAAGAATATTTTGGGAAACTCATTCAGCAAAAAGCTATCAAAAGAGAAGAAATTGTACTTTTTAGCAAATGTGGCGTTCGGAAATCTGACAAAGGTTATGTGTATTACGATAATACTGAAAAGTACTTGTTAGAAAGTGTTAATAATTCCTTGAAAAGGCTTAAAACAGATTATTTAGATATTTTCTTGTTGAATCAAATCGACATGATAAGTAATCCTGAAGAAACAGCACAAGTATTAAGAGAGTTGGTAAACAGTGGGAAAATTAAACATGTAGGTGTTAGTAATTTAACAGTATTTCAACATCAGTTGTTAGAATCGTATTTACGTAAGCCCATCGTAACGAACCATATTGAACTCAATCTTATCAATACTTCTGCGATTGAAGATGGTAGATTAGATTTTATCAAGCAACGTTTTAGCAAACCTTTGGCTTGGGCTCCTTTGGCTGGCGGTAAAATTTTGGATGGTACAGATGCAAAATCTGCTATCATAAGAGCTAAACTGACTGAAATCGGACAAAAATATGATGCTAATGTTGAACAAACTGCTGTAGCATGGCTTTTACAATTAGGTACTTTACCAATTATTGGTTCATTGTCGGAAGAAAGAATCCGTAATGCTGTAAGTGCTACAGAAATTAAATTGAACCACGAAGATTGGTATGAAATTTATAATCTGGCGATGATGAAGTAATTTTCCATAATCGTTTAATGCTCAATAAAAAGGCAAGTGATTTAATTTTCACTTGCCTTTTTTAATGAAAACTATTGAATTACATAAACAGTTAATCCACGTGCGCCATGTGCGCCTATTACTAAACTTTGCTCAATATCTGCTGTTTTTGATGGACCTGAAATAAAAGTACCGAAACCAGTTTCGTCAACTTTTACTCTTTCATAAGCTCGGTGCATATTAGTTACGATTTCTGAATTTTTAATAATGATGACTAAATACTGAGTAATCATTGGCAATACTCTATGTGGTAATTGCTTTTCAGAAACCCAAATTGCTCCGTTTTCTGCTACGCCAAATTCACCTTCTATGATGGCTAAGTTCAGGGTTTCCAGCTCATGTGGGTCACTTACGTTCAAACTAAAATCTGCTAAATCTGCTAATGCTTCAACAGTTGATGCAATTTTAGTAACGTCTTTATAATGTGTTTGAATATCTGCTTTTATTTCTTCGTAAGAATTTACTGCAATAGCCTTTCCTCCTACAAAACTGAGAATTTCTGCAAATTTCTCAAAGTTATTTTCATAAACCGTATCAAATTTATACTGAACAGTTAGCTCTCTGTATTCAGGTTGATTTTGTTTGATAAGGGATAATATTTTTTCTCTGCTTGACATCTTTTTTATTTTTTTGAGACTTTGGGATTGGGGACTTTAGGACTGGAGGACTTTTAGACACAAGATGTAGGAATTGAAGACGTCTTGCCGGCTGGTGGTCTGTGAAGACACAGGTCACGGCACTGGTAATTCCTAAAGTCCTCAAATCTTAAAGTCATAAAGTCTCTAATCCTTAAAATCTATTTTCAATCAAATCCCAAAGATTTCCGTATAAATCTTTAAATACTGCTACTGTACCATAAACTTCTTCCGAAGGTTCTCTTGCAAATTCAATTCCGACGCTTTTCATTTGGTGAAAATCTCTCCAGAAATCATCAGTGTTTAAAAACAAGAATACTCTCCCACCCGATTGATTTCCTACGCTTTTCTTCTGTTCCTCATTCACGGCTTTTGCCAATAACAAACAAAAACCATTTGAATTTTGTGGTCGTAGCAAAACCCATCTTTTACTTTCGGTCAGTGGCGTATCTTCCACGAGTTCAAATTGTAGTTTTTGCGTATAAAACTCAATCGCTTCGTCATAATCCTGCACGACTAAAGTCATTTGAGAGATACTTTGTTTCATTGTTTAGATTATTTAGATACAAGACGCAAGAGACAAGAAGCAAGATAAAATTAGCAATACAATACATAAGATATTGTTCCTATAATGTGGTCGGTGATACACAAACTACCGTAAGATACAAATAGATAGTCTTCATCTTACTTCATGTTTCATACTTCTTATATCTTACATTCTATATCTTATCTCTTGCTACTTGTCTCTTGCTACTTGTCTCTTGCTACTTGCCTCTTTACAAACCCTTTTCACGAATATACCAATCTCTGAAACTTTCTTTTGGAGGCTCAGGCATTTCTCTTTGGTTGTACCAAGGATTCATTCCATTATTCACCAAGAAAGGAGCATTTTTCATAAAGAATCTACCTAATTTCCCTGCTGTTCTAAAGAATTTTGGAGAATTCAAAACCATTGCCATTGAATTAATTCCCGCAGCTTTTACTTTAGAAACATGACCACCTTGTACCAATACTTGGCGCCATTTATACAATTGGTCATGAATATCAATTTTCACTGGACAAACATTTGAACATGAGCCACAAAGTGTTGAAGCAAAAGGTAAATCTGCATTCTTTTCCATATCCAGATTTGGTGCCAAAATAGAACCAATTGGTCCAGCCACAGCGGAGTGATAACTAAATCCACCCGAACGACGATAGACAGGACAAGTATTCATACAAGCGGCACAACGAATACATTTCAAAGAATTTCTGAAATCTGGACGACCTAATTGTGTTGTTCTACCATTATCTACTAAGATAATGTGCATTTCTTGTCCCTCACGTGGTTTATGGAAATGACTTGAAAAAGTAGTAATCGGTTGTCCAGTGGCACTTCTTGCTAATAATCTTAAGAAAACACTTAAATGTTCAGCTTTAGGAATAATCTTTTCAAAACCCATCGAAGCGATATGAACATCCGCCAAATGCGTTCCCATATCGGCATTTCCTTCATTGGTACAAACCACAAAACCACCTGTTTCGGCGATGGCGAAGTTTACGCCCGTCAAAGCTACTTTTCTTGTCAAGAAAGTATCTCTTAAATGTTGGCGAGCCGCTTCGGTTAAATATTGCGGGTCAGTTGCACCTTTTTCTGTACCTAAATGGATATGAAATGTTTCGCCTACATCCGCTTTTTTTAAGTGAATAGCTGGTAAAACAATATGCGAAGGCGGTTCATTTCTCATCTGAACGATACGTTCGCCCAAATCTGAGTCAATTACTTCTATGCCTTCTTCTTTCAAAAAATCATTCAAATGGCATTCTTCCGTCAGCATGGATTTTGATTTCACCATGCGAGTAACACCTTGTTTTTTCAAGATAGAAAGTACAATTTCGTTATGTTCTTTTCCATCAGAAGCCCAGTGTACTTTAATACCGTTTTGCGTAGCTTTTTCTTCAAACTGCACTAATAAATCGTGCATATTCGACAAACCATGATTCTTGATTTGCGAACCCGCTTCACGCAATTGTTCCCATTCAGGAATCTGAAAAACAGCTTTATCACGCTTTGAGCGTACAAACCAAAGCGTTTCGTCGTGCCAGTTTACGTAATCTTCGTCTTTATTGAATTCGACCGATGCCGTAGCGTGGTCTTTGATTGGAGTATTCATCAGCTATTTTTTTTATTGTGAATGAGTGATTTAGTGATTATTAATACAAGCAATCATTAATTCACAATTCACTAACTCACAATTTACTTAATCACAATTGACTAAATTTTACTATTCAAAATTTCTGCGATATGTTTTACTTTCACGTTTGAGCCTTTTCTTTTCAAGATTCCTTCCATGTGCATCAAACAAGAAACGTCTGCACCAGTAATGAATTCAGCTTCATGACGAAGATGGTCGGCTACTCTATCTTTCCCCATTTTGGCAGAAACGGCTTCCTCTGCTACACAGAAAGTACCTCCAAAACCACAGCATTCATCTTTTCTATCTAATTCAATGATTGATAAACCAGAAACCATTTTTAATAATTTTTCCGGTTTTGAATATGGTTGGGCAACCAACTCTGACATCTGAGCGAGTTTCAATCCACGTTGTCCGTGGCAACTTTGGTGTAAACCAACTTTGTGTGGAAAATGTGCTTGAAGGTTTTCTACTTTTAATACATCAACTAGAAACTCTGTGAGTTCATAAATTTTAGCATTGCCTCCATCTTTGCCCAACACATGGTCTTTCACATGAAGTGTACAACTTCCTGATGGCGAAACGATGTATTCGTAACCTTTAAAGTTTTCAAGAAAATTTTTGTCACATCCTTTACTGAGATGTTCAAAACCAGAATTTGCCATGGGCTGTCCACAACAAGTTTGATTTAGTGGATAATGTACTTCACAACCAAATTTCTCTAATAGCTCCAAAGTAGCAATGGCTACGTTCGGATAAAACTGGTCGATATAACAAGGAATAAACAGCGCTACTTTCATCGTTTTGGATCTACAATTCAATCTTTTCTATAAAGCCCAAAATTACATGTAAAATACTCTTTAAAGCGTACTGTACTCTTATGCGGAAACACTTTGATTGAGTTCTTCGATAAAAGCTCTCCGAAACTGAGAGGGACTTTTCCCTTTGAATTCTCTGAAAACACGACCGAAATAAGACACATTATTGAACCCACAATGGAAACAAACATCCGTAATCTCCTCGCCTTTCAAAAGCATTTTACAGGCTTGATTTATTCGATATTCATTCACAAATTCTGTAAATGTTTGGTTGGCATTCTTTTTAAAGTAATTACAAAAAGCAGGAATTGTAAGGCTCGACAAATCAGCAACTTCTTGTATATCAATTTCTTGCCCAAAATTATCTTCTACAAATTTGTAGATTTTGTTCAAGCGTTCTTGGTCTTTTAAACTAAAATTATAACGTATGTCAGAAGCATTTAGCAAAACATACTCTGTAGATTTTGCTAGAAATTGAAGAATACCGAGTAACTCGATTAATCTTTCAAAATGAGAAAGTTCAAGTAATTTTCTAAACCGAAGATTGAGTTCTTCACGGGTTTCACCATAAAATGAAATTCCTTGTTTGGAGCGTTCAAAAAGTAATTTGATAGCAGACATTTCTTGTACTTGAATAAAGCCATCGCCCAGAAAATTTTCTTTGAATTGAATTACCACTTCCTCGTGTGTTCCAATGGCTCCATAACCAAAACCAGAATGCGGAACGTCTGAGCCAATCATCACCAAATCGCCATTGGTATAATAGCTTAAATGATTACCCACATGTCTTCTTCCTGAACCCTGAAATACCAACACAATTTCATATTCTGGATGATAATGATAGCTCCATCTGAAAGTACCAGCTGATACTTTATGATGCAAAATCCTGAAAGAACTCCCTTCGTCAGGTTGGATTATTTCAAATTCTGCTTTCATTTAATATTTTTTATACAAATTATGAATATTTCCATTTTTATGGCTAATTTACTGAAAAATTTACTTCTTAATAATATTAATTATTAATACAGTAACATTTTCTAATAATCAAAGAGTAGTTTTTTAACCAATATTGTCTGAATTTTGTGAAAACATTAACCATTTATATAGCTACTTTATCATCAAGCCAATAACGCCAAAGAAGCGGACTGACGTCCGCTTCTTTTTTTAATATTATTAGCATCCCAAACCATGAACAACTGGAAAATTAAAGTATCGATATTTATCAATTATTTCCTTTTTGCCATTCTATTGAATAGCGTTGGAGCGGTGATTTTACAAGTACAAAATACTTATGGAATCTCAGAATCTTCGGCTTCTGTTTTAGAGGCATTCAAAGATTTGAGCATTGCTGGTGTTTCTTTTCTAGTTGCTTCCTTTATTGTAAGAATTGGCTATAAAAATTCTATGTTGATTGCACTAGGAATTGTTTCAATTACTTGTTTGATGATGCCTTTTTTAAATCAATTTTGGATGACAAAATTGCTATTCGCTTCCATTGGTACTTCGTTTGCATTGATAAAAGTTTCGGTTTATGCCACAATTGGCTTAATCACCAAAGATAAAAACGAGCATATCAGCTTAATGAACTTCATTGAATCGTTCTTTATGATTGGTGTGCTTACGGGTAGTTTTGTATTTAGTGCTTTTATTGACGACTTAAATCCACAGTCGCCTGCTTGGGTAAATGTTTATTATTTATTGGCTGGTTTGGCTGCTTTTGCATTTGTATTATTATTGACTTCCCCTTTGGATGAATCAAGCATTAAAAAAGAAAGTACTGAAAACACATTGGGCGGTTTTAATGAAATGCTTCGTTTGGTAATTGTTCCAGTGGTTTTAGTTTTTGTGGCGAGTGCTTTTATTTATGTATTAATTGAACAAAGTATTATGAGCTGGCTACCGACTTTCAATAGTAAAGTATTACATTTACCTGCTAGTTTGAGCATCCAAATGGCAAGTATTTTAGCGGCTTCAACAGCAATTGGTAGATTTTTGGCTGGAATTGCACTTCGAAAAATCAAATGGCTTTTTGTATTACTTACTTGTGTAGTTTTGGCGGGAATTTTAGTCATTGTAGCTTTACCACTTGCCAAAAATTTAGGTGATGAAGCAATTACAGGTTGGGGAAATGCCCCAATTGTTGCTTTTATTTTTCCGATGATTGGTTTGGTTATAGCACCAATTTATCCAGCAATTAATTCCGTTATTTTAAGTTCACTTCCCAATCGTCAGCATGGAGTAATGTCGGGTTTAATTGTGATTTTTTCAGCATTGGGTGGCACAACAGGTTCATTAATTACTGGACATATTTTTGAAGCTTATGGTGGCGAAAGCGCTTTCTACTTTTCATTGATTCCACTGACTATTTTAATTGTATGTTTGATTGTTTTCAACAAATTATCAAACAGCGAAAAAGTTGAATTAAAGAGTACAGGAGGGCATTAATTGATATTTTTTATAGATTGAGCATTAATTATATTTTATAAACAATCACTTAAAACAAAAGGCTACAAGGGACAAAATAATTTGAGCGATTATGCTATACTTTGTAGTGTCAAATCAAGATGTCCAATAACAATTATACCCAACCAGATCATCCCTTCGATGAATTGTTCGTCGCCGTGCAGATGAGTGATATTTTTCCTGACTCCAAAACTTTTAATGATTACATTCCAAAGTATGCGTCTGAGTTAATTTTGGAAAAATATTTACAAGAAAAAAATAATCCCACTTTTAACTTAAAGCAATTTATTGATAATAACTATACTGCCAATTCTATTCCATCAAACGATTACAAAAGTGATACTTCAAAACCAATCGCTGAACATTTATCAGCATTGTGGTCAATTCTTACTCGTGAACCCAACCAACAAGAACAAGAAGGTTCATTAATTCAATTGCCTTCACGCTATGTTGTTCCGGGTGGGAGATTTCAAGAAATTTATTATTGGGACAGCTACTTCACGATGCTTGGCTTGCAAGCAAGTGGACAAATTGATTTAATTGAAGGCATTATTGATAATTTTGCTTTTTTGATTGATAAATTTGGCTACATTCCTAACGGTAATCGTACTTATTTCTTGGGGCGTTCGCAACCACCATTTTTTTCTTTAATGGTTGAATTACTCAGACAAGAAAAAGGTGATGAAGTATTGCTTAAATATTTACCTGCTTTAGAAAAAGAATATGATTTTTGGATGAAAGGTAAAAATCAGTTGACTAAAGAAAAGGAAAATATTGCCATTAATAGAGTGGTAAAAATGCCCAATGGAGGTTTTTTGAATCGATATTGGGATGAAAATAATACTCCACGACCAGAAGCATATAAAGAAGACGTTGAATTAGCTGAACAAGCTACAGAAAATACCTCAGAAATTTATCGACACATCAGAGCAGCAGCAGAATCTGGTTGGGATTTTAGTAGTCGTTGGTTTAAGGATGGACAAAATATGAGTACCATTCACACAACTGATATTATTCCTATTGATTTAAATTGCTTACTCCTAAATCTTGAAAAAACTTTATTCAAAGCTTTTTTATTGTTAGATGATAATTTTTCTGCCAACAAACTCTATAATGCTTCAAAGCTCAGAGAAAAAACCATCAAGAAATATTGTTACAGCGTAGAAGCAGGGTTTTACTTTGATTACGATTTTGTAGCACAAAAAAATACTGAGGCTTATACTTTGGCGGCAACATTTCCACTGTTTTTTGAAATTGCTAATAAATTTCAAGCAACCAATGTTTCCAGAATCATCAAAGATAGATTTTTAAAAGATGGCGGTTTAATTACAACCACTACAAATTCTGGTCAACAATGGGATGCCCCAAATGGCTGGGCACCTTTGCAATACATTACTTATCAAGGATTAAAATCTTACGGATTTGATATTTTAGCCGATAAAATCAAAACTCGCTGGATTCAAAGTAATGAAAAGGTGTATTTAAAAACGGGTAAAATGACCGAAAAATACAACGTAGAAACACCAAATACCGAAGCTGGTGGAGGAGAATATCCTAATCAAGATGGTTTTGGATGGACAAATGGCGTATTCTTGAAATTCCTGAATTTTAAATAAAACATACTTCTTTTAAGGCGCATCATGTTTATTCTTGGCGATAAACATGATGCGTTTTACTTCTCTCCCATCTAGCTCAAAAAAAATAAATCGGCAACCCTGCAACAAAAGTCTCATTCTCTCCCTCTTTTTACAAAAATGTTAAAAAACGTTAAGTGCTTTTTTATTAACTAAAAAAATAGTTAATTTGGCTTTTGATATTTAAACCTCCACACAATCAACTCTATCATCATGTATAAATCTACTTTATTGCTTTTCTTTTGTCTCGCCTTTTCTACCCTAATGTTGGCACAAAATCCAGCCAGAGTAACGATAAAAGGCATCGTTCAAGACACGAATTCAACAATAATGTCTGGCGCAACAGTTATGTTATTACAGCCAAAAGATTCTGCTTTGGTTAATTTCTCAAGAGCAAACGACAAAGGTGCTTTTGAATTCAGAAATGTTAAAAATTCCAATTATTTACTCAAAATTTCCTTTGTCGGATTCCTTCCTTATCAGCAAAATGTAAAACCTTCAGAAACTGATATTGCAGATTTAGGAGCTATCAAAATCAAACCTATTGCTCAAGAATTACTGGAAGTAGTTGTACGAACAGCCAAAGCACCATTGAGTATCAAAGGTGACACGATTGAATACAATGCAGCTTCATTTAAAGTGCCCCCTGGCTCATCGGTTGAAGATTTACTTCGTCGTTTGCCAGGTTTAGAAGTAGATGCCAGTGGAAATATCAAAGCACAAGGGAAAGACGTAAAAAAAGTATTAGTGGATGGAAAAACGTTTTTTGGTGATGACCCAAAAGCTGCAACCAAAAATTTAGGTGCTGAAACGATTTCTAAAGTACAGGTTTTCAATGGAAAATCTGACCAAGCTTTATTGACAGGCATCGACGATGGTAAAAAAGAAAAAACCATCAATCTTGAATTAAAAGATGAATACAAAAAAGGAGCATTTGGGAAAATTACGGGTGCTGTAGGAACAGAATCAAGAAATGCTTTCAGAGGAAATTATAACCGTTTTAATAAGAAAGAACAGTTTTCGATACTCGGTTATGCCAATAATATCAACGAAACGGGCGTGAACTGGAGTGATTACGGCGAATTCAAAGGAAATAATACTTTTAATCAGAATGATAATGGTGATTTTGGTTTTGGTAGTGGCGGTCGATACTATTTTTCTGATGGCGGTGGTATTACCGATAATTTTGATGGAAGAGGTTTCACCAAAAACTTTGGTAGTGGTGTGAATTATAATTATACTTATCAAAAAACGAAATTGAGTACCAGCTATTTCTACAATCAGACAGATTTAAAACTAGATCAATTTCAAAACACTAAAACGTTTTTGCAAAACAATTCTTTCTCTACTACTGATACGACAAAAACCACTAATTTCAGAGGGAACCACAGTATTGCTGGGCGCTTTGAGCAAATGCTAGATTCAAGTAACACTTTAATTACCAAAGCAAGTTTGCGTTTTAGTAATTCTAACGGAACAGATTTGAAAAGTCAGCGTTACTTAACCCAAGAAAATGCACTTCGTAATGCTGTTGCTATCAATAATAGTTCAGATTTGAATGCTTTTAACTTTTCGGGTACAGCTATTTTCAGACATAAATTCAAAAAGAAAGGGCGTACTTTAGCGGCTAGTTTGATGTACAATGTTGCGTCCACAGATGGAACTGATAAACTTTATTCATTAACGAAGTTTTTTGCAGCACAGGATGTCAACGAGCAAATCAGAGCCATCAGTCAATTAAATCAAAATGCCAATAATACTAACTTTTTGAAAGGTGGATTAAATTTCCTAGAGCCGCTTTCAAAGAAAATCTATTGGGAAAGTTTCTATAATTTCAGCAACAATAAACAAGAAGTAGGAAGAAATGCCTTCAATGGTTTATCAAACAATGAACGTTTTGATAGCTTGAGTACATTTTACCAAAATGATATTACTTATAACAGAATTGGTAGTAGCATACGTTATTCTCATGCGGGGATTAATATTTCAGCTGGTTTAGCTGGACTTCGCTATGATTTGAATGGAAAAGTTTATCCTAAAAAAGATGCTCCTTTAAATACTGAAATCAATAAAAGCTACGATGCGCTTACTCCAAACCTTTCAGCAAGTATCGAACTGAAAAATAATGCTTATATAGGCTTCAACTATAATTTAAATGTGGAAGCACCAAGTATCACCGATTTACAACCAGTTGTCAATAACAATAACCCTTTTTACATCACAAAAGGAAATCAAGATTTATTGCCTGTTAAAAGTCATGAAGTTGGATTGGATCTTTACAAATTTGACCCTTCTACTTTTACTAATATTAGCTTGTGGACAAGTTATAATTATTACTTAAGTCAGGTAGTTTATAACCAAACGGTTGACCAAAATTTTGTTACGACAACTCGTCCAGAAAACATTTCAGGCGGTACTCGTTTCAATACTGGACTTTACACAAGTTTTCCGATTGTAAAAACAAAACTTACAGTTAACCTAAACGGAAATGTTAACCTTACAAATAACCCAACGTTTATCAACGGAGTTAAAAATGAAACAAATAACCAAGGTTATAACATTACTTTAGGTTTTAGCATTACTCCAAGTGATAAATTATTAATGGGACTTAGTGGAAGTTTAGGTTTCACCAAGGTTAAATATTCTATCGAAGAAGGACAAAATCAGAACATTAATACAAAAGGTTTAGATGCCTCTTTAAAATGGAATTTTGCGAAGAAAACCTTCTTTGAAACAAATCTTGATTATAATGGCTATAAAAACGATCGTTTCGGATTCAATCAAGACATTCCAATCTTGAACTGTTCTGTAAGAAGATTACTGATGAAAGATAATAAAGTTGAGCTTCGTTTAGCAGCATTTGATGTGTTCAACAAACGTCAGACAATCTCACAACGTGGTTATCAAAACGTTGTAACGAACCAAACTGCATTAACTTTAGCTCGTTATTTTATGTTGAGCATCACTTACAACGTAAAAGGACATGTGGATAAATTAAAGAAAAATAATGGTTGGTAATGAAAGGTTTAAAAATTGAGCAATGTTTAGCTTAAACTCATTGTTCAAAACCAGTAATTACTCCATTCTAACAATTAGAAATCTTAGCACATGAAAAAAATATTGATAATCGCATTCATTTTATTCTCAATACAAATGTTTGCACAAACCAATGAGGGAACTGTTTACTTTACTAGAACAACTTATTGGACAAAAATGAACAACCAACTAAGTTATTTGAGCAAACAAGAAAAAGAAAAAATGACTTATATGTTTGCTGGTAAAGACGATTGGAAAGAATATATGTTACTTCATTACAATGATAATGAGAGTAAATATGTTGCTTCAGAAGAAAGGTCGGAAGAATCGGAAGGCTATGCTTGGAGAAAGGAAGAATTTAGTGTTGCCAGAAATTTTTCTAAGAACACAATGTTAGATGTTTTTGAAATACTTGGGAAAACTTATATCATCGAAGATTCTTTACAAACTCCCAATTGGAAAATTCTGAATGATATTAAAGAAGTAGCAGGACATATTTGTATGAAAGCCATGATTGAAGATACGCTAAAAAAGCAGAAAATAATTGCTTGGTTTGCACAAGATATTCCTTCAAACGCTGGTCCAGAAAGACTTTGGGGACTACCGGGTTTAATTCTAGAATTAGACATCAACGACGGTACAGTATTGATTCAAGCATCAAAAATAGAGTCTAAAAAACTTACTCAAGAATTGGCACCACCCAAAAAACTGAAAGGTAAAAAAATGAATGAATCAGCCTATCAAGAAATGTTAAAGAAAATTATTCAGGAAAAAATCAAAGAAGAACGAAACCCATTTTGGTTTATTCGATATTAATAATAAAAAAGGAGTTGCTTTCGGCAACTCCTTTTTTATTATTATTGTCAAGATTCAATCTTTACAATAACTATCTATTCATCGAAACTAAAAACTCTTCGTTTGTTCTTGTTCCTTTCATTTGCTGTTGTAAAAACTCCATTGCTTCCACAGAGTTCATATCGCTCATGTGTTTTCTTAGAATCCATACTCTTTGAAGCGTTTCTTTATCCATCAATAAATCTTCACGACGAGTACCTGATGCTGTAACATCAATTGCAGGGTACATTCTACGGTTAGACAACTTACGGTCAAGTTGTAATTCCATATTACCTGTTCCCTTAAATTCTTCGAAAATTACTTCATCCATTTTAGAACCCGTATCAATCAAAGCAGTGGCGATGATTGTCAATGAACCTCCATTTTCTACATTACGTGCAGCTCCGAAAAAACGCTTTGGTTTGTGAAGCGCATTGGCATCAACCCCACCCGATAAGATTTTTCCTGAAGAAGGAACGACAGTATTATACGCACGAGCTAAACGAGTAATAGAATCTAATAAAATTACAACATCGTGTCCGCATTCAACCATACGTTTTGCTTTTTCTAAAACGATACTTGCAACTTTTACATGGCGTTCTGCTTGTTCATCAAAAGTAGAAGAAATTACTTCTGCTCTTACACTACGTTGCATATCCGTAACCTCTTCTGGACGTTCGTCAATCAACAAAATCAATAAGTAAACTTCAGGATGATTTTTTGAAATGGCATTCGCAATTTCTTTCAACAATACCGTTTTACCAGTCTTGGGTTGCGCTACAATCATACCACGTTGACCTTTTCCAATTGGAGCAAATAAGTCAAGAATACGAGTAGAGTATTGATCTGGACGAGAAGAAAGTTTTAGTTTTTCTTCTGGGAAAAGAGGCGTTAAATATTCAAAAGGGATTCTATCTCTAATTTCTTCAGTCGTTTTTCCGTTCACTGATTCTACTCTTAAAAGAGCAAAATACTTCTCTCCTTCTTTCGGTGGACGAATCGAACCACGAACAGTATCACCAGTTTTTAAACCAAATAGTTTTATTTGCGAAGGTGAAACATAAATATCATCTGGTGAAGCCAAATAATTATAATCTGCTGAGCGAAGGAAGCCATAACCTCCATCTTGCATAATTTCAAGTACGCCTTCGTTCTCAATAATGCCATCAAACTCACGAATAGCTTGATTATAAATCGGTTTTTTGAACGCATTATTGTTATTTTGACGAGTAACATCACTACGTACTTCTTGCTCTTGTGGCAAACCAGCAGCAGGTTCATCTGGTGTAATAAACGAAGTATCTATTACAAATTCCTCTTCAACTTCTATCGGAAAATCTACAATTGGCTCTTCATCAAACTCATAAGTAATGTCCGAAGCAACCTCTGGTTTGGCTTTTACTTCTTTAACAACCTTAGGTTTCGGTAGCTCTGATGGGCTTTGTTTAATTGTTGTATTTTTAGCTACAACCACTGCATTGTCGGCATCTTCCTTAGAAATGCGTTGTCTTTTTGGACGAGGGGCATCTGAAGCTACTCCAGACTCTTTCCTCACTTTCCTTTCTGTTTTGTTATCGTCTTGCATAGCATCTTTGGTGGAAGGTTTGCGGTTTTTTGGGGGCATTACCGCCTGTTTATCAAGAATTTTGTAGATGAGTTCTTTTTTAGGAAGGTCATTAACATTGGAAATGGCATATTCTTTGGCAAGCTCATGAAGCTCCGAAATAAGCATCATGTCTAATTCTTCAATTTTGTACATAAGGGTAAATTGATAGACTATCTACAATTAAAGTCTTTCTAAATTGTGGTTAAATATTAATAAAAACATCTTAAAAAAGATTGTCAACTTTAAAGTTAAATTTGGGAAAAATTTGGAATGATGTGGATAAATGATGTTAAGTATTTAATAATCAAAATCTTAACGGAAGAAACACACAGGATTGTGAATTGTACTGCAATGATAATTCCATTATTTCAAATAATCAAACATTTTCTTCATTTTTTTACAATAATTTACATAATCAACTAACCATCAGTACACTTATATATTAATCCTTTTTCCAACACTTAAGTTAACGTTCTCACAAATTGATTGATTACTCGGCTTAGACCAAAATTATGCTTCGTTGAATTATATTAAAAAAGGCTAAACTTTCTGATAAAATTTTTTAATTGAGATTCCCCTGTTATTTTTGTGCTATCAAACCAGAATATTACGGAAAAATGAATCGCAAAAACATTTTAGCTATCGCCAGTATCGCTTTGTTAGCCATCGCTTGTGACTATCAAAAAAATAACAATATTAAACAAGCTGACCTTCGTGAAGGAGATCAATATGTGTATGGTGTACATCCAGATTCTGCTGCTGCACAAACAAAAAACAAATACACAGCAAAACCTGAAAACGAAGTAAGAGCCAACAAAATTCGTGAAAAACTATTTAATGATAGTACGAATACTCAAGGTAATTAAGCATTATATCTGTGAGAAAAGTTTCTACTTAATTATATTTTATCTAAGAAAGCGTTGCAAATAAAATTGTAACGCTTTTCGTATTTTTTTAACTTTGAACCCATAAATGAATATAGCTCTTGTAACAGGCTCCGCTGGATTAATTGGTAGCGAAGCAGTCTCTTTCTTTTCAGATAAATTTGATTTAGTAATCGGTATTGACAATAATATGCGTCAGTACTTTTTTGGAAACGAGGCATCTACTGCTTGGAATCGTAATCGTTTAGAAGAACAGTTTCCTAATTATAAACATTATCAAGCTGATATTCGTGAGGTTTCTCAATTAGAGGTAATCTTCAAAGAATACGGAACAGATATTAAATGTGTGCTTCATACTGCTGCCCAACCTTCACACGATTGGGCAGCAAAAGAACCTTTTACTGACTTTTCTGTAAATGCCAACGGCACTTTGAATATGCTTGAGATGACTCGCTTGCATGCTCCAGATGCCGTATTCATCTTTACTTCTACCAATAAAGTATATGGTGATAATCCAAATTATTTACCATTAATAGAAACAGAAACCCGTTTTGAAATCGACGCTAGTCACCCATATTTTGAAAATGGTATCGACGAAAACCATAGTATCGACCATACTAAACACTCATTGTTCGGTGCATCAAAAGTAGCAGCAGATGTTTTAGTACAAGAATATGGTCGTTATTTCGGGATGAAAACGGGTATTTTCCGTGGTGGATGTTTAACAGGGCCAAATCACTCAGGAACTGCTCTACATGGATTTTTATCGTACTTGATGAAATGTGCCATTACTGGAAATCATTACACAATTTTCGGATACAAAGGCAAACAAGTTCGTGATAATATTCACTCTTACGATTTAGTGAATATGTTCTGGAATTTCTATTTAAATCCACGTGCGGGCGAAGTATATAATGCTGGTGGCGGGCGTTTTGCCAATTGTTCAATGCTTGAAGCCATTGCAATCTGTGAAGAAATGACAGGTAAAAAAATGAGTTACAGCTATTCTGAAACCAATAGAATTGGTGACCATATTTGGTATGTTTCAGACCTTTCTAAATTTAAATCACATTATCCTAATTGGAACTGGACTTTTGGTTTAAATGAAACCTTACAGCAAATTCACGATGGTATTGCGTCTCGTTTATAAGAGATAAATAGCATTCTGATTTTACGTTTAAAATATTTAATTCCCCAAAATGAATCCGATTGGCTACCAACGGATTCATTTTTCATATCAACATATTATGAAACTAAGTGTCGTAATTCCTGCATATAACGAAGAAGAATCAATTCCAGAAACATTAAAATCTTTATACAATACGCTTCAAAAATATGGAATTGAACATGAAATCTGTGTTACTAATGATAATTCAAAAGACAATACAGAAGCTGTTCTGCAAGCATTACAAAAGGAAATTCCTACTTTAGTTTATTTCACTAACAAAGGACCAAATGGTTTTGGCTATGCTGTTAGATACGGACTAGAACGTTTTACTGGCGACTGTGTAGCAGTAATGATGGCAGATATGTCTGACGATCCTGAGGATTTAGTAAAGTACTACAACACAATGCTTGAAAAAGATGTTGATGCTGTTTTCGGTAGCCGTTTTATGAAAGGTGGAAAAGTAATAGACTACCCTAAATTGAAACTTTATATCAACCGTGTTGCTAATCTTATCATACGCTTTTTAGTTGGGATAAAGTACAATGATACTACCAATGCCTTCAAATTATACAAAAGAGAGACCATCGAAGGCATCAAACCTTTTATGTCTCCGCATTTCAATTTAACAGTAGAATTACCCCTAAAAGCATACGTTAGAGGTTATTCTTTTGCTGTTGTTCCGAATAGTTGGACGAATCGTAAATACGGAGAATCTAAATTGAAAATAAAAGAAATGGGTAGCCGATACTTCTTTATTTTACTGTATTGTATGATTGAAAAATTCTTTTCTCGTGGTGATTATATGAAAAAACCATCAAGAAAATAAGTTTTTTAACCAAGTAATTTGGTACAATAAATAACTAAATAATATTCCCCAAGAAACCGCAAAAAGTAGCATTGAAAAGAATATTTTAAAGAATGGTACTTTAAAAGATAATGCTAAAAGTGTTCCTCCAACGGGCGTAAAAAAGAGTGGAGTAAAACAAGCGATTCCCCAAATACCAAGTTTTTTCCAGATTTTCACTGCAAACCTAGTCCTTTTTGAAAATAGTTTTGGCTTAGTTTTACGATACTTCGCAATTAAACGTTGAATCGTACTTCCCAAAAGAGCAATCAAAGTTACGGTAGTCATCATACCAATGATACAACATATTGCTGTTTCCCACCAAGTCAATCCCATTACAATCCCAGCGATAGGCCCATTAAAAAATTTAATGGCTGTTGCAAGCATTACGGTAAAATATTTCCCAAATGTCATAATTAATACGTTAGTCTTTGTAAGTCAATTGATTAAGTTTTATAATTGATTAAATCTAAGAATGAAATTATTTAATTTTCAATCAATAATTTTAAACTAACTTGCGAAGGTATTAATTGTACAATGAAATGCCCAAACCTTAGTAAAATTATGTATCAAAAATTAAAATTTTTTACTTTTATAGTTTGTTCTGTTGTAAGTGTTTATACTCAAGCACAAAGTGTTTTTATTCCTTTAAACCAAGATTATTATCATTTAATTGACCGTTACGAAATAAAACGTGGTAAATTTTCTGAAGGTTTTCATACAAGCGTAAAACCCTATACTCGAAAAGGTGTAGTTCAACTCGTCGATAGTATTTGGGCAAGTAATTCAATAATTTTATCGGATAAAGATAGATTCAACTTAGCATACTTGGAAAATGATAGTTGGGAATGGAAGAATAACGATACTACAGGCAATAGCAAAAAACCTTTCTGGAAAATATTCTATCAAAAAAAAGCTGACGCTTATTCAAATGCTGATGATATTCTCGACCTCCACGTTAGCCCAGTACTTAATTTAGAATTTGGTGCAGCTACGGGCGGTGTTCAAAAAAGTACAAGTATCAATACTCGTGGAATAGAAATTCGAGGAATGATTAATAAAAAAGTAGGTTTTTATACTTTCATTTCCGAAAACCAAGCTTATATTCCCGACTACGTCAAAACGTTTGTAGATGCCTATAACCAAAATGAGCTCCGACAAACCAATCTTCGATTGCCCGGTATGCCAGGTGAAGGGCTAACCAAAGAATTCAAGCAAAATGCTTATGCTACAGATTTCTTCACGGCAAGAGCTTACATTACTTTTCAGGCTACCAAAAATATACAATTACAATTTGGGCATGATAAAAATTTTATTGGAAATGGCTTCCGTTCGATGATTTTGTCGGATAATGCCGCTCCTAATTTATTCCTTAAAATCAATACGCATATTGGGAAATTTCAATACCAAAACCTCTTCACTCAGCTAGTTTATACAGGTTTAAAACCAAACGACCAGATTTTCCCGAAGAAGTACATGGCGATGCACCATTTGAGCCTTAATCTTTCTAAAAATTTCAATATTGGCATTTCTGAAAGTATTGTTTTTCAAAGAGATAGCACTAATGGCGATGGCTTTGATTTGAATTACTTGAATCCAGTTATTTTTTATCGTTCTATAGAAAGCTTTCAGGGAAGCGGCGACAATGCTTTGATTGGTTTCGATTTCAAATGGAATTTTGCTAAACGTTTTTCTCTTTATGGACAGTTGATGTTAGATGAATTTATTGCAAAAGAGATTTTCAAACCTACAGGTTATTGGGCGAATAAAAATGGTTTACAAGCTGGATTGAAGTACATTGATGTTTTTGGAATCAGTAATTTAGATTTCCAAACTGAAGTCAATGCTGCTCGTCCATATACTTACAGCCATGATAGTGGCGCTAATTATACGCAATATAACCAAGCTTTGGCACATCCACTCGGAGCTAATTTTGTAGAATGGTCTAACATCATTCGTTGGCAAGCTTTAAAGAAACTCAATATCACTGCAAATATTATTTTTGCAAAATTTGGAGAAGATAGAAATCCAACTGAAAACTGGGGACAAAATATTCAAAAAGACTATGACACCAGAAGTAGGAAAGTACTTTATAATGATGATTATGGTAATGAAATTGGTCAAGGAAGAAGTGCTAGAACGATGATTTATGATGTTAGGGCTTCTTATCAACTAAAACATAATTTCTTCCTTGATTTACGATTCTTGAGCCGTGATTATAAAAGTGGAAACAGTGATTTAGATTATACAAATACCATCAAATCGTTCGGAATTCGTTGGAATATTCCATACAGACAAATGCTATTTTGACGATTCATATCCATACTCGGTTGTGAACATGGCATAATCTTCCGATTCATTATGAAGTCTATCAAAAGAGGTTACACAATAAATGTAGCCTCTAAATTTTTCAGCAACTGTATCTTCAAAAGTATTTAGCTTGCCGATATAAATAAGTTTTTCTGCTTTTGTTAAATCTGGCTTTTCCCCCTTTTCAAAGCGATAAACGGCATAATAATTATTAAGGTCGTCGTCAACTGCTTTTTCTCCTGGTTGCCAAGTCAATACAGGAATGCCCTTATCATTCTTTAACACTAATAATTTTTGCGGAGCTAATGGTGGGATACTATCTTTCCAAGGCATCGCTGGAATTAATGCTGGAAAACGATAATAATTTCTCCTTAAAGTATCTTGAAAGCCTCCGTAATTTTCGGTCAAACTTCTTGAACTAAAGAATATACTTCCTTGGCTTGAAATATTTTCACGATTGAATCGGATTTGTTTTGGCGCTTCTGTTAATGACCAACCTGCTTTGATTTTATAAATTCCTTGACCGATGTATAAATGCTTGCCAAAAGTATTGTCTTTCCACCAAAGGGCTAATTCGTTATAAGGAATTTTGCTATGTGCATGTTCAAAGTAAATCTGTGGGGCAATATAATCTATCCAGCCTTGCTGAAGCCATTTACGAGTATCGGAGTATAAATTATCATAAGATGTTAGCCCTGCCTGCGTACAAGAACCATCAGGGTTTTTAAGGCTAAAATTTCGCCAAACACCAAATGGACTTATCCCAAATTTCACTCTTGGTTTTATTTTTTTGATGGCATCACTAATTTGATAAATCAAGGAATCGGTGTTACTTCTTCGCCATTCGTTAATATTTTTTATTCCTCCATTATATTTTTTAAAGGTTTCTTCATCTTTCAAAACCTCACCTGTTACTTCGTAAGGATAAAAATAATCGTCAAAATGAATGCCATCTACATCATAATTTTTCACAATCTGAACCACAACGTCAGTGATGTATTTTCTTACCTCTGGAATGCCGAAATTCAATAATTTTTGTCCATCATAAACCAACATCCATTCTGGTTTTGTAACGCTGATATGGTCAGGAGCAAGTGTTCTTGATTTCTTAAAAGTAGCACGATTGAGGTTTAGCCAAGCATGAAATTCTAAATTTCGATTGTGGGCTTCTTCAATCATAAAGTTAAGCGGGTCATAAAACGGAGTAGGAAATTTCCCTTGTTGACCTGTCAAAAACTCAGACCAAGGTTCTGTACTTTTAGCATAATAAGCATCGCAGGCATCTCGTACTTGTACAAAAACAGCATTCAGATTTGACTTTTTATGTTCGTTCAAGATTCTGATAAAATCTTGCTTTTGAAGTTCAGAGTTATACTGACCACGTTTGGGCCAATCAATGTTTTCAACGGTGGCAATCCACGCTGCTCTGAATTCATATTTCTGAGGTTTACTTAGCGCTGAGTTCTGAGCGTTACAGCCAGAACAAGAAAGACAAAAAAAGAAAAATATTTGTATAAATCGATTGGTCATTATCTAAAAGAGGCTCGTTTGGTAAGCAGACTACCAAATAAAATCTCGTATAAAGGCTAAATGTATTTGTACAAAAATAAGGAATTATGCCTGAAATTGACAATCTGAAAAATATTCGGAAGAAGGGAATAAAAAAACAGAAGACAATCACTTGTTTATCAAGCAAATATCTTCTGTTTTTTCACAAAAATCTATATATTAATCTTCTAAAGTAAACATATAACCAACGCCTTTAAGCGTTTTGATATAATGTTCTGGGATTTTTTCTCTAAGCTTTCTGATATGAACATCTACCGTTCTTTCAACAACGTAAACATCAGTACCCCATACTTTTTCTAATAATTCATCTCTATTGAATACTTTATTAGGATGTTTTGCCAAAAACGAAAGTAATTCAAATTCTTTCTTAGGCATCACTAATGGGTTTCCGTCGTTCAATACACTGTAATTAGTACGATTAATCACCAATTGCCCAATTTCAATCTTCTCATCGCTTTCAATTTGCTGTGCCTCACGCCTAAACATTGCTTTGATTCTACTTACCAAAGCTCTTGGTTTAATCGGCTTCACGATATAATCATCTGCACCAACATCAAAAGCGGCTACTTCTGTATATTCTTCAGCACGAGCCGTAAGAAACAAAATATAAACTTCTTTGAATTCTGGAATAAGACGAAGCTGTCTTGCTGTTTCGATACCATCCTGACGAGGCATCATTACGTCCAATAAAATCAAATCGGGTTTGAAAGATTTGGCTACTTCTACAGCTTGAACGCCATCTAAAGCAGATTGAATTTCGAAACCTTCTCTTTGAAGATTATACTCTAACAGTTCAATGATGTCTGGATCGTCATCAACCAGTAAAATTTTGGGAATAGGTAATGCGTTTGCCATATTTTAGTTTGCAACGAATCGTAATTTTATTAAGATTTTCCTAATTCAATACTTGTGTTGCTCAATTGTTAATGCAAAATTAATAAGCCCAATATTACGGAATTGTTAAATCTAAATCAGGGAATCTTTATAGAATTTATGAAAGTAAGCTACACATCAACTTTGTACAAATTAAAATTGGTTATTTGTACAAAATGAAGATGAATATTTTGCTTCACAACTAATTCATCATTTTTTTTCAATTTGTACTTTAGCCAATTTGCCTTGTTCATTTGAAATTAACAAGATATTGTTCGTTAAAAAAGTAATTGCTTCCGATTGTTGAAAAGCAAAAGTATAACATTTCTTAGGATGCTTAAAGTCTATTTGCTGATTCTTAATTCCGAAAAAGACTACCTTTCCGTAAGTTAGCAAGGCAAAGGTTTTCTCATCTGGACTAATCGCCGCTCCTGTCACCATCGCATTAATCAATACTTCTCCTTTGGGCAAAAGTGCATAATTTCCAGCTTTGCTTGGCACGGCATACATTTTCACCAAATTATTTCCTCTGTTTTTAGAGAACAAGTACAAACTATCGCCATGAGTAAAAAATGCTTCGCAATCAAAATTCTTATCTTCTTTGGCTGGTGGGAAACGTTCTTGATCGGCATAATGAAATGAAATTGTTTCAACTTTTGATGGTTCTGATTCTTTCACTTTATAAATCGTCAGGCTCCTTCTTTTATTTTCATTATTTCCGATGTCTCCAATATACAGATTTCCATTGTTATCACGAGTAATTTCTTCCCAATCTTGATTTTCCAAATTGGTAAAATTGATAGTCGATAGCAGTTTTCCATGAATATCTACTTCATAAATTTCAGGTTTGCCTCCACTATCGTTGTGTGTCCAGAAAGTAGTGTCTTTTGAACTTTTTATCAAACCAGAGCATTCGTTTACTTCTGAAGCCAATTTCCCGGTTTCTGTTACTTTATAGAAGTGTCGTCCTTTCGAAAAATCACTTTGGCTACTTTCTTTATGACAACTACAGAATAATAATTGAAGATTGAATAACCATAAAACAATTTTGGATTGGAACATAATTTAAGAATTTAGATTGGGTTGTAATTAACGATTTTTTTATCAAAACAGAATCAATTCAGTACATTTATCGTTATCATTGCGTGAAATTTACTTAACCGCAGGTTAATCGTCTCAATTATAAAGCAAAACAATAAGGTTTTATTTTATGCTTTGCCAAATATCTTATCAGTTTTCTAATAACATATTTGATAAACAATGTCTCAAATGTTGCCCAATAGTTTTTTAGAGGCTCTTTGCCAAAAACATTCCAAACCCAATACTTTTCCTGCCACTTCGACGGTTAAAGAATTGTTCACCGACATTTCGCTGGCATTGTTTCCTGAACAAACACAGCGCCATTTTGGCTGTGTAGATGAACTACAAGAAGCGTTTGACCAAATCCAGTTAAGACTTACCAGATTACTCCGTTCCATGCAACAGCATCTTGATGAAGATGCCCGTACTTTGGCAGCGGCCTATATTCAGAAACTTCCAGAAATTTACCGAGTATTATTAACTGATATTCAGGCAATCATGATGGGCGACCCAGCCGCTCAAAGTGAATATGAAGTAATTAGAGCCTATCCGGGCTTTTATGCCATCATCTTTTATCGACTTGCACATGCTTTATTAGAAATGAATGTGCCAATTGTACCAAGAATTTTAACGGAATATGCACATTCTAAAACAGGAATTGATATTCATCCTGGTGCAACAATTGATGAGTATTTCATGATTGACCACGGTACTGGCGTAGTAATTGGCGAAACCACTAACATTGGTAAGCATGTAAAACTATATCAAGGCGTTACTTTAGGTGCATTATCGGTTAGCAAAGAAATGGCTTCGCTGAAACGCCATCCAACAATTGAAGACCACGTTGTGATTTATGCTGGAGCAACCATTTTAGGTGGAGAAACAGTTGTTGGCGCAAATTCTATCATCGGAGGAAATGTTTGGCTCACTCGCAGCATTCCTTCTTTCACAAAAATATATCACCAAGAACAGGTAAAAATATTGCAGTAATATAATTGAATGGCAACACTCTTAGACTTAGTTGGCAATACGCCAATTGTTGAATTAAACAGAATCAACCCAAATCCAAAGGTAAAAATTTACGGAAAATTAGAAGGACACAACCCAGGCGGTTCGGTAAAAGACCGTGCGGCTTATGGCATGATTCGTGGAGCGGTAGAACGTGGAGAAATAAAACCAGGAACAAAATTGATTGAAGCGACTTCTGGAAATACTGGTATCGCTTTAGCCATGATTGCTCGTTTGTACGGACTTGATATTGAATTAGTAATGCCCGAAAACTCTACTCGTGAAAGAGTATTGACGATGGAGGCTTTCGGTGCAACCGTAACCCTTACGCCTGCCAGCGTTGGGATTGAAGGCTCAAGAGATTATGCTGAAACTAAAGTAAAAGAAGGTGGTTTCTTTATGTTAGACCAATTCTCGAATCCAGATAATTACATGGCTCATTACCACTCCACTGGACCAGAAATCTGGAGAGATACCGACCATAAAGTAACCCATTTCGTTAGCTCAATGGGAACTACAGGAACGATTATGGGTACTTCAAAATTTTTGAAAGAAGTAAATCCTGATATTCAAATCGTAGGTTGTCAACCGACTGAAGGTGCTAAAATTCCGGGTATTCGTCGTTGGGAGCAAGAATATTTGCCGAAAATTTTTGATGCTTCAAGAGTAGATAGAATCATGGATATTTCTGAAAAAGAAGCTCGTGAAATGGCTAATACTTTAGCAAAAGTAGAAGGCGTCTTTGGAGGAATGAGTAGCGGAGGAGCGGCTTCTGCGGCTGTTCGTTTAGCTCAAGAATTAGAATCTGGCATTATCGTTTGTATCATTTGCGACCGTGGCGACAGATACCTTTCAAGTGATTTATTTGGGAGTTGATAAGATTCCTTGACCATAAAAAAAGCCTTGCTGTGAAGCAGGGCTTTTTTGTTTTATTTCCGATATGATGGTAAAACGTCCAACGATATACTTTTGTTTCATCAATGAAAAACTATTAAATTATTTTTCAAAATAAAATTAAATATTTTCAAAAAGGTGAATTCCAAGAGCCAATCCTACAAAAAAGAGTAAGTCTCAACAAATTTTCGGAACTTTGTAAGTATTAATACAATTGAAATTCGATAATCCAATATTAGAATGCGTCTTCATCGTCCATTAGTGATAGCAACCGTAAAGGCTCTGCAAGAAATATTTTTCGTAAAAAATCCTCGTCAAGCTGACAGAGTAATTGAGCAAACGTTAAAATCAAACAAACAATGGGGCAGTCGTGACCGTGCCTTCATTGCCGAAACTACTTATGAAATTGTTCGTTACTGGCGTTTGATACTTTTCTCGAACAACCTTTATGAAGATAAACTGAAAGCTCCTTACTTCTGGCAAATTGTTGGTTCTTGGTTATTAATCAAAAAACGCTTGTATCCCAATGCGGATAACGTTGATTTTTTACCTAAATGGGAAGAATTCTCACATATTCAAGCAGCAAAAATTTTAGACCGTTTTGAGGAAGGAATGTTAATTCGTAAAGTACGTGAATCTGTTCCCGATTGGCTAGATCAGTTATGTGCTTCAGAATTGGGCGAAGAAAAATGGTCGGAAGAAATTATGGCAATGAATGAACAAGCACCAGTCGTTTTAAGAGCCAATACGTTAAAAACCAATCAAGATAAATTACAAGATTTGTTGGATGCCATCGACATCGAAACCATCGTTCCCGAAGGTTTGCCAGATGCTTTAATACTAAGACAACGTCAGAGTATTTTCAGAACCGATTATTTCAGACAAGGTTTTTTTGAAGTACAAGATGCAGGTTCGCAGTTGATTGCTCCATTTTTGGATGTTCAACCGGGAATGAGAGTAATTGACGCTTGTGCAGGTGCAGGTGGGAAATCATTGCATTTGGCAGCTTTGATGGAAAACAAAGGCAAAATTGTATCAATGGATATTGAAGAATACAAGTTGGTAGAATTGATGAAAAGAGCCAAAAGAAATGGTGTTGATAACATCGAAGTAAAGCTCATCGACCCAAAAGTATTGAAAAAATACGAAGCCAGTGCAGATAGATTATTATTGGATGTACCCTGTTCGGGTTTAGGTGTAATCCGTAGAAATCCTGATTCAAAATGGAAATTAACACCTGAGTTTATTGATAACTTAAAAGTTACTCAATGGAATATTCTTACTGAATATGCTGCCATGCTGAAACAAGGTGGAAAAATGGTTTTTGCTACTTGTAGCCTTTTGCCTTCTGAAAGCGAAAATCACATCAAACGTTTCATGGCTGAGTTTGGTGACCAATGGGAGTTTTTAGGTGAAAGACGTACTTCTACAGCAAAAGAAGGTTATGATGGCTTTTATATGGCTTGTTTACAGAAGAAATAATAATTTTTGCATAAAAACCACTCAAAATGAATTATTGAGTGGTTTTTAATTGTTCATTTACTATATTTAGTATATCTATTTACTTACTTAAAGTATTCTGTAAAAATTTCATCAACTATCATTTACTTCACAATGAAAAAATTAATCATTTTATTATTATTTATGCTGGTTTGTCAACATGTAGAAGCACAAATAGCGACTCGTTGGCGAGCAACTGTTCAAACTGATGGAGGCTCTTTACCTTTTGGACTTGAAATCAAACCTACTAAAAACAAAAACAAGTTTGATGTTTACGTTTTAAATGCTTCTGAAAGATTCAAAACCGACGAAGCTACTTTAGAAGGCGATTCACTAATTATTCCAATCTCTTTATTTGATGCAGAAATCGTAGCCAAGAAAAATGCACAATCGTTGGTGGGATTTTATCGTAAAAACAAAGGTCGCAAATCTTATATAGAATCACCATTTCAAGCTAGTTTGGGTTATTTAAACAGATTTAGAACGAACAAAATGGCGATTCGTGGCAATGCTACAGGAAAATGGTCAGTTAATTTTATTAACGCTGAAACCCAAAAAGCAAGTTTTGCAGTGGGCACTTTTCAGCAAAAAGGAACAATTGTAACTGGTTCTTTCTTAACAACTACTGGCGATTATCGTTACATGGACGGAAACATTGTTGGCGATAGTCTTTTCCTTTCTACTTTCGACGGTTCGCACGCTTTTTTATTGAAAGCAAAAGTAGATGGGGATAAAATTACAGGGAAATTTTATGGAGGAATTAAAGGTTCGAAAATCTTCGAAGCCCAAAGAGATGAAAATGCAAGTTTGCCAGATTTAGGGAAAATCACTTTTTTAAAAGAAGGATATGATCGTTTTGATTTTTCTTTTTTAAACGAAAAAGGCGAGAAAATTTCTCTTTCTGACGATGCTTATAAAGGGAAAGTAGTAGTTGTACAAATTTTAGGTTCTTGGTGTCCGAACTGTATGGACGAAACTAATTATTTAGTACCTTTTTACAAAAAAAATAAAGCTCGTGGATTTGAAGTAGTAGGTTTAGCTTATGAGAAATCGACTGAAACAGAATTTTTCAAACAAAAAATGGCTCTACTTCGCAAACGTTTCGGCATTGATTATCAGTTATTAAATGCTGGCGTAAATAGTTCCGAAAGTGCTTCGCAAAGTTTACCTTCACTTAACCAAGTAATCGGTTTTCCAACAACGATTGTTTTAGACAAAAAAGGTGATATTCGTTTAACACATGCAGGGTTTTCTGGACCCGGTACTGGGAAATATTATACCGAATGGGTTCACGAATTTGAAAGTAAAATTGATGAATTGATTAAAGAGTAATATTTTTCAAAAGAGAAGCCCAGCAAATTTGTTGGTCTTCTCTTTTGAAATTTTTTAATGTAACAAAGCAAAAATCAATAAGTAAGCTACTACACCCGCAAAATAACCAAGTAAAGCCGTAAAACTGATTTTTCGCATATACCAAAGAAAATCTATTTTCTCCATACCCATTACGGCTACACCAGCTGCTGAACCAATAATTAAAATACTCCCTCCTGTGCCTGCACAATATGCCATAAATTCCCAAATTTTCGAATCCGTCGGGAAAGCCGTTAAATCGTACATTCCCATCGAAGCCGCCACCAAAGGTACGTTATCAATTACAGCCGAAGCCAAGCCAATTACCACTACAATAATATCTTGATTCCCGATAGATTTATCCATCCAAGTAGCCAATTCCGTCAATAAATGTGTGGATTCTAAAGCACTGATAGCTATTAAAATTCCTAAGAAAAACAAAATACTTGAAGTATCTATTTTACTCAAGGCATGGGCTACAGTAAAAGGCTTTTTCTCTTCTTCATCTTTACCAGAATGCAGTATTTCAGAAACAATCCAAACGATACTCAATCCTAACAAAATACCCATATAAGGTGGTAAATGTGTGAGGGTTTTAAAAATAGGAACAAACAATAAAGTACAGAATCCTGTAAAAAGCATTATCAAAGAATTTTGCGTTTGGATAATTACTTGATGTACTTCTTCAGGTTTAGCCTCCTCTTCTTTCGCTTTTTTTACTGAGCCTTTTAATTGAAAGGTTAAATAAACCAATGGAATGATGAGGGAAATCAAACTTGGAATCAACAACATTTTCATGATGTTTACTGGTGTAATTTGTCCGCCAATCCAAAGCATCGTAGTTGTTACATCCCCAATTGGCGACCATGCTCCACCCGCATTTGCTGCAATAATTACAATTCCAGCAAACAGTTTTCGAGATTCTGAATCTTTTATCAATTTCCGAATCACCGAAACCATCACAATGGCTGAAGTAAGATTATCCAATACCGATGATAAAAAGAAAGTAATAAAGGCTATCGTCCAGAGTAATGTTACTTTATTTTTACTTGTAATGCGGTCGGTAATTAATTTAAAACCTTGATGGGCATCAATCAATTCTACAATCGTCATTGCACCCAACAAAAAGAAAAGTATTTCAGAAACTGAACCTAAATGATGTGAAAGTTCGCTTAAAACAAGTTCTTTGTCGGATGAAAAAACCACATAAATCGTCCAACATAAAACTCCCGTTAGTAAAGCTGTTGCTGTTTTATTGATTTTGATAGGATGTTCTAAAGCAATGCCTAAATAGCCTATTGTAAAAATTGATATAATTAAAATCTGCATTCGTTAATGAGTTATGTTGTCGGTAAAGATAAAATAAATATCCTTGTTAATTTCAAACGATTATACTTACAGATTAGCTTTCTTTGAAAATTTTGCATTGAAAAGAATGAAAAAATGCAAGAATTTCATTCATGATTTACAAAATAGCAGCAGAAATACTCAATAAATTCCTTTTTTTCTTTCGCATCCCATAATACTCTTCTAACTTTGTGGGATTTAATTTTTTTCTTATGAAAGTTCTTCGAAGGACTTTCTGATTTCCATAAATAAATTCTAGCAAAAATGAGTTCAATAGTATCGCTCGCAGACCGCATTAATGCACTGGAGGAGTCAGCAACGCTCGGGATGACAAAAAAAGCCCGTGAACTTGCTGCTCTGGGACACAAAGTAATCAGCCTTTCAGTAGGCGAACCAGATTTCAAAACCCCAAAGCACATTTGCGATGCCGCCAAAAAAGCCATTGATGATGGTTTTCATGGTTATTCGCCTGTAGCTGGTTATCCTGATCTTCGCAAAGCGATTGCTGATAAGCTCAAACGTGATAATAATATCGAATGGAATCCTGAAAACATCGTTGTTTCTACAGGAGCGAAACATTCATTAGCAAACGTGATTTCAACTTTGGTAAATCCAGGTGAAGAAGTAATCATTTTTGCACCATATTGGGTTTCTTACTCTGAAATGGTAAAATTAGCTGAAGGTACTTCAGTAATTGTTGATGGTGCTTTTGATAATAATTTCAAAGTAACACCTGAACAATTTGAAGCAGCAATTACTCCAAAAACGAAATTGGTGATGTTTGCTTCGCCAAACAACCCAACTGGTTCTGTTTATACTGAAGCTGAATTAAGAGCTATCGGTGCTATTGTAGCGAAACATCCAAATATTTTTGTAATGGCTGATGAGATTTACGAATACATCAACTTTACAGAAGCTGGACATTTTTCTATCGGTTCAATTCCTGAAATTAAAGACCAAGTAATCACTGTAAATGGTGTTGCGAAAGGTCATGCGATGACAGGTTGGAGAATTGGTTTTATCGCTGCGGCAAAATGGATTGCTGATGGTGTTGAAAAATTACAAGGACAAGTTACTTCTGGAACAAACTCTATTGCTCAAAAAGCAGCTACTGTTGCTTTCAACGGTACTTTAGAGGAAGCTTACAAAATGAAAGAAGCTTATCTTCGTCGCCGTGATTTAGTAGTTGGTCTTTTACGTGAAATCGAAGGTTTCAAAGTAAATATGCCAGACGGTGCATTCTATGCTTTTCCAGATGTAAGTTATTATTTCGGAAAATCTGATGGCACAACAACAATCAAAGATTCTGATGATTTCTCTATGTGGCTTTTAGCAGACGCTTTCGTTGCTACTGTAGCAGGAACAAGTTTTGGTGCACCAGACTGTGTTCGTATCTCAACTGCTGCTGCTGACGAACAATTGGTTGAAGCTTGCGAAAGAATTAAAGCCTCAGTTGCGAAATTAAAATAATGATTTTTCTCAGTATTTGAAAAACAAACGTCCACAAGGTTGTTACCTTGTGGATTTTTTTTATAATTTACCTTATATCTTCATATCAATACCGTAAAAGCATAAATCTCGTTAAGTATCTATTCTATAATTTTATTTGGTAAAATAATTAAAATTCTTTGTAAGGACTTTTATATACTATATCTTTCATTTATGGAAATTTTATATCTAATATTGATATAATGAAATTTGTTTTGATTACTTTGTGAAGTAAAGCCTAACGACGATAAGAAGATTAAAGAGTATGGAAAAGAAAAAAATATATTGGACAATTCAACTGACTTGTTGGAGTCTATATATTGTTTATACAACAAGCGAATACATTTATTATGACGTTAATATATCTACGGCTATCATTTCAGGATTCACAAACTTTCTGGTATTTATTGGTTGTACGCATACTTATTATTCAATTGTTAATCCTAAAAAGATAGAATCACTCAATTGGCAAAAATTCATTTTGTATCCCATCATTGCCAATTTTATTATTGCTATTGTAGTTTACTTTATTGATTTTCTGTTTCTGAATATTACCATCCCATATTCCAATAATATTCAATCAGATTTTCTAGGCAATGCTTTTCAGTTTGTTAAAACATTTAGATTCATCATGCCTTGGTTTATTTTCTATCATGGAATTAAGTTTGCTAAGAAAGCAATTCATGAAGAAAGAGCAAAAGTTGAAGCCGAAATACATATCAAAGAAGTAGAATTAGTAAGTTTACGAAGTCAATTAAACCCTCATTTTTTATTCAATTCACTCAACAGTATTCAGGCACTTACTTTGTCTGAGCCAAAAATGGCAAGAGATGCCACCATTAAACTTTCTGATTTACTCAGAATGTCGCTTTCATTTTATGAATTAAAAGATATTACTTTTCAAGAAGAATTGAATCTTGTAAAAAATTATCTTGATCTTGAAAAAATGCGTTTCGACGACCGTTTAAATTATAAAACAAATGTCAGTAAAAGTGTGCTTGCAGCCAGAATTCCTCCGATGTCATTACAATTATTAGCAGAAAACGCCATCAAGCATGGTATTGGTAAGCTAAAAAATGGCGGAGAAATCATTGTTTTTGCCCATAAAAAAAATAATTTATTAGTTTTTGGGATACAGAATACTGGCACAATTTTGGCGGAAAATTCTGAGAAAAAGACCCGAAAAGGAATTGGCTTAGAAAATCTTAAGAGAAGACTTCTTATTAATTATGGCTTAAAAGATGCCATCGTAATTTATGCAGAGGACAATATGGTAACGGCTCAGGTAAGTATTCCCCTGAAAGTGTAACTTCATTCTAATAATATTGTTTTTTCTTGCCAAAAAAACTTTATTTCAACGTTAATCAAAAATAAATAAGAAAAAAAAAGCTAATTAAGCCATTTTTTTTCCTTGAAAATGATTTGAAATTTACTATATTAGCGGAAAATACAGGTAAGTACAACTAGAGCACTACCCCTGAGAGGATCACAGGTGATGACCTATATTAATTATTGCAAATCAGTTAAGTGAGATGGCTAATAGAAAACCTTACTCTCCAAGAGCTGTTGATCGCCAATATCAAGACTTGTCCAATATTAAGCCAATGAGTAAGAAAATTAAGACTATCTTGGTGGATGACGAGAGGTTAGCTCGCCAAGAATTAAAGTACTTGTTACAAGACTATCCGGATATTCAAATCATTGATGAAGCCGAAAATGTGGACGATGCTATCGAAAAAATCCATCGTTTACAGCCTGACTTGATTTTTTTGGATATTGAAATGCCAGAAAAAAATGGTTTCGACTTATTGGATGAACTGGAATTCATTCCTAAAATAGTATTTGTAACGGCTTATAATCAATATGCGATTCAAGCATTTGAATCGGAAGCAATGGATTATCTCTTGAAACCGATGAAAGCCGAAAGACTTTCAAGAACAATTGAGAAAATCCGTGCTGAAATCCAACAAACAAGAATTTCAGAAGCTGTTTCGGAAGGAAGACTTCCACCAGACAAAAGAATTTTCTTGAAAGATGGCGACAAATGTTATTTCGTAAGGTTAACAGAAATATACATGATTGAATCTGTAGGTAATTACTGTCGTTTCCATTTCGGAAGTAACAGGCCGATGATTCACCGTTCTTTGAATAAAATTCAAGAACGTTTAGACCCTAACACTTTCTTCAGAGCCAATCGTCAGCAAATTATCAATACTGAATATATTGCTGAAATAGACTCTTATTACAAAGGTGGAATGAAGGTTGTTTTGAATAATGGAATCGAATTAGAAATTTCAACCAGAAACTCGGTTGCCTTTAAAGATATGATGGGAATATAAAATGATTTTTATCACTTTATCACTAAAAGTCCTCAAAAATTTATTTTGAGGACTTTTTTCATTCCGCACTTGAACGGTTTTTTAAAATTTCAAAATGAATATTCATCACTTCATCCTTTTTTTCAGGACAACATAACCGTTAAACAGAATTTATCCTCCTATTTCTGCGGAAATGTACTTTCTCTTGCTTTTGTTATCATGAGTTAAGTATATTTGCTCAAGGTAATTTAATAATTACTCATAGAAAGGTTTAATAGTGGCGGCTATTAAACCTTTTTTTATTGCCAATCATTTATCTGCAAGACCATCGGCTGAATGGCAGATTTTACTATCTTTGCCTTTATGCGAATTCTAAGATTTTTATATACCGCTTGGGCTATTTTCTGGTTTGTATCGTTATTTTTAATTCTCTTCCCTTTCTTCTGGCTTTTTCTTCAGAAAGAAACATGGAAACCGAAAGCTCATTATTTGAACCGATTATGGGGTAAGCTTTACTTCCCAATAATTGGAATGCCCATCAATATAAAATATGAAGCTGAAATAGATGTAAACAAAACTTACGTTTTTTGCGCCAATCACTTTTCATACTTAGATATTGCCGTGATGGGCTTGGTTATCAAAAACTATTATGCCTTTGTAGGAAAAGCTGGACTCAAAAAAGTACCTCTATTCGGCTATATGTTTAGAAAATTGCATATTCAGGTAGATAGAAATGATAAGCACAGCCGCTCAGTTTCTCTCACTCGTTCCTTAAAAGCCTTGAAGAATGGTAGAAGTATCATCATTTTTCCAGAAGGTGGTATCAAAGCAAAACATCCTCCCAAATTACATCTTCCCTTGAAAGACGGTGGTTTTGTAATGGCAATCAATCAACAAATACCTATTGTACCGATTACTTTTCTGAATAATTTTCAGATTTTAGAAGATGGGGAATACCTCCTTAAGCCTAAAGCCGTTAAAGTAATCGTACACAAACCCATAGAAACAAAAGGAATGACTAGTAATGACGTTGAAGCATTGAAGGAGAAATTCAAAGAAGTTGTTCAAGGAACACTAGATATTACTCATCAAACTCAAAGCATTTTTCAAGAAAGTATCTCATAAAGTCCAATCAAAAGACTTTGCTACCTGTTATCCAAAATCTTTGTATCTTTTGAAAGGATAAGATTTACTTTGAATAAAATAAACAATCAAAATCTAAACGATAATAACATGTACTCTCACGAAATTGATTACAAAATTATAGGAGAAGATATCCAATTAGTAGAAGTAGAACTTGACCCTAACGAAACCGTTATTGCTGAAGCTGGCACAATGTGTTACATGGAAGAAGGCATTGTTTTCGAAACTAAAATGGGTGATGGCTCAAGTGCTGATAATTCATTAATTGGCAAGCTTTTTCAAGCGGGTTCTCGTTTATTAACTGGCGAATCGCTCTTTATGACGCATTTTACCAATCGTGGTTATGGCAAACGTAAAGTAGCTTTTGCTGCACCACATCCTGGTACAATCATCCCGATTAACCTTGCAACACTTCCGGGAAATACGTTAATTGCTCAAAAAGATAGTTTTCTTTGTGCTGCTTTAGGAACAAAGGTTTCAATTACTTTTAATCAAAAAATTGGCGCTGGCTTTTTCGGTGGTGAAGGTTTCATTTTAGAAAAACTTCAAGGTGATGGTTTAGCATTTGTTCATGCTGGTGGTACAATTGTAGAAAAATACTTAAACAATGAAACGTTAAGAATTGATACAGGCTGTATTGTAGCTTTTGAACAAACTTTAAGCTACGACATCCAAAAAGCTGGTAATTTAAAATCTATGATTTTGGGCGGTGAAGGGCTTTTCTTAGCCACTATGCGTGGTACTGGTAGAGTTTGGATTCAGTCTATGCCATTATCTAAATTAATTCGTACACTATCGCCTTATGGTGGCAATGCGAATAAAGAAAGTGGTTCTGTATTAGGTGGCTTAGGAAATATTTTAGGTGACTAAACGTTGTTTGTCGGTGGTTTTCATCTCTCGACAATCAATTTATCATATTCAATAAAAACTTCATCCATTTGAATGAAGTTTTTACATTCAAACAATCAATGATTTATCAAAAAGGATTTTTTCATCAAATTAGTGCAAGCTTATTAGCTTGCACTTTTCTTGTTTTCGGACTAAGTAGTTGTAGAAAAACAAAGGACGATAGCGATTTCGTACCAAAGCCTAAAGGTTTTAACCGCATAGATTTGCCTTCAACGCATTATGTTCAACTACTTGAAAATCATCCTTATACTTTCCAATATTCCAGTCAGGCAATTATTAAGCCTGATACCGTAGCATGGGCAGAACCTCATTGGCTTTATGTGTATTATCCAGCTTACAAAGCGATGATTCAACTTACCTACAAATCGCTTGATAATAATCCGACTAAACTTTCTAGGCTTATTGATGATGCTTATAAATTAGCAGCAAAACATAGCCAAAAAGCATCATCTATTCAAAATTCTATCCTCACGACTCCACAAGGCCAGAAAGTAATGTTGATGAGATTGGAAGGAGAAGTACCTACCTACCTACAATTCTACACTACCGACTCAACAAAGCACTATTTACGTGGAGCACTTTACTTTAACACAGCCTTGAAAAGTGATTCACTAGAACCCGTTATTGAATACCTTAAAAAGGATGTTATTAAAATGGTAAACACCCTTCAATGGAAACAATAATCTAAGTCATCATATCATTGTAGTAAGCCAGTACTTAGGTATTGGCTTTTTATTTTAAGGATTTTCGAGTAAATTACATTTACAAATTATCCTAACCATAAAATATGTTTGGCTCCACATTTCAAAGCATTGTAGATAGACGTCGCTCGGTAAGAATTTTCGATAACAATGCTCCTTTTGATGAATCCGTCGTTTCTAAATCCTTAGCATTATCAGTACTTTCTGCAAATAGCAGTAATATGCAGCTTTGGGAGTTTTATCAAATTAAAACTAAAGCTGTTCATGAAGCGCTAACAAAAGCTTGTATGGGGCAATCGGCTGCTAAAACGGCTAGTCAGTTAGTTGTTTTTGTGACTCGCCAAGATAAATGGAAAGAAAGAGTACAATGGAACATCGACAAGCTTGAAAAACAATTTGAAGGCAAAGAATTAACTAAAAAAGACCTTAGAGCTTTTGATTATTACAAGAAATTAATGCCATTGGTTTACAGATATGACCCATTCGGCTTTAATACCTTACTTCGTAGTATTATCGTATTTTTCATGGGCTTTAATAAACCCTTCTTGAGAATTCGTAATCATGGCGACCAGCGAGTAATGTGCCATAAATCATGTGCATTAGCGGCTCAAACATTTATGTTAAGCATGGCATCAGAGAGTTATGACACTTGCCCAATGGAAGGTTTTGATAGCGACTTAGTTAAAAAAATCTTAAAGCTTCCTTCTTCAGCAGAAATTAATATGATTATAGCATGCGGCATTGGAAAACCTGAAGGTATTTATTCAGATAGAGTCCGTGTGCCTAATCAAGAGGTAATATTTGAAGTATAATTAACAAACTATCTTTATTTTATGAAAAAACCATTATTACTCGCCCTCACGCTCATGTCATTTTTGGGAAATGCCCAAAAGAAAAAAGCAAGCACAACTTCATCTTCAGAAACCGACAAGCAAACTATTATCAGCAACATCGATAAACGCTTCGATGAGTATGCAGGTATATCAAAACAGATATGGAATTTTGCAGAATTGGGTTACATGGAAGAAAAGAGTTCTTTACTTTTACAAGAACAGCTAAAGAAAGAAGGCTTTACGGTACAAGCAGGCATAGCAGGGATTCCTACTGCATTTGTTGCAAGCTTTGGAGAAGGCAAGCCTGTGATTGGTATTTTAGGTGAATACGATGCTCTACCCGGTTTAGCTCAACAAGCTGTTCCTGAGATTAGTCCTATTCCCAACCAAAAAGGCGGTCATGGTTGCGGACATAATTTATTCGGCACTGCATCAGTCGCTGCTGCCGTTGAAGTAAAGAATTGGCTAATAAAATCTGGTCAAAAAGGAACTATCAAGATTTATGGTTGTCCCGCAGAAGAAGGTGGTTCGGGTAAAGTTTATATGGTACGAGAAGGACTCTTTAATGATGTCGATGTAGTACTTCATTGGCATCCTGGCGCTCAAAATTCAGCCGATGCGGGTACTTCTTTAGCCAATAAAAATGCTAAGTTTCGCTTTAAAGGAATTGCTTCACACGCTGCTGCATCTCCAGAACGTGGACGTTCTGCTTTAGATGGTGTTGAAGCAATGGATATGATGGTTAATATGATGCGTGAACATATCCCACAAGATACTCGTATCCATTATGTGATTACAAAAGGCGGTGAAGCACCCAATGTAGTACCTGCTTATGCCGAAGTATATTATTACGCTCGCCATAAAGACCGTGAGATTCTTCAAGGTGTATGGAAGCGTATAGAAAATGCAGCACAAGGTGCAGCACTAGGAACAGGCACTAAAGTTGAATGGGAAGTATTAGGAGGTGTATTTAATTTGTTGCCAAATATTACTTTAGCCAATGTAATGCACAATAACTTGGCTAAAGTTGGCGGTGTAGTGTACAATGAAGAAGAAAAAAAGTTTGCCATATCATTAAGCGAGACTTTAGGGGAACAAAAACAGCCTATCGAAAATGCAGCCTTGGTTAAAGATTTTCGTGATGGCTCAGAAAGTGCAACAAGCGGGGGCTCTACTGATGTAGGCGACGTTAGTTGGACAGTTCCAACGGTAGGATTACAAACAGCTACGTGGGTTCCGGGTTCATCAGCGCATAGTTGGCAATCAACCGCTGCAAGTGGTATGGGTATCGGGCAAAAAGGTATGATTGTAGCGGCTAAAACTTTAGCTTGTACAGCATTAGATTTATTTAAAGACCAAACATTAATTGACAAAGCAAAAGCAGAATGGACACAAAAAAGAGGTGCTAACTTTAAATACGAAGCTCTTTTAGGCGACAGAAAACCTGCTTTAGATTATAGAAAGTAATAGAAAGCCTTGATTCTTTGCTATAAACATTCAAACCCAAAGGATTATTTAGTTCTAAATCCCGAAGGGATTAAATGTTTATAGCAAAAAAATGAGAAGATTGTTCGACTCTGATGGAGTCGTATCCTTTATCTGTTTTACTCTATAAATATTTGACCATTTCATGGTCATTGGACTCCTAATTTGTCTTTTCTATAAACATTTAGTCCCTTCGGGATTTAAAAACGAATAATAATATACACACTACCTTCTAATAAAATGGCAGGAACATTTTCACAAATCTATATCCAAGTAGTTTTTGCCGTAAGAAGCAGAAACAGTTTAATTCATTCTACCTGGGAGGAAGAACTTTACAAATACATCTCTGGAATTTGTAAAAATAAAGGACAAAAATTGTTGGCTATCAATGGAATGCCAGACCATATCCATATTCTGATTGGGCTAAAGCCATCATCTTGTTTATCAGATTTAGTCCGAGAAATTAAAAAATCATCAAATGATTTTATTAATGAAAAAAGATTTACTACATCAAAATTTCAATGGCAAGAAGGATATGGTGCTTTTTCTCACAGCCATTCAGCACTGGACAATATCATAAGTTATATCAATAACCAAAAAGAGCATCACCAAAAACATACCTTTAAAGAAGAGTATATTTCATTTCTAAAAAAATTTGAAATAGCATTTAAAGACGAATATCTGTTTGAATGGATTAGCTAATTTTGATGGAAATTAATTTGACTCTTTCAGGGTCTAAGAATAGTATATTGTATTCATTCTGCTATACGCATTTAATCCCTTGGGGATTTTATTGACAGAAAATATTTTACAAGTAGAAAAACTACGTGCAGAGCATGAAGCTCAGTCACTAAAATAATACGTTCATCTATTTCTATTGGATTTTAAAATACTTCATTGTCAAATTAGACAAAAGTAAATTTTCTATATTAACCTTTTGGTGTTTGATACTTTTCAAATGTTTTGTTAAAATATCATTTAAAGAAGGCATATATTTTACTTCTAAAAATTCCAGTATTTTTTGATAAGCTTTCATCAAAAATTCATCTCCAAACTGACAGGAAACCATGACGGTTCTTGGATTATTAGAAGCACGAGCCATACCAAAATAAAAGACAGATTGGTCAATAGTAGAGTCTTCGTAAAGAATAGGGCTTTCTGAATTCTCAAATGACTGGTATAAAATTGAATTGAGTTCATTGAGTAACAAAGTAGATTCGTCTGCTTGTGTTTTGAAGTGTTGCTGTAGTTCTGGCGTGTAGATTGTTTCAGATAATTTGCCATATACCTCAATCCGTTGACTATTGATTTTGAAGATATTAAGCAAGCCTTTCAGTATTTCTTCGTTGATGATTTTCATGATATAATTGTGTTCATGTGAAAAACGGATGATTAAAACCTCTATTAACCATTAACAAAATGTCAATCTATTCAAAGTAGAAAACCTGTTCAATTCAATATTCTATTTCAAAAAAACACTTCTTCCTCAAATCGCAAGCATACAATTAAGCAAAAAAATTATACCAGTTAAAACCCATGAAAACTTTGTTATTTTTTGTGTAAATGACTCTACAAGAGTAGTATTAAAGGGGAGAAAGAAGGCAATATTTTTACGCACTTCCTAGTACATACGTTGAGTGAATACATCAACATTCAGTATTCCACATTTTAAAAATGGAGAATACTGAATAATAAAACTGAGAATGAATTAGTTTCAATCCTTTATTTCACAAAAGACGAAACACCTAAATCCTGCATCTTTTTTACTATATGTTTACCTAAGTTTGCACCTTGTGTTTGTCCGTTTTCGATGGAGTCTTTGAAGTGAATACCACCATAAAATCGAGAAATAGCGGCTTCTGAGGCGGCCTGTTTAAATGATTTAAATGAACGTTGAGGAATACCAAACTCAACTTCTACAACATCGGTATAGGCGAAATTATCGCCGACTAAATGCGTTAGAACTGTTGCTACTGCAGAGGAAATCACACTATGTCCACTGGTATATTCTGGAAAAGGTGGAGTTTGTAACAAGCCTCGCCAATTAGGGTCTATTTGCTCATTGATAACAGTTTCAGGTCTAATTCTATTACTCCTATATTTTTCATCCCAACATGAAATAAAAGCATCAGCCATCGTAATGCCTACCATCGCATGCCAACGTACTGCTTCAGCTAAGTTCACTTTTTTCTGTAAACAAGCTATTCCTGTAATACCCATCCAGTGTCCGCCCGGAGATATTTTCTTAGTACCAAAACTAACATGACCTTTCTGATTTAAGAAAAAGGGGTTGCAATCCCAAAAATTGGCAATATGAATTTGTTCTTTTGTGAGATGCTGAGTAGCATCATAAACGTCTTTTGCAAGCTTATAAAATGCACTATTTTTGTCTTTACTATATGGAATAACCGTCTCTGGCTTGAATTGAGCAGCGCTATCTAACACAAAAGGACGGAGAGTTCGCCAGTGTGGTTCGTAAGCTTCAGTATATGCTGGTGGTGTTGGTTGCCAATAACCCTCTTTATTGATAGGAGTATAACGTAAATAGCCACTGGTTTTTACATAGCCATCTTTAGCTGCATACTTTACTAAACGTTTCACCACTGAATCAGCATAAGTAATAGAGGCTTGCAAAACTTGTGGAGTTATTTTTCCAGACTGTACTGTCTTTTGTACTAATTCTTTACGAGCACTTTCTAAGGTATAACCTGAGGGCAACAAATCTTCACCCATTCTTAGTAAAGAATAAATAGCGGCAAAGTCTTCTGCGATGGGGACTGTAGATTTTAAATCTTCAAAGTTGGGATAGGCATTTAACTTTCCCTTCAGCTTTACTAATTTGACATTGGCAGTATTATGCGACAAAATTTCATAGGGAGCTAAATTGGCATAAGCATAATAACGTGCAGCTGCACATGGACCTGTAACATCGCTTACCATAACGTCGGTAAGTTGCTTTAAAGCTTTCACGTAAGCTTTTGTATCTGTCACAGACGGCGTTTCTTTAGCATGTATAGTATTTTGTAATAATACTCCTAAGCATATCATTACATATATAAAACTTATTTTTTTCATTTTCCTTATTGCTTTATCAGTGGTTATAAATCAATTTACTACTCTTATTTATCTATTAATTGATAACTCGAAACAGTATCGTTATTTCTAAAAAAATGTACTTGTTGACCGTTTTTATTTTTCGTGGTCAAAATATCTCTCACTTCTCCTTTTACCTGAAAGCCAGCTTGATATTGTGGTAAATATTCAAATTGACAATTCCTTTTATTGATGAAAAGCATTCCATAATTGGCATCCATCTTTCCTATTTTGATACGACTATGAAACTGATTTCCTGCTAAAATCAAATCATCAAAACCATCTTTGTTGACATCTATCAAATTAATGGCATAAACTGGCGCAAATTGGGCTTCAATTGGTAAAGCTATAGGCTGAAACGTCCCATTTCCCTTATTTTCTAGCACGACAGATTGAAAAGTATTCGCTGTTAGCGTATCTGCTAATTTGAGTTGCTCAGGACTTAACATATCTTTCAGTTCGGCTTCGGCATAAGAGGCATAATTAGTAAACTTTCTACGCAAAGCGAATACCTGATTTAAAGCCTCATCACGACTTACCAACGGGTAAGCTTTCCCTTGAACATAATAACAAAGAAATGGGTCAATGGCTTCGTTTTGGTCAAAATCACCATAGACTAATGATACAGGCTCTTTGTCTGAAGGTTTTAGCTGATTATTTAAGCCATAATTGCCCATAATCACATCCAAATCTCCATCGTTATCCAAATCAGCTAATTCCATTGTATTCCACCACCCTTTCAGTTCTTCTCCTACAATAGCACTAACGTCTTGAACAAATGTACCTTTATTGTTTATCCAAACAGTTATGGCTTGCCAATCTCCAGCAATAATTAGGTCATCCCAGCCATCTTTATTAATATCTAAGCTTTTAGCAGTCGTAACCATTCCTAGCTTATCAAAAGCTGGTGCTATTGTTTTGGTAACATCTGTGAAAAAACCTTTTCCGTAATTTTGTAACAATCTGCTCGTTACTGCAAGTGGATATGCGCCAGGTACTCCCCTCCCACCAATGAATAAATCGACATCACCATTATGATCAAAATCTAAAGCAACTACACAAGCATCACTATTCAAATCTCCTGTAATTAAATTGTCTTCTTTTTTTGTAAAATGTCCTTTCCCATCATTCAGATACAATCTATCTTGAAGTAACAAATCATCTGGCAGATAAGCATAACCTCCACTTACTACATACAAATCAAGGTCTCCATCTTTATCAACATCTAAAAATAAAGCATCAGTATCTGTGCACATGATATCTGATTCTATACTTGTTTGCTCAGTCCCAAGCCATGAACCATCAGCTTGTTGAAGTACAATAGCACCCGATTGCCCTTTTGAACCACCTATATATATATCTTCCAAACCATCCCCATTCACATCTCCTTTGACTACTTTTGGTCCAACATAGGATAGCATATTGGGTAACAATAACTGACGTTTGAAATCATTATAATCATCCTCAACATTTCCGTAGGGAATTGTATCATTTTTGACAGCTACAAATAAGCTGGCTGTAGCTTTTGGAAGAATAGCTTTAGTACTTTTCTCTGGACTTACACTTAAAACTTGATTTGCCTTTAGTGATTTAAATAGCTGAGAAGTTTGATTAGCAAAAACTACTTTGACGCTATCTATTAAAGTATGTTCGCCAACGCCAAAATGCAAAGGCATCAACATACATGACTGAAATCCACGGGTTGGGTAATATTCACGATATTGCATTTTCCCTTGATGATATACCCAAACCTTAGCTCCATAATTGCTACTTTTAGCCATATCACTAAACTCAACCTTTAGGTAATGTTGCGATGAAGTAATTTCATTTTGATAAATAGTAGCCTCTTTATTAACATTACTGGTAATAATTTCTAAATCACCGTCATTATCTAAATCGGCATAGACGGCACCATTCGATAATAAAAGTTGATCGCAGTGCCAATCTTTCGTTTTATTTTCAAACTGCAATTTTCCATTATTTCTAAAAATATAATTCTGAGTAGCCGTAGATGGCATTTCTTTCAAAATATCCATCATGGCTGTCGGATTTCCCTGAGCTGCTTTAAGTTCTTTGTCTGCATAAAACTTCATAAAATCCATGTTGGTATAATCACGAAGGTACCCATTGGTAACAAACAAATCTTTAAATCCATCATTATCAAAATCTGCCACTAAAGGCGACCAACTCCAGTCTGTGTTAGAGATTCCACCTAATTGGGCAATCTCACTAAAAGTACCGTCCCCATTATTAAGCTGAAGCATATTGCGCATAATCTGGTGATAAAAACCATTGCGAATCATGCTTTTGTAATTTTCATAATTCTCTGGGCCATACAACAGCTTTTGTCTGCGATTGTCTTCAGGTAGCATATCAAGGGTGAAAATATCGGGTAAACCATCGTTGTTCATATCCACGACTTCGTTTCCCATCGAAAACTGGCTCAAATGCCCAACTGATTGTTCCAATTTATCCGTAAAAGTACCGTCGCCATTGTTGATATACATGTAATCTTGTTCGATATAATCGTTAGATACATAAATATCAGGCCAACCATCAAGGTTAATATCAGCAATAGCAATGCCTAATCCAAAACCTAAAGGATTGCCTTTGATATGAGCTTGAGCACTTACATCTACAAACTTTCCATTTTCATTTTTGAGTAAACGGTCTCCAGCAGTTTCGTCCCGCTGGGCTTTTAGCACCGAGGCATCAAAGCGTTTATAATCTTTGATGCTATGGTTGAGTAAAAAACAATCTAAATCACCGTCTTTATCATAATCAAAAAATGCAGCTTGTGTAGAATTAGTGGGAGAATCAAGGCCGTAAGCTGCGGCTTTTTCTTGAAAAGTGAAATTTTTTTGATTGATATACAACTTATTACGTCGTGAATTTGCATCACCATCACCTGAATAACATACATAAATATCTAGCCAACCATCTTGGTTAATATCTACTAAAGTTACACCAGTTTTCCAGCCACTACCTTTACTTATGCCAGCTTGCAAAGTGACATTTTTAAATTTCAAACTCCCTAAGTTTTGGTAGATATGGTCTTGCACCATATTACCAGTAAAATACAAATCTAATAATCCATCATTATTCAAATCTCCAACTGCTACTCCACCACCATTATAAAAGTATTCATAAGCCAATACATTGTGTTTTTCGGTTTCGGTCAACTGATTCACGAAAGTTACACCAGACTCAGTAGAAGGAACAAGTCGAAATTGGGCATTTACAGAAATTGTAATTAACCCAAACAACATCTGTAGTAACAATGAATAAGTCAATTTCATACGATTCTAAATTTGGAATGAATTATCAGTTAGGGAATATTAAAAATCAAAATATAAGTTAATATAATTAAGATACCAAAATTTTGAACTTCTCTATTATTCAAAATGCCTCCGTAAACAGAGGCATTTTGATAATAGCTTTAAAATTTTAACAGTACTTTGGTCTATAGGTTAAACCTAAAGACCAAAAGCCAAATTATTGTTTATCCCACCACATACGAGTAGTAAATAAATCAGCTCCTTGTTGAGCAATTGCAGCATTGTACTGAGTAGCATTTTTACTTGCTTCCGACTGAGGGTATTTCAAACGGCGAGGAATAACACCACCAGTTTCATTACCTACGTAGTTAGTCGGAGTCAATACTGGGTATCCAGTACGTCTCCAGTTTGCATACGCTTCGTAAGAGTTCAAGAAGTTAACAGCCCAATATTGTGTATGGATTTGTTGCATCTGAGTATCTGTAGTGGTAGCAGTATATGGATGAGCTGTCAAATAAGCTGTAACAGCCGCATCAGAAATAGTTGCACCATATAAACTAAACATTTTCATAGCCGCTGTAACACCTTTGTTGTAGTGAGTAGCCGCTTGGCCATCGCCCCAACCACGAACTGCTGCTTCAGCCAATAAGTACTCAACTTCTGCATAAGTTTGGAATACTGTTGGAGCTGCTGGACTAGCGATATAGTTTAGGTTTGCTTCAGAATATTCAGCCAAAGAGTTATCACCCCAAGTAGGAATCAACGTTTTGATTGTCGTAACGTCATAACCATTTGGTAAGCCTTTTTGTACAGCAGGAAGTGAACTTGTTGCTAATTGTGTAGCATCAGCATTCCCTTGCCACAAAGTAGCAATGTATGGCAAACGAGGGTCATCATTGTTTTTCAAGAAAGAAACAAAAGTACTACTCAATTTGCTATTAGCTTTACCTTTTAAGTTAGCAGCATCATACTCTTGTGTTCTCAAGGTATTACCATCTAAGTTACGATTGTTATCGTTGGTATTTTGATGATTAATCTTAGCAAGATCATCATTACTTTGCATTACACCAGCAGCGATAGCTTTTTTCACCCAAGTTTGTGCAGAAGCCGCATCAACTTTAGTTAAACGCATTCCCAAACGAAGCATTAGAGAGTTCGCAAAACGTTTCCATTTTGCTACGTCGCCACCATATACAGGGTCAGCAGCACCATAAGTTGCTTTAGAAGCATCTAAAGCACCACCAGCAGCTTCTAATTCTTTCAATAAATCCGCATAAATATCTGCTTGTTTGTCATATTTAGGAGAATACACGTTAGACAAATAACCTTTACCAGCCTCAGAGTAAGGAATATCACCATAAAGGTCAGTCATACGGCTATAGATATAAGCTCTCCAGATTCTAGCAATGTTATACTTATTGCTTAAAGCTGTATTATCTTTTGTTAAAGATACAATTTGCTCAATTTCTTTTACTTGGTTTTGGTAACCAGTATCGAAATAAGCACTGTAATATTCAACGTTCGATAAGTATTTATCGCCAGACCAGTAAGTGTTCAATGAAGCAAAATGTTGAATCATTGCACCACAGTAAATTAAATTAGCACGATGGTTTTCGTATCCAGTACCTGCAGTTTTAACAATGTTATAAGTAAACAAGTTTTCTAAAACTGGGTCAGTAAGAGCGTTAGGATTCTTGTTCATTTCTTCGAAACCACTATCGCATGATGTTGCTAACAATGAGGCTGCCGTTAGCATACCTGTTAGCATTAATCCTCTTTTTTGTTTTATATATCTAATCATTATTTCAAAAGTTTTGAGTAAAAAAACTAGAATTTAGCCATTAAGTTCAAGCCGAAACTACGAGTAGTTGGCACACCAAACATTTCTAAACCTTGAGCGTTACCGTTGTTGTAAGTAGATTCTGGGTCAACATTTGGCACGTTGTTGAACAACATCAACAAGTTACGAGCTACAAAAGAGATACTCAATGATTGAATTGGTGATTTACCCAATACTGATTTAGGGAATGTGTAACCAAATGTCAATTGTCTCAACTTTGCGTAATTAGCATTATAAACAAATTCATCCGTGATAGTAGTTGAGATTCCAGTGAAGTAATCTTGAGCTGAGATAGTTTTAGTAAACGCCTCACCATTTTCATCAACACCTTTAACTGTTACTCCTGTTTCTCTGATACCATTTTCAACAGTTCTTTGAGCCAAACCAAATCTAGTAGCAAAAGCATTCGTTGCAGAATACAATGAAGCTCCGAATTTAGCATCAATCAAGAAACTCATGTTGAAGTTTTTATAGCTAAACGAGTTAGTTAAACCCATTGTTACTGGAGGTACACCTCTACCCAATTGAGTAAACTCTCCTTGAATTGGCAAACCTGTAGCTTTGTTAAAAACGATATTTCCAGCAGCATCTCTCTTAGCTCTATAACCAGCAATCATACCGAATGGCTGACCTTCAAAGTTGTAGATATAACCGTTACGAGTTCTAGATTCGTCCATAGAAAGTGTTTTCAAACCTGGAGCAATTGTTACTACTTTGTTATCATTATAGGCAAAGTTGTAACTAACATCCCATTTGAATGAACTTGTTCTTACTGGATTACCAGTTAATAACACCTCAACTCCTTTGTTCTCAACACGACCTACGTTCAATAATACATCTTGGTAACCACTTGCTGAAGAAACAGAAGCTTTAACAGCATCATTCGTAGTGACACGGTTATATAATGTCAAATCGATTCCTAATCTATTATCCAAAGTTTTCAATTCAAATCCTAATTCAGAAGTAGTAGTAGAGTTTGGTTTCAACGTTGAGTTTGGAATTGTGTTGCTACCAATATTCATCAATGGATATGAGAAATATGGGTTCGATTGTAAAGTATATGGCAAGTTCAAAGCATAAGCACCTGGATAGCCACCACCTACAGTTGCATAAGAAGCACGTACTTTACCATAAGTCAACCAATTTGGACGAGAAGCTAAAGCATCAGAGAAAACAAAACCTGTACTTACCCCTGGATAAAAAATGTTATTATTACTAAGTGCTAATGTAGAGAACCAGTCATTACGGCCTGTTAGCGTCAAGAACAATAAATTTTTGTAAGAAAAGTCAGCCGAGCCATAAACCGAGTTCACAGCAATTTTACTATATTCATAATTCCAGTTACTTGAAATCAAGTTACTTGGGAAATAATTGAATGGAACGTTGAACTGGCTACCACTAATACCTGTAGCTTCATTAGTTCTTAACATCTTGTTACCCCCAACAAAAGCGTTAACTGAAAAATCACTAAATTCTTTTTGGAAACCTACAATTACTTCAGCATTCGTTTCTATAATCTTACGTTCACTTTGACTCATGCTACCTTGTGTACTATAAGCTAGACCTGTAGGCTCTATTTGCCAGAATTTCAATTGGTTATAATCTGTACCTAAACGACCTTTTGCATAGAAATTATCGTTGAAGTTATAACGCAAGTTGAAAGATCCCATGAAACGGTTGCGATCATCTGTGTTTTTTACTTTTGTAGTAGCAAAATATGGGTTTTGAGCATACACGTTATCATTCCAAAGAGATTCATAGCCACGGCTATCAACTCCTGGAGCTAAAGTACGAATATCAATACTTGTAGCCAATAATTGCGCTGCTACGTTAGGGTTTTTAGGGGTATCAGACAAGAAAGAGCGATTTTCGCCTTTTTCAAGATTGTACTGCACAACACTTTCAAATACAAGTTTATTAGAAAGTCTTCCATTAGTACTTAAGTTAAATGATTTACGACCAAAAGTTGAGTTAGGCACTACACTTTTCGAGTCTGCATTCGACATAGAGAAACGGAAGTTTAAATCCTTGTTACCACCAGATACAGCCAAAGTATTAGAGAATGTACTACCTACATTATAGAAATTCTTGATGTTATCTTTTTGAGCTACATAAGGACGAGAAACACCATCAGCTTGAATTACAGGAGAACCATCTAACTTAGCACCCCAAGACATTCTTCCAGCAGCAAGTGCTTCGTCAACTGTAGTTGGTTTCGCACCACGTGTACCAGCACCATATTGGTATTGATAATCAGACAATTTCAATGGCACTTCAGCAGTATAAGTTGAATTGAAATCAACACCTAAACCTTTTTGCCCTTTACCACTTTTAGTTGTAATTAAAATTACACCACTACCAGCACGGAAACCATATAAAGCAGCAGATGCACCACCTTTTAATACAGTAACAGATTCGATATCGTCTGGGTTGATTGAGTTCAAACCATCACCAGTATCGAAACCGCCCCACATACCAGCAGAGTTTACGTTAGTATTGTCAATAGGTACCCCGTTGATAACATACAAAGGTTGGTTATTACCACCCAAAGAACCATTACCACGAATGATTACACGGCTAGAACCACCAGGACCAGTAGCTGTACTTGTAGCGTTTACCCCTGCAATTTTACCAGAAAGAGCATTACCAAGGTTTAATTCACGAGCTTGTGTAAATTCGCCACCTTTTAGCTCAGTTACAGCATAACCAAGCGCTTTTTTGTCTTTCTGAACACCCAAGGCTGTTACTACTACCTCATCAAGACTTTCAGCCTTAGCGTCCAAAACAACATCAACAACTGTACGATCACCAACTTCTACTTCTTTAGTAGCAAACCCTAACGAGCGAAAAATTAAAATACCACCTTTAGGAACATTAATACTATAGTTACCCGAAACATCGGTTACTGTTCCTTTGGCAGTTCCTTTAAGAAGGATGTTAACCCCTACCAGGGCAGATTGATTACTGTCGGTTACTTTACCTTTTATCGCTTGCGCAAAAAGTTGCGAGCTTGAAAAGAGTAGTAATGCAGTAATTAACATTGTAAAATTACTTTTGCATGCTTTCATTTTTTTTAAGATTACAGTGAAAAATAGACTTTTTTAATAAACATGACCTTGGCCAAAATACTTAACAGATGGCTTCAGGGCGGGACTTGGGTTTTTGTGTACATGACTATATTATTAATTAATTTGACATTCAATTGATTATTTCAGTTGCACAGCCCACCTCTATTTTTTTATATTACAAGCAAATTTATTTAATATTATTCATCAAAATAAGACTATTTCTTAAATTAAATTTACATATATTTAACATATAATAATTTTATTTAAAATATCTCATTTCCTCTTTTTGATTAAAAAGTTAATAAATATAAGAAAATACTGTAAGTGTTGACCAAAATTATTAAAAAATCTAAAAAAAAATGCAAAATTTTCTTTAAAACGGAAATATATTGCCTATTTTGAGAAAAATTCAAACCTACATCATATTTTTACAAAATATTAATTAGTAAAAAATATTAAAAATTAAAGAACGAATTATTTACATTCCTGACAACTCGGTTGTAAGGAAATTTATTTTTTTGTTCTTTTGTAATGAAACCATTTTAACTATCGCTTTTTAGCTCAGTAAAGAAGCCTTTCTAGGAAGATTTACAGGGTTGATTATGCTCAAAATTGATAACCTTATTTTTCACATAAACTCCATTGATTAAAACATGTCTTTCACTTCCATAGAACCTTCTGAATTAGAAGTATTTGATAAAGAATCGATTGTCGATAAGAAGAAAAATAGTTTAAGACGTAAAATATTACAAGACTTATACTTTAATGGCAATAAAACCATCGCTCAATTAACTAAGGAGATACACTCTAGTGTGCCTTCGGTTACGGCTTTATTAGAGGAGTTGATGGATGAGCATTGGATTATTGAAATTGGTCCTGCCGAAGCACAATTTGGTAGGAAACCTATTCTATATTCATTGAATCCCAAGAATCGATATACTATTATATTGGATATTGCTGTGCATCGTTCCAAGGCTGCCATCCTCAACTTGCAAAATCAAGTTCTCTTTGAAGAAGATTTGCATTTTTGTTTAGAGGACAGTCCGCTTATTTTAAATAAAATTGCTGCTTCAATCAACGAAATTGTAGCGAAGTACGGCATTGGTCTTAGTGAGCTTATCGGAATTGGGATTTCGATGCCGGGCTTAATTAATCCAAGAAGTGGTTTCAATTATACTTACAGAAGAGTAAATCCTGAAACGCAGTCAATGATTGAATGGCTTGAAAATAGTTTTTCATTACCTTTTTATCTTATTAATGATACTCAAGCCACTATAATTGGTGAAAATCAATTTGGCTTGGCTAAAGGAATGCAAAATGTTTTCTCTGTTAATATGGACTGGGGTGGCGTTGGTTTAGGAATTGTATTAAATGGAAAGGTATTTCAAGGTTCAAATGGTTTCGCTGGTGAACTTGGGCATATTCAAGTAAAAGAAAACGGAGAACTTTGCCATTGTGGAAAAGTAGGTTGCTTGGACACCCTTACTTCAGCAGCTTCCTTAATACGTAGAATTAAAGAATGTCTGAAAGAAGGGAAAGTCTCTAAATTAGCAAAAACAAATCTTGAAGAAATTGATATAGAATTCGTCATCAAAGTTGCCAACGGTGGCGATGCCCTAGCGATTGATTTACTGTATGATATTGGTAAAGAAATGGGAAAAGGGCTTTCAATAGCAGTACATTTGTTTAATCCAGAAGCGATTGTTGTTAATGGAATTCTGGCTAAAGCAGGCAGATTTATCAGTAACCCAATCGAGCAAGCTATCAATAAATACTGTTTGGTAGATTTTAAAAGTAATTTAAGTATCGAGATTTCCACTTTGGGCGAGTCTGCCAGAATGCTTGGTACACAAGTATATCTAATCGAAAATATTATGGTTTCATAATCATACTCATTCATAAAGTTTAAGTATATCATGGTTTCTGTTGACTATGATATACTTAAATTGCTTTTTGTATTCGTGCACCTAACTTCTATTCTGCTTATCCATTTTGAATTAATCCAATAAAATATCATCAAGTATACTCTTAATTTCCTTCTTTTTCACCTGTAAATTATTTATCATGCTGATAATCACTGTAAATTTGGATTTTGATTAACTTTTTGAGTATTTTTATGGTCACGCCTCCATTCTAATTCGCCAGAGTAATGAAAAAGATTCTATTTATCATCTGTGTTATAACTTTAGCAAGCTGTCAAAAAAATGTTTATTTGACGGGTTCATTAATGCACCAACTTCAAGAAAATGAACTTGACCTCACTCGAATACAATTTTATAATGACAATCCACTTTACCTAGAAAGGGAAGTACCTTCTTCAGATGCCAATATCAAGTCTGGGAAAGTAGTTTTTAAAAATGGTAGATACATCAATAGAATTGCTTTGGAAAAAAATACTCCCGGTATTGTACAAACTGAAAATAATGGACATTTAATGATTGCTTTTGAAAAAAGTAATGAAGAAAGTTCATTAAGGTTTGGGCCTGTAGCGGGTGAAAAAGGAGAATACTTTTATCAATTGGTTGACAATAATGGTAGTCCTATGTTTTCTCGCATAGATTACGAAGGAAGTAAATACTTAGTAATCTACAAAAAACCAAGAGTACGCATTATGCTTTCAAGAAGTGTTTTTACCAATATGAAGGTAAAAGTAAGAAGAATGAAAGGGAATAAAATAAAGTCGCAGTATAAATAAATCTCAGATTATAACAATATTCATTGAAGAGTAAGCTCAAAAAGGCTTGCTCTTTTTATTTATATCACATTGGTATCTATCTTATAGAAGACCTCATCCAAATTTGTGGGCTAACTCCTTTTGCTTTCTTAAAGTATCTATTAAAGTAATTAATATCCGCAAAACCACATTTCCATGCTGCTTCATTAATTTTGGTATCAGGGAAAGTATCTAGTATGGAACAGACCATTCCTAAACGATATTCATTGATATAAGTAGTAAATGTTTTTCCAGTTTCCTTCTTAAAAAAAGAGCAAAAAGCTGCGGGACTCATCGAGGCTATTGCTGCAATTTTTTCCAGAGAAATTTTTTCATTGTAGTTTTCCATGATGTATTTTACAATGATCTGCATGCGCTTCATATTTTTGCTAATACCATTTGACACCTTGTTGGCGGGACCAATTATTAAAAAATCTTCTTGTTTACTTAATAAACTTATAAGTTTCATCAATGACGTCAGTCTGGTGATACTACCCTCATGTTGCATTTTTTTTAATATGATGATTATCTTTTCAGCCGTTTCACCCACTATCCTCACGCCATGTTGAATAGAGCGCAATCTGTTTACTAAAGAAACCCATTCACTAAAAAAAGCTAGCCCATTACTTAAAAACGAAGGGTGAAACTGTACAAACAACACTTCTCTGGATCCATCAGGATTACAGGTCTGAGGATCGAACATCCAACAATGTGGCAGGTTTGGTGGAGCAAAAATAACCTCTCCTTCATTGAAAGATTCTACAAAATCGCCCACCATACGGTAACCCGATCCTTTTTTAACATATAATATTTCAATTTCTGGATGAAAGTGCAGGGAAATTTCCTCCTTATAGTTCTTCTTTGAACAGACATAACGGTATGAAGCTTGAAAATCAGCATCTATTTGTTCAAATTTCACTTTATCGGTCATTGCGAAGCCTTTAAATTAGTAATAATACAAAAATAAGACAATAATTGAGTAATCCAGAACAATCTAAATGGCTATGATTTTGGTTCTTTTGCATCCTATTTTAAATACTTACTTTATTAAAATGAAAAAAAACATATATGCTTTGTCGATGGGAGCATTTGCTTTTGGGATGGCAGAGTTCTTAATGATGAGTATCTTGCCTGACGCAGCCGAAGGGTTAAATATTTCTATATCAAAAGCGGGGAATTTAATAGCTTTTTACGCTCTGGGAGTTTGTGCAGGAGCTCCCCTACTCATTACGATTACACGTAACTTAAAACTGCGTACAATTTTAGTAATATTACTGAGTATTTTTGTGCTAGGAAGCTTACTGACGGCTGTTAGTAATGTCTATTTACTAACTATCATTGGACGATTTTTTTCAGGTTTACCACATGGAGCTTTTTTTGGAGTGGCTGCCATTGTAGCCAACAAACTAGCTGACGATGGAAAAGGTACCTCGGCAGTAGCAACAGTAATGATGGGCATGACGGTTGCAAATTTACTGGGTGTACCCCTCGGAAACCTAATAGGTCACTATATTTCATGGCGAGTTCTTTTCCTTTTAAATGCAATTATTGGATTATTCTCTATTTATTTCATTTATCAATGGATTCCAGAGCTTCCTCCGCTACCCAAAACAAAGGTTTGGGAACAATTTAGGTTTTTAAGAAAACTAAATCCTTGGCTTATGATTATCGTTACGGTACTTATCAATACTGGAATCTTTGCGTGGTATAGCTATATTAACCCTTTTATGACAGATGTAACCAAAATAGATGTGAAATTTATGCCATTATTGATGATTTTGTCGGGAGGAAGCATGTGCATTGGTAATTATCTAGGCGGAAAACTTTCTGATAAATTTAGCCCTAAAACAACAACCATTTATTTACAAATAGTATTAGCGTTGGCATTAGTTACCTTATACATGTGGGGTAACCAACCTATAGTTTCATTAACAATGCTGTGTATAGGAGCCTCTTGCTTTTTTGGACTTTCGGCACCAATTCAACAATTATTTTTTCTGAGTTCAAAAGGTGGTGAAATGATGGGAGGTGCTCTTGGACAACTTGCTTTCAACCTTGGTAATGCGATGGGTGCTATAGTAGGTGGAGCGGCTATTATAAAATACGGAAGAATGGAATACACCGCATTTGCAGGAATCTGGTTTCTAGCTATTGGGATTATTGTATTCTATCTATTTAAACGTAGAAATTAAAAGCATATCATAAACATCAGCATTAATTTCTTGCCATTTTTCTATGAATTTATTTCATGGGAAAATGGCATTTTTATTAAATATTTTTCATGATTATTTTAGTAGTATGCTTGCAGAACAATTTTTTCTTTACCATTTTTACCATATTATGCAAAGCATAACATTCAATTAAAATTTCCCTAATACTGTATCTTAAGTTTTTATAAACAATTCATCCAATATGAAAGCAGATAAAACCGTAGATTATCACATAAAATCAGGTTGGCATGCCATCAGTAGAATGTACAATTCTTTTGCAGCACCATTCGACATGACAATGGCTATTGGTTATGTATTATTGAATATCGACAAAAAAGGAACTCCTGCTACCAAAATTGCCCCTGCTTTAGGCTTAGAACCACGAAGTTTAACCAGAATGCTAAAATCTTTGGAAGACAAAAAATGGATTAGAAGAGAAACCGATGAAGAAGACCGAAGAGTAGTAAAGGTATATCTTACCGAAGAAGGCAAACGCAAAAGAGATAAAGCTCGTGAAGGCGTATTAATTTTCAACAATGCGATTTATGAAAAAATTGGTGCTGAAAAATTAGAGATTTTCTTTGAAGTCATGGAAAAAATCAGCGAAGTTGTAGATATCGATACTGCTGGTTATAAAGCCGATAACATTGGCGAAGATGAGTTTATCTAAAGAAAAAATCTGGAATGAAATTATTTTAAATGTTATGCTTGCATAACATTTTTTTTATTGCTTATCTTTACATAAAATAGTACGTAAGCATCATATTTTAGGCTTTTATTCAGATTAAATTGATAAAGACATGACAATCACAGCTAATAAAGCTTCCATCAAAGGAGGCGAGTTTTTAATTAAAGACATCGACGCTTCGCAAATTTTCACTCCTGAAGATTTTACAGAAGAGCAACAAATGATTGCCCAAACTTGCTTGGATTTCCTTCGTACAGAAGTACATCCACGTTTAGACGATATAGATTACGCCAAAAATACCGATTTGATGGTTGAACTAATGGATAAAGCTGGCGAGCTAGGTCTATTGGGAACGGCTATTCCAGAAGAATATGGTGGTTTTGGGATGAATTTCAATACTTCAATGTTGGTAGCTGAGGCTTGTGGTGGTGGGCATTCTTTTTCGGTAGCCTTGTCAGCACATACTGGTATTGGTACTTTGCCTATTTTGTATTATGGTAACGAAGAGCAAAAAACCAAATACTTACCAAGATTAGCCACTGGCGAATGGAAAGCCGCTTATTGTTTAACTGAGCCAGATTCAGGTTCGGATGCAAATTCTGGAAAAACCAAAGCTGAATTATCGGAAGATGGTAAACATTATATCATCAACGGACAAAAAATGTGGATAACAAACGGTGGTTTTGCTGATTTATTTATTGTTTTCGCTAAAATTGATAACGATAAATCGTTAACGGCCTTTATTGTTGAAAAAGATTTTGGTGGTATTACAATGAACGAAGAAGAGCGAAAAATGGGCATCAAAGGTTCATCTACTCGTCAAATCTTCTTTAATGATTGTAAAGTACCTGTTGAAAATCAGCTTTATACTCGTGAAGGAGGCTTTAAGATTGCGGTAAATATTTTGAACATTGGTCGTATCAAATTAGCCTCTGCAGTTGTCGGTGCTTCTAAAGGGATTATTGGTAAAGCTGTTAATTATGCCAACGAACGCAAGCAATTTGGTACTTCAATCAGCAACTTCGGAGCAATCAAACATAAAATTTCCGAGATGAATGTAAAAGTATTTGCTTCAGAATCAGCTTGTTATCGTGCAGGACAAAATATTGACGATGCCATTGAAGATTTATTAGCAAGTGGCGTAGAGTCATCTCAAGCAAAACTAAAAGGCGTTGAACAATTTGCCATAGAATGTGCCATGCTTAAAGTACATGGTTCAGAAGTATTGGATTTTATTGTTGATGAAGGAGTACAAATTTATGGTGGAATGGGCTTCTCAGCCGAAGCACCAATGGATAGAGCTTACAGAGATTCTAGAATTAACAGAATTTTTGAAGGTACTAATGAAATCAACCGTTTGCTTTCTGTAGGAACAGTTGTAAAACGTGCCATGAAAGGCGAAATCAACTTAATGCCTGCGGCGATGGAAGTTGGCAAAGAGATTATGTCGATACCAGATTTTAGTATTTCTGATGAAGAGGGTATTTTCATCGCAGAGAAAAAAGTAATAAAAAATATGAAAAAAGCCATTTTGATGGTGGCTGGTGCAGCATTACAAAAATTCATGATGAAGTTTGAACAAGAACAAGAAATCATTATGAATTTGGCTGACATGATGATAGAACTTTATATCGCAGAATCGACGCTACTAAGAGTTGAAAAATTAATATCAGTACGTGGCGAAGCAGCTTGTACTTTACAAAAAGATGCCGCATTAATCTATTTACATAGCGCAGTAGAGAAAACAAATAATGCAGGAAAATCTGCCATTACAAGTTTTGCCGAAGGCGATGAACTCCGTGTAATGCTAATGGGCTTAAAACGTTTTACAAAAATAGAACCGATGAATCTCAAAGATGCTCGCAGAAGAATTGCTGAAGCATCTATTGAAAAAAATAGTTATGTTTTTTAGCAACATTACTTGATATACAAAAGAGGTCTTTACTCGACGAGTAAAGACCTCTTTTAGTTATTAATGAATTAGAATTTAATATTCAAACTTGCGTTAAAAATAGTACCTAATTGGCTAAACTGAGAACCATCATAAGTAACTCTTGAATAACGTCCGTTGAAAGTGATTAAATTATATTGTTCGTAATATTTTGCAGATGGTACGTTGTTGTTAGCATCGTAACGTGTTTTAGCGCCTGTTTTAAGGTCAATAAAATCCCATTTTGGTAATACATTCAACACATTGTTGACGTTAAATGTAAAAGTAGTTTTTGATGAGAAAGGAATACTAATTGCTAAATCAGAAACGACTGCTGGAGTAAACTCTGTATCAGTATTAGCGTCTAAGCCATTTTGATGAAAACGAGTTTTTCCAAATAAAGTATTATTCAAATTGATATTAATGCCTTTGATTAAATAATCGAATCCAAGAATTACTTTGTATTTTGGACGAGATGAAAACAATAAAGCATCTTGTGTTCTATCAAAAATTGATTTGCCAGCATCAGCAATCAATTTCGGGTTGTTGATTGAAGTATATTTATTTTCGAAAGTATAATTACCTGCTAAATTGATTCCCAATTTTCCCATTCCTAATTCAATATTCTTCTGAGAAACTACAAAATCAAGCCCAGAAGTAGTTGTATTCAACGCATTTGCAAAGAAACTTACTGCAACAATACCGTTTGATGTCAAAATATTATCTAAAGCTGTGTTTCCTGCATCTGTTCCTGCAATTTCAGAACCTAAGACGATACGGTCTTTTACTTTGATATTGTAATAGTCTAACGTAACACTTAGGTTTTTCGTTGGATTCAAGCCTAAACCTACAGTAAAGTTGGTTGATTTTTCGGGAGTTAATTTTGGTACTCCTAAAGCAAAAGCTTGTGGACTTACATTATTTACAACACCTTTTGTTTGAATTCCTTGACCCGGCACAAAACTAGCTTGTGCTTGTTGTTGATAAATTTGGTGTAATAAAGGTGCACGGAAACCAGTAGAATAAGAACCACGCAATGTTACTTTATCACTAAATTTATAACGTGAACTAATTTTATAAACTGTCGCATCACCAAAATCGCTGTAGTGTTCTGAACGTAAAGTACCATTTACTAAAAATTCATCAGTAATATCATATCCTAAATCTACGTATCCACCAAAGTTAAAACGAGTATTTGTTCCTGCATTGTTCGGTGTAGTTCCCGGAAAAGAATCCGCACCAGAACCAACATAAGAAGAAGTATCTCCTACAAAAACAGTAAAGGTTTCTGCACGAAACTCAGAACCAAACGAAAGGCTCAACTTATCATTTACTTGTTTAGAAACATCAATATTCCCAACGTTGTGGCTAAACTCATATCCACCCGGTTTAAAATAAGTAGGCGATCCTTTACCTAAACTTCTGTTTACAGAATTCGAAACAGTATATAATTGTTTGTTTCCACCCGTTGTAAAACTTAAATCTGTTTTCCAACCATTTGTTTCACTTTTAACGCCGATGGTTGCAGTATAATCATTCAAATCTCCTTGGAAAGTAGGTACATAACCTAAATAAGGTTGTCCTGCTGGGGTTAAAAGTCCATTGTCAGTTGGTCGCCAATACGGAGTACGATAATTCGCAAAACTGTTTACTCTTTTATACACATAAGCCGCAGTGTAATACAATTCTGCTTTTTCGCCCACTGAATATCCACCATTCACTAAGAATTTTGCAGCCGTATTTTCTGGCTGACCATTGATGTTACCAGCATCAGGTTTAAGTGCCAAGAAACTCTTTACTTGTGCCAAGGGAGCATCAAAACCCAAGCTTGCATCAGCTTCAGCTTCGGCACTCACTGTACCCGGACGATTCGCCAAAGTTGTGCGACTAAAATCAATCGTGTAATTGATATATCCTTTTTCAAAATTTGATCCATTATTCACCGAAAAACCAATGTGTTTTCCATCTCCTTTAGCAGTAACACCCATTGTAAGCGTAGCCGAACCATAATCAAATTTATCTTTCAAGATAATGTTCATTACACCTGCAATCGCATCAGAACCATATTGAGCAGATGCACCATCACGCAAAATCTCAACACGTTTAATCGCTTGTTGTGGAATCGCCGAAATATCAGCACCCGATTCCCCACGACCAGGCGAAGTCTGAATGTACATCAAAGCACTTGTGTTTTTACGTTTCCCATTAATCAAAATTAAGGTACGGCTTGGACCCATGTTTCTAATTTCATAAGGGTCAAGTAAAGAAGTAGCATCATTTACAGGAGTATTCACCGTGTTGAAAGATGGTACTCGGTATTGAAGCGCTTTGTCGAAAGAAGTTTGTCCAGTAGTTTTCAAATCTGCCGCAGAAAGAATATCAATGGGAAGCGGCGTGTCGGTCATCGTTCTTTTAGAATTTCGACTACCCGTTGAAATCACCACCTCTTCTAACTGATTACTAGCAACATCAAGCGAAACATTCAAAACACCAGTACCAACAGGCACATCTTTGGAAGCATAACCAATAAATGATACTGTTAAGACAGACACCGAGACGGGTACTTTCAGCGTAAATTCTCCTAAGCTGTTCGTTACCGTTCCGATTGATGTTCCTTTGGCAACAACTGAAGCTCCGGCTAATACGGAACCATCCTTCGCATCTTTGACCTTTCCAGTCAGCGTTTTGTCTTGGGCATAGTTTAGCCCCCTAAATCCTAGCATCGCTAGAATTGTAAGTAGAAAAATTTTTTTCATGTGTTTTTTAGAAAAGATTAATATTAATTTGGTTATTTTAACTAAAAGCTAAATAACTATTTGCAATATAACATAAAAACGATATTTTCATATAACCTCTTTTTTTTATTTATGAAGTTTGAAAAAAGGAATAATTATTTTCTAAGGAAAAATATAACTAAAAAAAGAGCACAATATTGAAAACCATTTAAACTTGCTAAAATCCATCGGAAGGTGTTGATTAAATAGATTTTTCTTCTAATTTTATGAATACGTAATTTTCAAGAAAATGTCAATTTCAACTTCATATAGTATCGCAAATCAACCTTTAGTGAAGTAAAATTGTTTTCATAAATTTCCCATTAACGCATTAAACCCATAATGTATGCTTAGCAGAGTAGCAAATTCTATCTATTGGATGAATCGGTACATCGAACGTGCCGATAATTATGCCCGTTTTATTTCGGTAAACTTCAATTTAGCACTTGACTTACCTCCTGACGTACCTGAACAGTGGGAACCGCTGATTATTGCCACGGCCGATAATTATATCTTCCAAAAGCATTATGATGCGCCTACTCGTGAAAACGTATTGTATTTTATGGCTTTTGATGTAAAAAATCCAAACTCGATTTTATCCTGTTTGCTTGAAGCTCGTGAAAATGCAAGAACCATTCGTGAGAGTATCTCTCGTGAAATGTGGGAATACGTCAATCAAATTTATTGGACAGTAAAAGATGCTGCTGCCGAAAGTAAGTCATGGGAATTGGCAAGATACCAAGGTTTTTTAGAGAACATCAAAACTGGTAGCCAATTGTTTTATGGTATTGTTGATTCAACCATTACCAGAGGCGAAGGTTGGCATTTTGGGCGTTTGGGCAGGTTGATAGAACGTGCTGATAAAACGACAAGATTCTTGGATGTAAAATACTTTACACTTTTGCCAGAAATTGGTGCAGTAGGTTCACCACTTGATTTGATGCTTTGGTCATCTGTATTAAAATCGGTGAGTGCTTACAATATGTTTCGTCAACAGTATCAAGTGATGAATCCGACAGCTATTGTCGATTTTTTATTACTCGATAAAAAATTCCCTCGCTCGGTAATGCACTGCATTCGTCAGGCAGAATTATCATTGTACGAAATATCAGGTACTGCTATCACAGCTTCGTATTCAAATCCTGCTGAAAAAGCACTTAGTAAATTGCGTTCTGAAGTAGAATTCACTGAAATTAAAGATATTTTTGATACGGGTTTACATCAATATCTTGACGAATTTCAACAAAAAAATAATGCTGTTGGCAAAGCAATCTATCAAACGTATTTTGATTTAAAACCAGTAATTGAAGAAGAAATACACTTAAATATGGTAGAACAATAAGTAGTTTTTTTACTTTTGTATGTTAGTTATTTTTACTTATAACTAGCCAACCACTATTTACAAAAACGCTGGAATCATTAGTTTTACATATACCTGATTTTGTACGATTAAACCTGCATTTTAACGCTTGGTCGTTGCTGTACAAAATAGAGATTAACTAATTGATTCAAACAAATTATCGACTGTGCAAATGACATACTGTTTAGGGATTAAAGTACGTGGAGGCATCGTGGCTATCGCTGACACTAGAATTACCGCTGGTACGGAGGTTTACTCCAACAAAAAGGTTTCTATCCACGAAGTAGGTAACCATTCTCTTTTTATCATGACGGCCGGTCTAAGATCAGTCCGTGATAAATCTATCATCTATTTTAACAGACTTACTGAAGAAAAAGGTTGCAAGTTTGACTATATGTACGAAGCTGTTAATGCCTTCGGTGATATGATTAGAAAAGTAGCCCAAGAAGATAAAGCAACACTAAAAGCAGAAGGTTATAATTTCAATTTGCATTCAATTGTGGGTGGACAAATGCCACATGATGATGAGCATAAATTGTTTTTGATTTTTCCTGAAGGCAATTGGATTGAGATTAACGAAGGTTTAAAGTACCAAATTATTGGTAACTCTAATTATGGAAAACCTTTGTTGAATCGTACTTTATCTTATGAAACGACTTTAGAAGATGCCCTAAAATTAGGTTTTCTTTCGTTCGATGCTACGCAAGTAAGTGCAAGCGATGTTGATTATCCGATTGATGTGATTGTTTATCAAAAAGATAGTTTCAACGTTATTGAACATCGCCTGACTAAAGATGATATGAGCGAAGTAACTAAAAAGTGGAATGCTTTATTGAAAGATTCTGTCGATAATTTGCCTAATGAATGGCTACAAAATATTTTAGAAAAAAGCTGTGAAGTTCAATAAATGATAGCAGACTTGGTATGTTTAAAATATACCAAGTTTGCTATTTTCGTTATCCATCATCTTCAAATTCATCATCTCCTTCTTCTAATTTCGGAATTTTATAATGACTGAACAGTATTATTTACTGAATCAGATTAATCAAGTATTTGATAATTATACATTTCGATTCTTTTGATTAGCCACAAAATGAAAGAGTATATTTTTTTAAACGGACAAATTATTCCTGCTGAGAATGCTAATATTCATGTTAGTGACCTTGGTTTATTAAGAGGTTATGGCATTTTTGATTTTTTTCGTGCGATTGATGGAAAAGCTATTTTTATAGAAGACCATCTCGACCGTTTTGAGAATTCTGCCAATTTAATGGGTTTAAAAATTCCCGCTTCTCGTGATGAACTCAGGAATATCATTTTAGAAATCATTCGCTTACATCCCCAACATTTATTAGGCGTGAAAATGGTAATGACGGGCGGTTACTCTGCTGATGGTTATACTCCTGCGGAACAATCCAATTTAATCGTTATGGGAAAACCTTTTGAATTCAAACCTGCTGATGTGGGAATGAAACTGATGAGTGTTGAGTACCGAAGAGAAATTCCTGAAATTAAAACCCTAAATTATATTACACCCATCAGGGCTTTAGCCAAAATGAAGGCATTTGGTGCAGACGATGTACTCTATCATCAAAATGGCTTAATTTCAGAATCTTCAAGAAGTAATATTTTTGTCATTAAAAACGAAAAGATTATTACTCCTGTAGATGGCGCATTGTTTGGAGTAACAAGAAAACACGTACTGAATATCGCTAAAAGGCATTTTGTAGTAGAGGAAAGAGACCTAAGTACACAAGAATATTACGATGCCGACGAAGTATTTACAACTGGAAGTACCAAAAGAATTGTTGCTATTACACAAACCGACAATACAGTATTTAGCGAAGGTAAAGTTGGGAAAATCACGAAGAAGCTTCAAGATTTGTTCTTGGAACATGAAAAAAATTTTAGTTAAAAAAGAGAGGCAATTGTTAAGATGAACAATTGCCTCTCTTTTTTATTTAGCCGCTTTTCGTTTTTTCTCTAATTCTTGTTGCTTCTTTTCTCGACTTGCCAAAGCTTTTAATTTCTTTTCCATTTCTACTGGAAAACCCAACAAATCCCTTAAAACGACCGACGCACAAACGCCACCAAAAGCAGCTGGCATATAGGAAATCGTACCATAAGCCGATTTCTTGTAGTTTGAGCCATCTGTTAACATTAACGATTCTTCCATCATTTTTTCAGTAGAATAAACCGCCTTAATGCCCGAACGAATACCAAGTTTACGCAGTCGTTTTCTAACAAGTGAAGCCAAGTAACATTCACGAGTATCAAACAAATCTGCGGTACGGATTTTTGTTGGGTCAACCTTACCACCCGCTCCCATCGAACTTACAATTCTCAGGTTTTTCTGATGTGCCGTTGTCAGTAACATTAATTTTGGAGTGATTGAATCAATACAGTCCATCACGTAATCAAAATTATTATTAGTTAAAATCTCTTCAACCGCTTCTGGCGAAAGAAATTGACGAATACTTGTCAGCTTCAATTCAGGATTGATTGCCAACAAACGTTCTTCCATTAAATCTGCTTTGGGTTGTCCATGTGTGGTAGAAAGTGCGGGTAATTGTCTGTTTCTGTTAGAAGGATCTACCACGTCACCATCAACGATAGTCATCGTTCCAACACCCGAACGAGCAATAAATTCAGCGGCAAAAGAGCCTACACCACCAAGCCCCACCACCAAAACGTGAGCATTCTGTAACTTCTGGATTCCTTCGTCTCCTATTAATAATTTGGTTCTTCCAAGCCAAGCTAAATCACTCATTTTTCAAAAATTATACTCATAAACTTCAATGTTATGAGTCGATAAAAGGGTTATTCTCCACGATTTTACAAAATTACAGAACTATCATTAATTTTTTAAATCTACACTAGAATTGTAGAGAAAAAGCCACAACAAATTTCTTTTTGTAGAATTTGTAGCAAAAAAATTACGTCCAATTATGTTTTTATAACTGGCATATAAATTTAAGTTCTGAATGTACGATAATATTACTCACAACATTACTCACAACATTTCTCACAACTATTAACAAGAAAAGGATGAATAACCAGACGAACAATACAGTCAGTGACAAAATAAACGTTGATGGAATGGGTGCTATCATCCACGACAACGGAGTATTTTTTAGAGTTTGGGCACCAAATGCGCAAGAAGTAAGTGTCATTGGTTCGTTCAATGACTGGAATCCTAATGAAGCAACCTTTGAAAAAGAGGGAAATGGTTATTGGAGTACAAATGTTTTTGAAGCAAAAGCAGGAGATGAGTATAAATATTATCTAAAAACACCATCTGAGGAACTCAAACGAAATGACCCTTATTCACGCAAACTAACTAATTCCGCAGGGAATTCAATTGTATATGACCCCAATAATTTTGACTGGGAAGAAGATAATTTTCAGATGCCAACTTGGAATAAATTGGTTATCTATGAACTGCATGTGGGTACTTACCATGTAAAAAACAAAGGACAGGTTGGTGATTTCTACAGTCTTATCGAAAAGCTAGACTATTTAAAAGACCTTGGTATTAATGCCATAGAAGTAATGCCTCCTTTTGAATTCCCAGGTAATTTTTCTTGGGGTTACAATCCATCCTATCCATTTGCCATAGAATCAAGTTATGGTGGGCCAGATGCTTTTAAGGCTTTTATCAAAGCTGCACACGAGTATGGTATCGCTGTAATTTTGGATGTTGTTTACAATCATTTTGGACCGACAGATATGGATCTTTGGCAATTTGACGGCTGGCAAGAAAACGGAATGGGCGGTATTTATTTCTATAATGATTGGCGAGCGAATACTCCTTGGGGAGATACTCGACCTGATTATGGCAGACCAGAAGTACGCCAATACATTCGTGATAATGCAATGATGTGGCTTGAAGAATTTAGAGTAGATGGACTAAGAATGGACATGACTCCATACATTAGAAATGTAAAAGCCAATGAAGATTCAAGCTCTATTTTACAAGAAGGATTAAGTTTAATCAGATGGATTAATAGCGAAGTAGCTGAAAAATTCCCTTGGAAAATAATCATTGCTGAAGATTTACATGGATTAGATTCCATAACAGACCATCTAGGAAACGAATGTGGTCTGGGTTTTGGTAGCCAATGGGATGCTGATTTTGTTCATCCTATCCGTAAAGCTTTGATTGAGCAAGAAGACGAATATCGAAACATGGAAAGTATTTGTTTGGCACTTCTTAATAAATATTCTGGTGATACTTTTAAAAGAGTAATTTATACAGAATCGCATGATGAGGTAGCCAATGGCAAAGCAAGAGTAGCAGAAGAAATTGCTTCTGATAATGTGAACAATTGGTTTTCTAAAAAAAGAGCATCATTGGGTACTGCTTTAGTGATGACAACTGGAGGAATTCCGATGTTATTTCAAGGACAAGAATTATTGGAAGATAAATGGTTTTCGGATACTGACCCGATTGACTGGACTAAGGCTGAAAAATTCAAAGCTTTTACTGGTTTACATAAAGATTTAATAAAACTTCGCCTTAATTATTACAATAATACCGAAGGCTTAACAGGGCAAAATACTCAAATTATCAGAGTAGATGAAACACATAAAATCATTGCTTTTCAAAGATGGAGTAAAGGTGGACAAGGCGATAATACCGTAGTAATACTTAATTTTTCGAATAAATCTTATGAAGATTTAGCAATAGGTTTTCCACAAGCAGGACTTTGGAAACTAAGATTCAATAGCGATTGGGAAGGCTATGATAAAGACTTCGATAATTTTGATTCCCATCATATCAACACCCAAGCAGGCGAATATGATAACATGCAACATTATGCTACAATATCTATTGCAGCTTATACAGCATTGATATTTTCACAAGATAAAGACGAATAATTAGCGGTGGGCAGAGGGCATATATTCACAAGGAATGTTACGGCATTCCTTGTGTTGTTTTAGAAAGAAAAAAATCTTTCCTCAAAATATAACTATTCCATTTATTTATGCGGTATTTATATTAAAATAATGAACACTTCTTTCTATAAACAATATCAGTGAGTATTTTAGAGTTCCATAGACAAACAGTATTAAAACCTTAAATTTCAAATATATCTCATGAAAAAATTAAGTATCATTACCTTGATGATGAGTTTGTTCGTTATCAATGCTTTTGCACAATCGCCTGATACGATTTTTAATAAATATTACCAAAGTACTGGCGGATTGCCGCTTTGGAAAAAAGTAAAAACTTATACGTTGAAACAGTCGTTCGTAGCCAATGCTGCAACAGATTATGATATGGAAGTGAAGGCTTCACTAACGGATAAATCTATGCTAAAAACCAAAACTATCATGAAACGTAGTTTTATCTATGGCGTAGGTACAGCAGATGCTTTCTTAAAAATTCCGACGGGAAGCCGTGATAAAGCCATCGTTTATGATGTGAAAGATTTGAGTGCCAAAGAACAAAGTAATATGAAAAGAGAAGTAGATGATTTCCTTTTACCTTTTCTGAATTACGAGCAAAAAGGCTACATTGCTACTTATGTTGGTTTAGAAGTTATCGGGGCACAAAGATTACATCATATTGAATTAAAAGGGAAAGACATCAAACACGATTTGTATTTCGATAATATCACGAATTTCTTAACGAAAGCAAAATACAAATTACCTAGTGGAGAAGAAATCACACAAGACTATAACGTTTATACAACATCTGATTTTGGTTTAAAATACCCTTCAGCAGGTACTTATTATAGTAGTATTGATAAAAAAACGGTTAAATTGACGAATGTTTTTATTTTCAATCCAACTTTTGAAATAACTACTTTCAAACGTTAATATGCTTAGGTTTAATATCAATCCAATCGAAAGGTTGGATTGATATTTTTTTGTAATAAAGAATAGTCTATCAAAATAAAATATACCTATTACCTTTTCTTTTGTAATTGACATTAAAGGCTGACATACTTTAATGAGCTTTAAACCACATGAAAAAGACTAAATGAAACAGTTTGTAAAAATAGCAGGCATCATTTTTCTAAGTTTAGTACTTATTCTGATAAGTCTAATCTTTTACTTCAGAACGCCCGCTGGTGAATTATACCTAACCGAAAAAGTAGTTTTCTATCTTCAAAAGAAACTCAACAAACCATTTTCTATCAAAAGAATTAGCTATAACATCCCAGATTGGATTGCGTTAGAAGGCGTTTATTTGCCCGATAATCAGAATGATACATTGCTTTACGGAAACAAAATGCGTTTGGATATTGATATGTTGGCTTTATTACAAAACAAGGTAAGTATCAATAAAATAGAGTTAGATAATATCAATCTTAATTTAAAACGTACCCTTCCAGATACTACTTTCAATTTCAACTACATCTTAAAAGCATTTGAGAGTCCTGATAAAAGTACCGACACAACCAAAGGCACTCCTCTCAATTATCAGCTATCTAATATTCTTCTTAAACAAGTTAACATCGCTTATCTCGATGATGTCACTGGCGTAGATGCAAAAGTTAGGCTAGAAAATGCTCAAACGTCATTCAAAGCTATTGACCCAAGTACTTCAAAATATCACTTAGACAAAGTATCATTAAATGGCGGAAACTTATCTCTTCGCATTTATGAAGCGTTGACAAAAACTCCAGAAAATACTGTAAAATCAGATAGTTTGGACTTAGCTTTTGGAGAATTTGATGCTAAAAATATTCAATGGAAAATCACAGAAGAAAGTGCTGGGTTGGTTAATACCGTAAAATTGGGTTCACTGAATGTAAAAGGCGATAAACTTTACTTGGCTGGCGAACAAGTACATTTAAAATCGGTAAATCTTTACAATACCGATGCAAAAGTAAGTTTCTTGAAAAAAGTAAAAAAAGAAAAAGTAAAGACTCAAACAGAATCTTCATCGCCCAATAACTGGAAAGTATTGGTCGATAAAATAATTTTGGATGGCAATAACATTCTGTACCAAGACTTAAACCAAGTTGCCTTAAAAAAAGGATTGGATTACAACAATTTAAAAATCAATAATTTAAAAGTAAACTTAGAACGTTTCCGTTTTTCTCCTGATAATATTTCTGGTTGGTTGTATTCAAGTTCATTCAAAGAAAAATCTGGTTTTGAATTACAAAAATTCCAAACAGATTTTGCCTACACCAATCGTCAGACGTTTTTGAAAAAACTGTATGTAAAAACGCCAAATACTATTTTAAGAGATGAATTATCGTTGAGCTATGCTTCTTTTGAGCAATTCAGTAAAAATATTGGTGCTTCAAAAATCAAACTCAATCTCAAAAATAGTCAGATTGCTTTCAAAGATATTTTATTGTTAATGCCAGATTTTGCCCAAACTCCTCCTTTCAAAGGCAATGAAAAAGCTTTGCTAAAGGTTGATGGACTAGCAACGGGAACAGTCAATAATTTAAATATTAGCAAGTTTTCATTAACTGGGTTCGGACAAGCTAAAGCCAATTTACAAGGAGTAATTACTGGTTTGCCAGACGCCAATAAAATGGCTTTAAAACTGAATATCAAAGAGGTTTCTCTTACTAAAAATGATATTTTAAAACTAGCTCCAGCCAATAGTATTCCTAGTAATATAGAGTTGCCACAAAAAGTAAATTTAGTAGGAACAATCAATGGAAAAATCCAAAATTTAGCCATTAATGCCAAAGTAAAAACCGATATGGGCGGTGCTTCTTTTAATGGGAAATTGGTCAATATTACTGCCGATAAAAATCAACAATATGAAGGTGTAATGAGTTTGGATGCTTTTGAAATGGGCAAATTCATTAAACAAACAGAAAATGTAGGCAAGCTAACGCTCAATGCAAAAGTAAAAGGGAAAGGTTTAGACTTAAAAACGATGAATACTGCTATTGAAGGCACTATTCAGCAAGCAGAAGTAAAAGGCTATAATTATAAAAATTTAGTATTTCAGACTAATATCGCTAATCAAATCGCACAAATCAATGCGCATATTACTGACCCAAACATTTCATTAAAAATCGACACAAAAGTTGATTTATCTCAAAATTTTCCAGGCGTAAAAGGGAATATTGAAATTGCTGAATTAAATCTAAAACCACTAGGATTTTATGCCGATAACATTGGAATTCATGGAGATATTGATGTAGATATGCCATCAACTGACCCAAACAATCCAAATGGAAAAATAACAATTCACGAGGCAACAATCTTTCAAGATGGCAAGCCAATTAAACTTGAAAATACAACGCTGACTGCCCAAAATACGAAAGATGGCAGAAGATTTGATATTCAATCGCCATTTTTGATAGCCAACATCAAAGGTGATTTTAACTATTTACAACTATCTGATATTTTTATCAGCAATATCAATCGCTATTTTACAATTCCTGATATTACTTTCACACCAATTACTGAGCCTTACAAACTTTCTATTGAGGCAAAAATGGTAAAGCATCCAGTTTTTAAAGCTTTTTTGCCCGGTCTTACCAAACTTGATACTGTTCGTTTTTCGGCTTTACTGAATAGTCAGACTGATACGCTGATGAAGATGTCTTTATTTTCTCCCAATCTGGAATATGATACCATCAAAGTTTCCAATGTAAAAGTAAACCTGAGTGCAAATGCTGAAAAGTTGACTTATCAAGCCGGACTTTCGGGTGTTGAAATGAATAGCTTTAGAATCCGAAAGACATTTTTAAATGGAAGTGTAGCGAATAATACGGCAACTTTTAAAGCTATTTTTAAAGATTCTATCGACCAAAACAGAAATGAAGTAGCAGGTTTAGTTCAGAATTTTGATAATCAGTATAGAGTACGATTAGTTAAAGGCGGTTTGAAATTAAATTATAAAAATTGGGAAGTTGATTCAACGGGTTTTGTGCAATATGGAAAAGCGGGTTTACTCGTCAATCATTTCCAAATGGAGCAACAAAAACAGCGTTTATTCGTCAACAGTACTTCTACTGAAGCCAATGGACCCATTAATATTACAGCCGAAAATTTCAGAATTGAGAACTTTGTTACACTTTTCGTGACAGATTCATTGATGGCTAGTGGTAAAATTGACGGACAAATTTTACTGAGTAATTACATGGCGTCGCCATCGTTTACTGGTGATGTGAAGGTGACAGATTTTACTTTTCAACAAAGTCCGATTGGGAATTTAGATGTAAATGTATTTAACGAAACTGCTGAAAAAATTACAGCAAAAGCTACTTTATTAAGTGCTAAAAACGACTTACAACTCACTGGAAATTATTACCTCAATAGCGAAAATCCACTCGATTTTAAATTATCCATCAATAAACTTGGTGCAGAAACAGTACAAGCTTTCAGTTTTGGGCAATTAAAACAAGCCAAAGGTATTTTACAAGGGCAAGCCACCATCAAAGGCTCAAGTACTCAGCCACAAATTCTTGGAGATTTAGGTTTTAGCAATGTTGGCTTCAACATTACGCAATTGGGTAGCCGTTATTTGATTGACAAACAAAAACTGTTTTTTGAAGGAAAAACAATTCAACTCAAACAGTTTACACTCAGTGATACCTTAAATCAACCATTGAAAATTGATGGAAATATTTCGCTGGCAAATATTCCAGAAGTTAGATATGATTTAACGATTAATACCAAAAACTTCATGGTGTTGAATTCTAGCCGAAAAGACAATGATTTTTTCTACGGAAAAGGTTTTGTAGATGCTAGTTTATCGGTTCAGGGGATTTCGGCTGCAGCTAAAATTGAAGGCGATATTAAAGTACGTGAAAATAGTAATATTTCTATCATCGTTCCCGAAAGCTTCGACGAGCAAAGCGAAAGTGACGGAGTTGTGGTTTTTGTCAACCATCAAAACGAAGCACTCGTCAAGGAAGATTCTACGACAAAAGTATCGCTCATGAACGATTTCGTTTCGGAAATGTCATTGAATATTGAAGCTGACGACAAATCTGAATTTACCATTGTGGTTGATGAATTGAATGGAGATAATCTTAAAGTAAAAGGAAATGCCAGACTAAACGCTGGATTAAGTGCTGATGGACAGCCATTTATTTTAGGTTCTTACGATTTAACAGAAGGAAGTTATGGCTTAACTTTTGAAGTATTGAAGCGTCAGTTTTCTATCGAAAAAGGCAGTAATATTATTTGGTCTGGCGACCCAATGAATGCAGAAGTAAACATTACGGCTGTTTATAACACAGAAACTGCTCCGCTAGATTTGATGTCAAACGAAACGGATGATGATACTCGTTTCAGACAAAAAATTCAATTTGATGTTTTATTAACGATGGCTGGGCGATTGACAAAACCAGATATTTCCTTCAAAATTCGTCCTTCAAAAACACAAAAATTAGTCAGCAGTTCGGTGATTACAGACGTACAAAACCGTTTGAACAAACTGGATGCGAACGAAGTAAACAAACAAGTATTTGCTTTACTGATTTTGAATAGATTTTTCTCAGAAAAATCTTCAGACTTTTTCTCAAGCAGCGGTGGGGCAAATCCAGAAGCTTTGGCAAGACAAAGTGTGAGTAAATTACTTTCCGATCAATTAGATTTGTTGGCTTCCGACCTCATCAAAGGGGTTGATTTAGATGTGAATTTATCATCAACACAAGATTTTTTCAATGGGAAATCAAGTGCTAGAACCGATTTAAGTTTGGGTTTGTCGAAAGCTTTCTTCAATGATAAAATTGAAATTAAAGTAGGTAGAAACTTTGAATTAGAAAACAAAACGAGCATCACTAGGAACTCAGCAGAAGTATTTGATAACATTACTGTCAACTACAAACTAACAAATGATGGCCGTTATCTTTTCAAAGCATTCAGAAAAAATCAGTTCCAGTCTGTTTTAGATGGTTTTGTGGTTGAAACAGGCGTAGGTTTCACCGTGACAATAGAATATGGGACTTTCAAAGAAATTTTCAAAAAGCCAAAAAGTAAATAGCTTTTCTCCAGCAAGAAATCAACATGAATAATCAAACATTTACATATTCTTCAACATTCGGGAAAAGGTTGTCTTTACAAAAGATACTGTCTCTCCTATTTTTATGCACAGCATTGTTCATTTCTGGCTGTTCGGTTACTAAAAAATTACCCGCTGGCGAAAGCCTTTACGTTGGCGCAAGTATTAAAATGCAAGCCGACTCAGCTGTCAATAAAAAAGAAATTGCTACCGTAAAAACACAGCTTGAAGCTTTTGTAAAGCCCAAGCCGAATTCTGCAATTTTAGGTTTTCCTTACAAAGTTTGGTTTTATTACTTGTTCGGAGAGCCAAAAAGTGAATCAGGGTTTAAAAGTTTTTTCAGAAAAAGATTTGGTGAACCGCCAGTATTGGCAAGTAAAAGTGTGATTGGTGCTAATGCCAAACAAATTGGTTTATTGTTGAATAATCAAGGCTATTTTCGTTCTTCAGCATCTGGAGTACTGACTGAAAAAAACCGAAAAGCGACTGCAAATTACACCATCAATTTACATGAAAGATACATTATTGATACCATAAAATTTTCTACAAAAGATACTTCTGCTTTCGGAAAAGCCTTTGTAGCTTCACAAGCAAGGTCTTTAATCAAAAAAGGAACACCTTATCAATTCGACCAGATTAGTGCTGAACGAGAAAGAATTGACAATTTGCTAAAAAGAAGAGGATTCTATTATTTCAGACCCGATTTTATCATCATCAAGGCAGATTCTTCATTGGCTAATCATAAAGTAAATCTTAGTTTTGAGGTTAAACCTTCGACCTCGCAGGTTGCTAAAAAAATGTACTTTATCAGAGATGTACACGTTTTAGCTGATTATGGCGAAAGTGCAGTAAATGACAGTATTAAAGACTTAGAAAGTAATTATAAAGGCATCAAAATATTTGATAGAACAGGTTCATTCCGACCTAAAATTTTTGCAGATGCCATTGGTTTTCGTCGTGGAGGTAAGTATGGAAGTGCTATTCAAGACGTATCCTTGTCGAGATTAATCAACTTAAATGGAAATTTCAAATTTGTTAAAAATACTTTTGAATTAGTGCCTCGTTCAGATTCAGCACTGCTAGATGTATTTTATTTCTTGACACCTTTAAAAGCAAAATCTGTTGTAGCCGACTTAAACGCAACAACAAAATCAAATAATTACACGGGTTCAAACATCAGTATTTCGTGGCTCAACAAAAATGCTTTTAAGGGAGCAGAGTTATTGAAAATTACGGCAAATGCTGGTTTGGAGTTCCAAGTTGGTGGAGCAAGCAGTACGCTTGGTGCTTTGAATACGACTCGTTTTTCGATAGAAAGTAATCTTTCATTACCAAGATTTACCATCCCATTTGTAACGATTAATCCAGCTAAAAACCAAGCTTTACCTAAAACAAATATTAATATTGGCTACGAGCAGCTCAAAAGAGGTGGTTTGTACAACCTTACTTCGCTCAGAACGTCTTTGACTTATGCTTGGAAACAAAATGCTTCCATTGAACATTCTGTAACGCCACTTTTAGTCAATTTAGTAAAAGCTTCTAATTTTAGTGAAGATTTTGCACTAGAGTATTTCCGAAACCCGATTTTGTATGAAGAGATTTTGGATAATAAAATTATCATGAGTACGGCTTATACATTCTCGTATATGCCACAAAACAAAGCCAGTAGCCGACACAATTTTTCATTTACTGGTGGTGTTGAAGTAGCAGGGAATTTAGCGAGTTTATTGGCAAAATTAGGTTCAAACAATGATGCTTCTGTTTCTACTGTTTTTGGAGTTACTTATCCACAATATGCAAGATTTGACGCTGATTTTAGATATAGTTATCGCTTAACTCAAAACCTTCGTTTGGCAAATCGTTTCTTAGTCGGTTATGGTTTACCTTACGGAAATTCTTACTTTTTGCCAACAGTTAAACAATATGTAGCAGGCGGGAATAACAGTATTCGTGCCTTTCCGGCAAGAACCATTGGACCGGGAAGTTATTTGAGAACAGGCTCATTGTTAGAACAAACCATTGGTGGACAATCTGGTGATATTAAATTGGAATTTAATAGCGAATTAAGAGCAAAGTTTAATCAATACATTCATGGAGCTATCTTTGTGGATGCAGGAAACGTTTGGATGCAAAAAGACGAAGATATTTATGGTGCCGATGCTGTTTTTACAAAAGACTTTTATAAGCAAGTAGCCATTGGTACTGGAATTGGTTTACGATTTGACTTTAGTTATTTAGTACTCCGTTTTGATTTAGCAACGCCCGTCAGAAAACCATATTTACCTGAAAATGAACGATGGGTTTTAAAAGATTTCAATTTGGGAAATCCTGAATGGCGAAAAGAAAATCTGGTTTTAAATATTGCCATTGGTTATCCTTTCTAAGCAAAAAGCCTCTTCAAATCACTTTGAAGAGGCTTTTTGCTTAAATATTAATTACTCTTAATGTATTTTATAAGAAAACCCGAACGATAAATTTGTTCCTCGCTTACCAACAAGTCCTACATTTAAGTTAGCAAAAGCACCCAAATTCTTAAATAAGAAAAGTCTTCCACCAGCTTGTGCATAAAATGCTGTTCCAGAACCTTCTAAGATTTTACCGTACATTCCACCGACGTAAGGGTCAAACTTACTTGGCTTTTGATTATCTTCTCCAGAGAAGTGATAGTTCAAACCTACTCCCAAGAAGCCGTCTTCATATATTCCATTTTTGCCATACCAAGTTCGGGCTTCTAAACCAATGTTTCTTGCCAAGCCAAATTCGCCAGCTAATAAAACAGGGAGTACATTATCTTTGTACATAATACCACCTTCTACTACTAATAAACCTCTGTAAAATACAGGTTGAACCTTGGCATCTGCCGAAGTAACTACTTCTCCAGACTTTTCTGTTGCTACTTTATTTACATTTTGCTTCGCTCCTTTCACGACGGTATCTATTTCTACTACAACCGTTCGCTTAATAGTATCTGATTTTTGAGCATTGGTTGATAAAGCAATTAACACTAACGATAGTATTAATAAGTGTGCTTTTACAGCTAGTAAGTTTTTCATAAATCTTAATTTTTAGAAATTGTTTATAAAATACTACATAAATTATTCCACGACTAAACTATGTATTTTAGGGTAATTTTGTCCCTATTTCGGGGTAATTTAAGTATTTAAAATGAATGTTTTGGAAAGCAAGATTAAAATTTTTCACTATAAAACAAAAAAGGAATAGCTTATAGAAGCTGTTCCTTTAACCAAAAACCCTAACTGCTTAATTAGTATTGTTATCTATAAAGATTCTCTTAAAAAATGCCAACTCAACGCTACAACCTTATCTATTTTGGCAAATTCAGCAATGTTTTTTGGTAAAAAGGCAAAGGGAGGATTCTCCCTATCCTTTATCGAATACCTAACCATTACTAAATTAATAATCTTTGAAGTAGTCAAAACTAAGTTTTAAAGAAACAGGGAAATCCATTCAACTTCCCTGTTTAACTATGCTATAACCACTTTTAACTTATTCATACTGATTAGATTAAAAATATGGGAGTAGAGTACCACTCCCCATTTATCACAATCTAACCACTATGAAAAAGACTAATATTTTTTCGTGAAAAGGATTAAATAAACTATTGAATTTTCTCTTGAATTTTATCAATTTGCTTATTCAAATCTTTTTTAAAGTCCTTCCAATCACGTTTTTTCTCACTTTTCAAATCATTTAATGCTTTATCTAATTCATCCAAAGAATTCTGTAATTCTTTCTTTTTGGAAGCCAATCTGGCTTTTTCTTGAATTGTAGCATTTTTTATATCTTCATCAGCTTCTTTCAGCTTTTTGTTGATTTCGTCTTTTTTATCATCAATTTTGCTTACCAAGGCTTCTTTTTCTAATAGAATACTCTGGCTAGCCTCTTCAGCTCCATCTTTCAAATCATCCACTACACTGTCGGCTTTAGATTCAACAAGGTCTTGAGCATCTTGTGTTTTTTCGGCTATATCTTTTTTCTCATTTCTAGAACAAGAGAAAAAGGTCGAAACGACAATAAAAGCAATTATTAAATTCTTCATTCTTTTATGATTTAATTTGAAACAAAAAAAATATACCAATTTAAAAAAAATTGAGCCTTCAAAAAAAGCGGGCAAGCAATGCCTCATTTTTATGATTTATGGGGAATTGTGTAGAAAATTATACACAACCATCTGTTTTCATATAGAAAAATGGCTCTCTATACACTAAATCAACAAGGAAAATGATAATACCACTGTTGATAAATTTCTGTATTTGTTTAATATCATAAAAAATACATACCATAAAGCTGAATGAAACTTATGAGGTTAAAGCACCACAATTCGGGGGAAATTTATCACCTATCGTATCATATTGGGTAAAAAAAATAGCGAGTATCATTTTGATACTCGCCATAATAAAGCCTTTAAAATATGCTAATGAATGTCTTTTACTCTGACTTCTTTTTTCTCCCTTTTACTAATGATTTTACATCTTCAGTAGTTTCTGTAATGGTTTCAACCAATTCTGGCACAAATTCCAACATTCTCTTTTTCTTTTCTTTCATGATTCTATTATGGTCTGGTTCGCCCAATAAAAAGCCAAATGGTTTCAAATCTGGCACAGAGTCGAATATTACTTTTAAAATAGCAACAGTTGGTAAAGAAAGTGCCATTCCAGCAATTCCCCACAACGCCGAACCAAGTAACAAAGCAATAATTGCAACCAAACCATTGATACTTATTTTAGAGCCAACCACTTGAGGTGTAATAAAATTACCCTCCAAAAACTGAACAAAGATAAAAACGCCTGCTACCCCTACTGCATACATCGGTGAGTCTTTGGTAATTAAAGCCATAATAATTGGTAAAATTGAACCTATCAAAATACCCACAAAAGGAATAATCAATAAAGCCGCCGCTAAAAAACCAAAGAAAATGGCATAATCTATCCCAAGTGCTAGTAAGCCCAAAGTATTTAAACTTCCAACGATGATGGTTACAGTAATAAGTCCTTTTAAATAACTATGCACTACTTCATAGATTTTTGTCAGTACAGTATCAATGGAATATTTACTTGTATTTTTAAAAACTCTGTAAAAAAACAATTTGAAGAAATCTCGATAATACAACAGGAAAAACATGTAAATCGGTATCAATGAAAGATTCCCAATCATGTTGCCCGTCATTGAAAGTGCAGAAGTAAAAACTGAACCACCACTGCTTAAAATACCTGTTCCATACTGGCGCAATTTAGCATTCTGTGTTTTTCGTCCAACATGAAAATGCTCTTCCGTCCAACGCTGACCTTGTAAAAACAAATGTTCAAATCGTTTTTCTAATTGTGGAAACATTTCACTAAAGCTCGCTATTTGGGTAGATGCCAGCCAAATTACTCCCACGGTTATCATTAAGAAAAATAATAATGAAATAGTAATCGATAAAGTACGCCCTAAGCCAATTTTTTCCAACAAATTAGATAATGGGAATAAAGCCATCGAAAGAATCACAGCTACAAAAAAAGGCACTAAAATATCTTGCAAAACCATCATCCAATACACCAGAATAGTGACAGAAATGAGTGAGAAAGCAAATTTTATAATAAAGGGAAATCGTTGAGCCATCGGAATAGAGTTTATATTTTGTAATAGCAATTAATTTTTTGTGCAAGAATTATAACTGTAATTTAAAACATTTATCATTCTCAATAAAAAAGGGCTGTATTAATTTACATCCCTTTAGCCTACTTATCATCTGGCATGATTACCAAACAAAGAAAAAAAGAAATTTTAAGACCATAATCCTTAATAATACTTGCATTGACTGAAAACGAAAGTACTTACCAAAAATCAATATTCTCAGCACTTTATTAAAAATTAGAATAATCACATTTCATGCTTGATAATTGAAATTAAAATTACAATTACAGCAAATACTAAAAAAAGATGAATCAATCCTTTAATTCCTAATACAAAAACGCTAACAGCCCAGCTCAATACTAATAAAAGGGCAATCTTATAAAAAACATTTTTCACTACTAATACTTTACAAAAATTATACATATAAAAATTACTTGTTGATTTTCAATTACTTGAAACGATAAAAAATACAATAAGTAACATTTTACTAACAATAATTTTGCCTAAATTCCCATACCAGAAATAAAAACCTAACATTTAAAACCTCAATATCAAAAATTGTAGATTATTTTCTACAGTTTAACAAAAAAAGGACTGGTATTATAATATTACGCAATACAATAACATCAAAATAATACAAATAATGAAATACTCCTTCAAAGAAAAAATCGAAGAATTATTTAGTTTTACAGGAGAAGTTTTTCGAGAATTTGCAAATGACAATGCTACAAAGCTAAGTGCTTCTTTATCATACTACACGATATTTTCGCTTGCACCAATGTTATTGATTATGATTTCGGTAGCAAGTATTTTTTTGGGTAAAGAAGCAATTGAAGGCGAGCTTTTTGGGCAAATCAACAACTTGATTGGTAACGAAGCTGCCAAACAGGTACAGGAATTAATAAAAAATGCAGAGCAGTCTAAAAAATCTGGCGTGGCAGCTATCATTGGCTTTGCTACACTCTTAATAGGTGCAACTGGTGTTTTTGCCGAAATTCAAGATTCCATCAATTTCATCTGGTCATTAAAAGCAAAACCAAAAAATAGTTGGGTAAAATACTTGATTAATCGTTTCCTCTCTTTTTCTCTGATTTTGGCATTGGGCTTTCTTTTATTAATTTCTTTAACAATTAATGCCCTATTGAGTTTATTTGATAGGCAATTGCAAATGTATTTTGAAAGTAGCTTTACAATATTCGTTTTTATGTTGGTAAATACGTTGGTTATCTGGGCAATTATTACCCTATTGTTTGGGGTCATCATCAAAGTACTTCCAGATGGTAAAATTTCATGGAAAGACACCCTCGTAGGTGCAGGTATTACCTCATTATTATTCATGATTGGGAAGTTTTTAATAGGTGTATATCTTGGACAGTCAACTGTTAGCACAGCTTTCGGTGCGGCTGGTTCGATTGTTTTAATCCTTTTGTGGGTGTATTATTCCTCTATCATTTTATACTTCGGCGCAGAATTCACTAAAGTATATACACTGAGATACGGTACTCCTATTCAACCCAATAGCAATGCTGTTTTTATTTTAAAACAAGAACTTGAAGTAAAAAAACAGTCCACCGTTCAACAAAAAGCATAATTTTATGGAAACTAACACGATTAATCCTATTAAAATAAAAGCATTACAAGTACTGAATTTTGTATTCTTTATTGTAATGGTAATTATGAATGGTTTGGCGAATGGCTTACCATTGAATGGTAAAACGACTGGACAATTATCGAATCAATACCCTAATTTATTCGTTCCTGCTGGTATTACTTTTTCTATTTGGGGAATTATTTACTTTCTTTTGTTGCTCTTTTGTATTGAACAGTCAAAATCTCTTTTCCAAAAGAAACCCGATACTACTTTAGGGCTTGTTGTGAATGGAGTTGGTTATTGGTTTATCGTTAATGCCGTTTTGAATTCACTTTGGATTTTGGCTTGGCATTATGAGTTCATGATTGCGTCGATGCTTATCATGATTGGAATTTTAATATCATTAGTTAAAATAAATCTTCATATAAAAACTACTCAGGTGTATCTTAGTGGCTATACAAAGATTATTCTGAAAGCTGCTTTCGGAATGTACTTGGGCTGGATTTGTATTGCGACAATCGCCAATGCAACAGCTTTTCTGGTTCATTTCGGCTCGACAGACGGTTATATACTTGGACAGTCTTGGGCAAGTATCATGATTTTAGCGGGTAGTTTTATTACCTTTTTGCTCGTGATTGATTTAAGAAACGGCTACGTAGGACTAGCCGTTATTTGGGCATTATTAGGTATTCTTTTAGCTCGTTATCAAGCAGAAGTATTTTATAAATACATTGTTTTTAGTGCTATTTTAGGAATCGTCATTGTAGTTATTAGCACAATTATGGCTTCAACTATTTTAATGTTTACTTCCAAGAAAAAACTGCCCGAAGACACTACGATACCAGAGTGAAAGTGATAATGAATTTTGTGCCTTTTCCCAATTCAGATTCAACCTCTACCCTAGCTTTGTGAGATTGAATAATGTTCAATGTTGCGGCTAAACCTAAGCCAATACCATTGTTTTTTGAAGTAAAATAAGGTTCAAAAAGGCGTTCGATATGTTCTTGGCTAATTCCTACTCCATTGTCTTCGATGGTAACGATGGCAAATTTATTCCTTTGCGTAGCTTGAATTTTCAGAATGCCTTCTCCTTCTTTCATTGCCTCCACAGCATTGATAATAATATTTAATAGCGCAATCTGAATTTTTGCTTTGTCAACATCAATCCAAATATCAGAAGGATAATTACTGATTAATTTAATATTTTTCAGGTTGATTCTATCTATTGCTTGTTCAATGGTACTTTCTAGAATTTCCTGTAAAGTATGTCGACTAAAAGTTACTTCTGAAGGTCTGGAAGTATTCAATAATTCGGTTATTAAATCATTGATTCGTTGGCTATTTCTTCTGATTATATCAATAAAAAACTTGGCGTCTTCATCTTCAAAATCAACTTCCATTTGCTCTATTGATAGATTTATGTTCGTCAAAGGATTACGGACTTCGTGAGCCAAAGTACGAACCAAACGCCCAGTAGCTGCCATTTTTTGAAAAAGTAAAGAATCTCGCTCTTCTTTTTTTCTAGCAGTAATATCATGAATAATACCTAAATAATAAGGATTTCCATCACTATCTAATTGGCGATTGCAGTGAATTGAACATTGTTTTTTTTCACCAAATTTGGTTTCCAAAAGTACTTCAAAATCACTAATTTCACCTTCAGCTTCCAATTGATTGATGAATTGACGGCGGTCGGCAGCACGAACAAAAACGGAATAACTTTTTAACTGATAGAGTTCTTCTTCGGTATAACCAAAGAGTTCGGCAGTAGAGGGCGTGAAGTAATTGAATGTACCATCTAAACGAGCGGTAAAGATGGCTTCTTTGGTTTGGTCAAAAATATTTCTGTATTTTCGCTCACTTTCACGAAGGGTAGAAAGTGTACTGGCACGTTCGAGAGAATAACGAATACAACGTTCTAACTTTTCGGAATCTAATTCACTTTTTACCAAATAATCAAAAGCACCGAGTGTCATGGCTTCAACATCAATGCGTTGGTCGCCTTTACCAGTCAACAAAATCACTGGCGATTTTAAGCCATGTTCAATGCCTACTTTGAGTAAATCAATACCCGTTTTAGAACCCAATAAAAAATCAAAAAAACATAAATCATATTGCTTTTTTTTGATTTTTTCGATGGCATTATCAAATGAAAATGCCCAATCTATATCAAATTTTTGATTTTCAATATCTTTGAGGTAATCACTTGTAAGCAAGAAATCATCCTCGTCGTCATCAACCAATAATAATTTAATAGTACTATCTTTCATGATTTATTTTTATCAATCTGGTAACTGAACAATTTCAAACCAATATTGTCCGATTGTGCGAATTACTTCTATAAAACGGGTAAAAGTAACAGGTTTTGATATAAAACAATTTACACCTAAATCATAGCTTTTTATAATATCAACATCCGACTTTGAAGTTGTAAGCACAATGATAGGGATTTTACACAAATCAGGGTCCGATTTTATGATTTTAAGCGCTTCTCTCCCATCCACTTTAGGCATATTCAAATCCAACAGGATAAGATCTGGGCGTGGAAATTCGCTTGAGTTATTGAATTTACCATTTTGTCGAAGATAATCTATCAAGTCCACTCCATCTTCAACAAATTTAATTTGATTGATAATATGATTCTCTTCTAATGCCTCCTGAGTCATCATTCTATCGTCAGGATCATCATCAGCGACGAGAATTACGATACTTTTTTTTTGATTCATAGTTTTACTGTTTATGCCTGGCGTATTGGCAAATACATAATGAACGTTGCACCTGCTCCTAGTTCACTTTCAGCATAGATAATTCCTTGATGGTTTTCAACAATTTTTTTACAAATTGCCAAACCTAATCCCGTTCCTTCAAATTCTGACCTGCCGTGTAATCGTTGAAAGATTACAAATATTCGTTCAGCATATTCTGGCTCAAAGCCAATGCCACTGTCTTTCACTGTAATTTTATAATAACGCTTATTTTTATAATCTAAGCCCAATTTACTTAGTTCTGCTTTTGTGGCTTCCTTGGCATCGACCCAAATATTGGGTGAATGATTAGCCTTTACAAACTTCAGGGCATTGCTAATTAAATTTTGAAATAATTGTTGCATTTTTGGCGCAGAAGCTTCCAATGTCGGCATTGTTCCTACATGAATTTGAGCATTCGTTTCTCCTACTTTAAGTTCTAAATCGCTCAAAACATTTTCAAGAGTTTTATTCAAATCTACTTGTTCAAAAGCGACTAATTTTCTTGATAAACGAGAGTATGAGAGTAGATTTTCCATCAATACTTCCATTCTATTGGCAGAATCAATCATTCTTGTCAAATAAAAACTAGCATCATCGTCTAGTTGTTGTTTGTATTTTTGATTAAGCCTATCACCGAAAGCCGTTATTTTTCGCAGTGGTTCTTTCAAATCGTGCGAAGCCACATAGGCAAATTGCTCTAATTCTTGATTGGAGTGATTGAGTTCTTCTAACTTTCGTTCTAATTCTTTTTCATAAGCTTTCAGTTCTGTTACTTCAACTGTATTTCCTATAAACTTCAATACTTTCCCTGCTTCGTCTGAACTTACCCAACCTTTTGTTTGAACGTATTTTTCAACGCCGTCTAAATCAACAATTTTATGTTCAAAAGCATAAGGTTGTTTTTGTTCTGCTGCTTCTTGAATTACTTTTTTAACATTGGCAATATCATCATCATGTACTCTGGCATAGTAAAATTCAATATTAATTTTTACAGGTAGCCTAGAAATATCACTTCCAGAGTACAATTTTTTCAAACCATCCGACCATTGTATTTCATCTTTATTAACATCCCATTCAAAACTTCCGTAACTCATCAAAGCTTCTGCTTCTTTGAATAAATCTTTGTTTTTCTTGAGTTCTTCATAAGCTACAGACAATTCTTCAACCTTGGTTTCTAATTCTCCTTTAATTTGCTTGATTTCGGTAATGTCTTGCGAAGTACCAATTACTCGCATTACTTCACCTTTGTCATCCAAAAAACACCTTCCTCTTACTGCAATTTGTTTTCTATTTCCTTTTAAATCTATGATTTCATGTTCGTACTCATAAATAGTTTTTTTCTCTTTTATGGCATTCAACGACAGCTCTCGTACTCGTTGTACGTCTTCTTCAGGAATATGCTTTTGATAAGTACCATAAGGCATCTGAGAACTTTCATAAGCTGCTTGATCGTATCCGAATATTTCAAATAACCCATTCGACCAGATTACGTAATCATTATTAACCTTCCATTCCCAGCTTCCATAATTAAATAAACGCTCTGTTTCATTCGATTGATTTTGAACTTGCTTCGTTTTTTCAAGCAATTCATTTTCAATCGTAATATCATCCGCCAAAACCAATAACATACTTGGCTGGTTCGAAGCGTCTTTTTTAATTAAAGTACATTTATTATTAATCGTGATGTTTTTGCCTGATTTACTAACAATTTTCAGGATAAAGCTCTGGCTGCCATTAATGGCTACGTCTTCAAAAGTTTTTTGTAAATATTGAAACAGATGTTCGGAAGAACTGAAATTTTCGATTGGGAAAACTGAAAGGTCGGTCGTTAATAATTCTTCTGGTGAATAGTTGGCAACAATTTCAGTTTTGGCATTGAGGTAAACGGCTTTTTTGTCTGTTAAATTTAACAGATAAACGAAACTAGGTATGGCTTCCAGAAAGCCATTCAAAAAATCAGACTGATTATCAGTGTTAAATACTTCAAAAAAATGATTAGGCACGTCCATTAATTTCTATTATTAAAGAAACTACTTGTGTAATTTCAGAAAACTTGAGCAAGGAAATAATCCAACTTTGCAGCAGCTTACAATTCAAAAACTTTCATTTTATTGTAAAGTGTTTTCCTGTCTATTCCAAGAATTCTGGCGGCTTTACTTTTATTGAAATTTACTTCTTTTAGTACTTTCAAAATCATATCATATTCAGCTTCAATCGCTGCCGACTTCAAGGAAGGTTTAGAGACAACTTCATTCGAAGCATTACTTTCTGGAACATTATGAACAACTTCTACAACTGGCACTGAAACTGTAACTGGCGGAGTTGAGGTTTCAGTAAAGAGTAATTTTGCGTAATTAGAAATTTCGAAAGGCAATGTTTTTGATTCAATCCATTCTCCGTCGGTTAATAAAGTGGCTCTTTTAATGACATTTCGCATTTCACGAAGATTGCCATACCATGCGTAATTCATAAAATTATCAATAACATCATTCGAAAAACCCTTTACTTTTTTACCAAGCTCTTCGTTGGTTTGATCCAAGAAAAACTTAGCGAAAGTCATAATATCAGCTTTACGTTCACGAAGTGGCGGAACATCAATACTGAATTCATTAAAACGGTGATATAAATCTTCTCTGAATTTACCTTTTTTAGAAGCCTCAATCAATTTTTCATTAGAGGCAACCAAAATTCTAACATCTAAAGGAATTTCTTTTGTCCCTCCAATTCGTTTCATTTTTCTTTCTTGAACAACTCTCAATAAAAGTACTTGTACTTCATAAGGAAGGTTAGCAACTTCATCCAAAAAAATCGTTCCACCATTTGCCATTTCAAAGTGTCCGATTTTCTGGTTTAATGCTCCTGTGAACGAACCTTTTTCGTGTCCAAACAATTCTGAACCAGCTAAATCTTTAGAAATAGCACCACAGTCCATCGCCACAAAAGGCTGATTCGCTCTTTTGCTATGTAAATGAATTTCTTGTGCAATGGCTTCTTTTCCAGAACCACTTTCGCCATAAATCAGTACGCTATAATTGGTTGGCGCAACAAGCTCAATCTGACGAATCAAGAATTTTGATTCTGCTCCATCGCCAAAAATATAATTGGCAGGTTTCGAGCTTTTCTTTTTTTGATGTGAAGTCGTTATACCATCATGTTCTTCACCCAAATCTTGCATACTTCCTTTTTCAGTTTCTACACTTTCTAAGGCTTTTTTGATGGTCAGTAAAATTTCGTCTGGAAAAAGTGGCTTTGTGATATAATCATAAGCACCCATTTTCATGACATTCACTGCAATTTTTATGTCTGAATAACCCGTAATAATCAATACAGGCACAAAAGGAAATTTTTCTTTAATTTTCAGAAGTATAGTACCGCCATCGGTATCGCCCAATCTGAAATCAGTCATGATTAAATCAGGTCTGAATTCTTGAAGCAAAGCCAAGCCAGTACTGCCATCATGAGCGATAGCAACTTCGTAATTGTTTTTGGTCAAAAAACGACGAAGAAGTAAACATATATCTGTATCGTCGTCGATTACTAAAATCCGTTGCATAGTTTTATTATTAAAGGAAAGAGACAATTATGAAATTACCACAAACCGTATTTCCATGAATCAACTTCGTTATTAATTACTCTTCAGCATTTTATAATTGTCGTCTGAGTTGTGCTGAAGAAATATTCAAATTTTCTCTGTATTTAGCTACTGTTCTTCTAGCAATATGATAGCCTTGTTGAGCCAGTAGTTCCATCAATTGAAAATCATTGAATGGACTTTTTTTGTTTTCATTGGCAATTAAATTGGCAATAGCTTGCTGAATTTCACGATTTGAAACCTCGCCGCCAGAATCCATCTTAATTCCTTCTGAAAATAAATCTTTTAAATTGATAATCCCAAAAGGTGTCTGTGCGTACTTCCCACTCGTTACTCTTGAAATCGTTGAAATATCCATATTAATTTGGCTCGCCACATCTTTCAAAATCATCGGTTTCAAACTACTGACATCGCCATTTTTGAAAAATTCTTTCTGAAAAAAAACAATGGCTTGCATCGTTTTCAGCATCGTCATTTCTCTTTGCTGAATGGCTTCGATTAGCCAATTAGCCGTATTAATTTTACTGTTAACATATTGATTAGCAGCTTTATCTTTACTTGAAGCAATTGAACTAGCAAAATCTTGGTTAATTTTCAAAGATGGAATCCTGCTATTATTCAAAGCAATATCTATTTGCGTGTCGCCATACATATTGGTTTCATAAGTAATGATATAGTCTGGAATGATATTATCCTTAATGGCAATAGACGACGTTTCTCCATCAATTACTGGCTTGGCATTCAATGCACTGATTTGGGCAAGAGCCATTTTTAATTCATCCGAACTTACTTCTCTTAAACGCATAATTTTTTCATAATTACGCACCGCAAGTTCATCCATATTAAAAGCCACAATATCAATTGCCAAAGATACTTCTAAGCCTTTTTCTTTTTTATGTTGAAGTTGTCTCATCAAACATTCCTGTAAATCAGCCGAACCGATTCCAACAGGTTCCATCAATCTGAGTACCTTCAATAACTTTTCTACCTCATCAATATCTACATAAACACCATTGGCAAAAGAAAAATCATCGGCAATGTTTTCTGCTGAATAGGTTAAAAAACCTTCATCAGTCAATGAGTCAATGATATAATCAATTAAAACACTTTGTTTTTCATTCAAAGGCAAAAAATGTACTTGACTTTTCAGCTCACTTCGCCAATCAGTATTTTGTGCAAGAGGCAAACTGTAGAGTTCGTCGTCTTCACTATGGTTATTTACTTTGGTTTTATAATCAGGAATATCATCATGAGCATACTCATCCCAATCGGCATAATCATTATCGGGTTGGGTAAGTGTTGGGAATTCATCTGAATCGCCATCAGCTTCAAAATCATCGGATGAATCGTCAGAAGTTGTAGCACCTTCCTCCAATAATGGATTCTCTTCTAATTCGTTTTTGATACGCTCTTCTAACTCAAGCGTTGATAATTGCAAAAAATTAAGCATTTGTATTTGCAAAGGCGTAATTTTGAAAGTCTGACGCTGGCTCTGTGATAAATTCATCATGTTGACATAGTTTTAGGAGACTACTACCTAATTTCAATTAATGAGCCGTAATTTTGTTTTTGATTTATTTTTTTCAGAAAATCAAAAACAAAACAAACAAATACTTGAAAATCAATCACTTATATAAAAAATATTTTATAGCAAAATTATATATTTTATTATTTCGGAAAACAAACAAATAACATATTGCGATACTTTGGTACAAGTTGTGTAAAAAAATCCACACTTTGTAGAAAGTGTTTTAAATTAACTTATTTGCCAAAAAGAAGATTCCTTCTTATTACTTGTGTTCTCGCTTAAAATTTAAAACATTTTCCATTACTATTTAATCAACATGTTGCTTTAACAAGCTATTTTAAAACGATGCAAAAATCTCAGACCCTACAGTTCATCATAGCTTCATTTATAGGCTTTGCCTTTATGCTTGGCGGTTTATCATGGGTTTCTTTCGAACAAATCGCTCAGAATACGGAATATACTCAACTTGTTGAACACACACAATCGGTTTTGTGGGTAAGCGAAGAGCTTATTTCTTCCATGAAAGATGTGGAAACTGGACAAAGAGGTTACATCATCACTGGGAAAAAAAGCCATTTAATTCATTACACTGAAGGGAAAGCAAAAGTATTTTCAAGATTGGATACACTAAAGATTTTGGTGGCGGATAATCCTGTACAGTTAAGAAGTTTGGCAAAAATTGAAGAAATGGTTCATGAGAAAATTAAGTATGTTGATTATAACATTGAAACTATCAAAAATAATAGGCCTTTAGAAATCAATAAATTTGAGCAGGGCAGAAAGGCAATGGATAATCTCAGAATTTGGATTTCTACCTTTCAAAATAACGAAAAATCGATTCTTGAAACCAGAGTACGCTCTAAAATACATGGGCAATCGCTTTTGCCAATTTATCAAATCATGTTGGCTGTTGCTTCTTTTACACTTTTGTTAATTTCTTTTTACTTGGTTTATACTGAACTTAAAAACCGCTTTAAATTCCAAAAAGCATTAGAAAATAAAATTGAGGAATTGAATCGTTCAAATACTGAACTAGAACAATTTGCTTATGTAGCCTCGCACGATTTGCAAGAGCCACTTCGAAAAATCAGGGCATTTTGTGATAAACTGCAAGTAAAACAAAAAATGTTTTTGAACGATGACGGAAAGGAAACATTGGATAAGATTTCTACCTCAGCAGCCAGAATGCAAGTATTGATTGATGATTTACTGAACTTTTCAAGATTAGTAAACCATAAAACTCATAGTTTGACTTCTGTAAATCTCAACCAAATTATTGATAATGTATTGAGTGATTTTTCTGAAATCATTACTCAGAAAAAAGCTACATTTTCTATTGCAAAGCTTCCAGAATTGAAAGCCTATAATTTTCAGATGAATCAACTTTTTATGAATTTAATCAGCAATTCTCTGAAATATACAAAAGAAGGCGTAAACCCACATACTATCATCGAATACTCTACCGTTCAAGGAAATACGATACCTCAACTATCTAGTGTTCATGAAGAGCGTTTTTTCCATAAAATCTCCATACAGGACAACGGAATTGGCTTTGAAGGTGAATATTCCGAGAAAATATTCGTAATTTTCCAACGTTTACATAACCGTAATACCTATCAAGGTACTGGTGTTGGCTTAGCGATTTGCAGAAGAGTGATGACAAACCACAATGGTTTTGTCTTTGCCGATAGCAATCCCTACGAAGGAGCCACTTTCAGTGTCTATTTCCCGATAACTGCTTAAAAATTGATAAAATGAATAAAAGATGTAATATCTTAATTGCTGATGATGATGATGATGATAAGTTTTTGGTAAAATCAGCCTTGGAGGATTGTACCTCGAACACCCCCATTCTTTTTGTTGAAAATGGCGTTGAAGTACTAGAATATCTAAAAAATGAAGGACAATTTGCTGATAAATATACTTTTCCTAAGCCTTCAATCATTATTTTGGATTTGAATATGCCTAAAAAAGATGGCAGAGAAACCTTGAAGGAAATCAAGGCGAATCCACTTTTCAAGAAAATTCCAGTCATCATTTTGACGACTTCAAAAGCGGAAGAAGATGTAAATCTATGTTACTCTTCGGGTGCGAACGCTTATATCGTAAAACCTAATTCGTTTACTGAACTCACTGAAATTCTGTCAACTATGACAAAGTTTTGGTTAGAAATCGTAACACTTCCACCTGCTATTATGTAGTAATGGCTAGTTTAGGCTGATTTCCCGAATGCTCAATAATTTCTATAGGCTTTTCGCTGGTAACTTTTTTTACCCAAAGTAAAGATTTTTCCAGCAAGCCTTGCTTTGCTTTGGCTTGTGGAAGCTGCAAAGTATTTTCGGGCTTAGTCTTTTCATTGAACCAAGCAACTGACTGATTCACCATTTCATCTTTATTTTTGGCAACATAATTACTCAGTAAATTTTTGGCAAAAAAAGGAACGGCAAGTCGAACCAACCAAGATGAACTGCGTAAAAGTGTATTTCTTAGTAGCATATCCACTCCTAAATCTAGCCCAATATTTACGAGGCTATTGTTGCGGTTACTCTCCACAAATAGATTTTTAGAAACATCAACCATTTGTCGAACGGGTTGAATTTCAGCCTGAAGCATTTTAATATCTTCAGTAAGTTTTGCTTTGGCTATTAAAATATCATTTTCAAGCCTTAGCTTTTCGACTTTTAGCTGTTCAATATTTTCTATCTTCATCTTCGCTATAAAATTTCTTTAAAAAAGAATTAACCAAAGGCAGTTTAATATATTCATCTTTGATAAACCAAAGTAAAATTCCTGCTATTACATAAAAAACACCAACACCAAAAAAGCCCAATGCCACACTGTTGAAGTATTGTCCCAGTACCCAAGCCACCGACAAACTCATAAATAATAAGACAATCATAAAAAGTAAAATAAAAAGTAAAATCGTTGCAAGGTCTGCAACACCATTGGCTGCTTTTGATGAGGTATTCAATACTCCTAACTTCCAGCGAGCCTCAACATAATCACTAGCGTGTTCGAAGATGTCTTCAGCAATATCATTTGTTTGTTCAAAGGCTGCCATCGTTTTAAGAATTAAGTTAGAAACAAATTTTTAGGAAAATCAAAGAGTAAATGATAAGCTGACCAAGCCTTTAATTACTTGGTCAGCTTAAAAAACTATATCGCTGCTACATCTCTTTGAATTGATTTTACAGAACCCGTTGCCGTCTCTGCGATTTCGTCAAATTCATCTTTCGCTTTATTCTTCCAATTTCTTGCTCGGTTTTCAGCATCATCTACTAAACCTTTAGCTTGATTTTCGCCTTTTTTTATTAGGGTCAATAATTCATCAGCCCAAGTGTTGGCATTTTTCTTTACTTTTTTTCTCAAATCAGCTCCTTTTTCTGGGGCAAACACTAATCCAATTGCTGCACCTACCGCTGCGGCGGCAGCAATTCCAATAATAATTTTTGCGTTGTTTGACATGATAAAAATTGTTTTAGCGTGAATCTTTAATACCTTAGCTGAATAGTTTATCAAATCTATTCAATTGCATCATTTCTTCTCTAAATCTCAAAATTTTCATACCTAAACCTTGTGCTTGTTTTTTTGGATAGTTTTGAGGTACAGTATCCTCAAATTGTGGAATTTATCTTTTTAATTCTGCCTAATCAATTAATCTCTGGCACGATTTTTTAACAATGTCTATTCAAAAAAGTGTAACTAAAAGAGTTCATCAGAAATCTTATGCTGTTCCCTATAACAATTTTGTTTAAAAGGCTGACAAGACGAAACGATTTGGACTGCCAAATGTCATGAAAAATGTAGCTTTAATTATCGATGACGAGAAAGACACCTGTCTTTTATTAAAACATTTTCTTAAAAGAAAAGGAATTTATTCATACTATGCACTAACGCTTCAAGAAGGAATTGGAAAGGCTTTGGAAGTAAAACCAAATTGGTTATTTTTAGATAATAACTTACCTGATGGTTTTGGGATTGACCGTGTAAAAGAAATTAAATCTCTTTCACCAAATTCTAAAATTATTATGATTAGTGCGATGGGGAATTTGTTTGAGCTTGCTTCAAGTGTTGGTGCTGATTCATTCATCGAGAAACCACTCGACTTCAATAAAATTGAAAAATCAATGGCTTTATAAAATGGCATCGGATACCGCCATCCATGCCATTTAAAGCTATTGCTACCCATTCAAGCATTTGCTATTTCCACAAGCCCAAAGGAAAAGTAATTTTATTTTTTGCACTTACTAAAGTCACCGTTTGCGAAGCCAAATCGCCAACCAATAATAAGTCATTCTCGTATTGATAATCATCTGAATTTGCCAATTGTGTCTGAATTTTTTCCATCAAAGCATAAGGCGTTTTACCTTGTATATTCAAACATTGGCAAGGCTGATCTTGTTTAATTTTATTCAATTCCTGCAATAATTCTTTGGTATCTTCTGCTTTACTTTCTTTTCCTAAACTTATCATTTTATTCATCCAAGCATTATACTGTGGTCTGAAAGGTTCAAATTCAAAAACTAATTCAGGATGTTTCCTCAATAATTCTGCTCCATTTTTATACAATTGTAAATGTCCAGAATCAATAAAACCTACAAAATTCCCGCCCCAAGTAAGTCCGTAAGCTTCGGTTAAACTATCTAGTGGACGATACAATGCAAGATTGTTCGAAATTCTTTTACGACGAGTATAAATGGCTACATCTGCCGCCAAACCAAAATTGTGCATTGAAAGTGGCGTCGCTGTTCTTTTTTTACCTAAATAATGTAATTGACGGCTTGTAGAACGTAAGTCAGAAATTACTTTAATAGAACGGTGTTTTTCTTTCATAATCGCTACAATAGAATCTCTTTTTTCCAGAAAAATCTTACGTTCATCTGTCAGTAAATTTTCCCAACGATTATATAAATAATTGGGCTGTTTGACCAAAGCCCAAAGGTAAGCTTGTTCTTGCCAAGAAGTATTTAAAGTAGGAAAAGCTGTTGTTTGAAGCAATTGAGAAGCCTCCTCTCCGTCAGCCTGCAAAGCCATTGTTTGAATATTACCTGTAGCATCAGCAAAAGCTACATAAATATTTCTTGGTTTCAAGGCTTGTTTCAGTAAAGTATCGGCTAAGTAATATGGTTGAGCTAAAGTATAAATCTTTAATTCACTAACGTGCTGGGCAGTGTCGCAAGTGAAGTCTTTCCACGAATTATCTTCAAATAAATTTGATGTTTTGTCTATCAAATTACAGGCAAATAAGGAAACAGAAGTAAAGAGTATTTTAAGTAAATTTCTAAACACTAAGGCAGATAAAATCATAAAGTATTAAGGATTATAAATACCAAAATACAAAAAATAGCAGGGAATTCTAATGTATTTAGGAATTTAGTTTTTCTCGTTGTGCCAAATATAAACCCGCAATCACAAAAGAAGTACCGATATAAGTGAAACTACTGATGGGTTCATTTAAAATAACAGCCGCATAAATAAAACCAAAAATAGGATTAAGAAAAAGCCAAAGTGAGGCTTTGACTGGGTCTATTTTGAGGAGATATAACCACAATTGCACCGCCCCGATGGATACTGGAATAGCCAACCAAAGTACAGACATGCTAAAATTAAAATCATAAACATTCTGTGACCAATCGGTAAAGTAATAAGTAATGGGCAACAAGAAAATCCCTCCTAACAATACTTGCCAAGCATTAATGGTAAACAATGGTAAATGCCATTCTTGCGCTGAATAATAAACTGTTCCTACAGAATAGGCAATCATACTTGCTGAAAGGATGAGTAGCCCTTCAACATTTGCATAACTTTGTTGAAAAAGTGGATAAGTAGCAATCGCCACGCCTAAAATACCCAAGGCTAAACCCAATATTTCTGTGCGTTTTACTGAACGACCTAACCAAAAAGCAGACAAAATACTGATAATTAATGGATTGGTCGCTACAGCCAAACTGCCGATTCCCGCAGAAACGTATTTAAGTGCTACTACAAAACAGCCTAAATAAACAGTAACATTCAAGAAACCATAAATAGCAATTTGTTTCCATTCTTTGGCTTTTGGTAATGGATTTTTCTTGACGAGATGGCTATAAACCATCATTAATATGCCCGCCAAGAAAAATCTACAAGTACCAATTACAAAGGGTTGAGCCGATAAAAGTCCTATTTTGGTGGCTGCCGAAGCGGAAGCCCAAAGCATCGCAAAGAATAATCCTGCTAAGAAATTTTTCATTTTAAACTATTAGCCTTTTCAATAATTCATCAAAATTGACAATTTTAGTTTAAAACACTGCTTTATTGATGCAAAAGGTCTATATTTTTCCAACAATTATTTACTTCCTGCTATTACTTCTTTATAACTTACTAATTGAATTCCTTTTTGAAGAATCGCTGTTCTTACTTTTTCACTGGTGAAAATCGTAGTTACATCTTGACGACCCTGTGCTACATCTTCATAACCAATATGTGAAATTGCACGGAGTTCTTCGTTATCTAAACCCGGATGTTCTACAAAAACATACGCTTTGCCGTCTTCTAGTTTATCCAACATTCCGATAAATCCTTCTATTCTTTGCTCTGTATTTTTATTGTTGAAATCAAAACCTGTGTAGGCTACTTTTAGGTCTTTCATCGAATCTACATCTACCATCGTCAATTTGTACTCTTTGGCTACTCTTCTTGCCATATCTTTTACTTCTTGGTTAAAAGCAGTACTCCCCATGTGTCCAGAAACGTGGCTTAGTCTTGGAATATACTTCAATGCCATTTCGATTTGCGCTCTTAGCTCTTTTTCAATGTCTTCTATTTTCCAATCATTATCAAGCACTGCTTGCTTTGGATAATTATTGTTATGAAAAAGCATCGGATAAAAATATCCATCGGCATTTCTTAAGCTTTTAGCTTCTGTCAGTGGTCGCCATTTTACATTATCCCATTCACTTGTAATGGCAAAATGCAAACCTACATCTACTCTTTTGTTTTCAGCTAATAATTTCACCGCTTCTGAAAACCAAGGCGAAGCTACAATTACTTCTATCGAGGTTTCGATGCCTTCTTTGTACGATTTTATCAAGGCTTCATTCCCCGAATGTGCATAACCCATGTCATCACCTCTGACGATTAATTTAGGTGCATTGGCTTTTGGCGTAAATACAATCCCTTTTGAAATGGTTCTTTTACGATTGATATTGAAAATACTTTGGAAATCTATCGAAACATTATCGCCATCAAAAGAACAGATAATTGTTTCCGTATGTGGACTTTCGATATAACGAAGTGTTAAGGCTAATGTATTTTCATCTTTCCAAGTATAGCTTCCCGCTACTTTAAAAGCTGGAAGCCCTACCCTATTGGCTTTGGCGGCAGCTACTAAATATGGACCAAACTTGGTTGTTTCAGACAATTCCCATTTCCCTGCTCCAAACGGAATTTGATGCGTAGCCGAATCTGTTTTGAAACTTACTTTACAAACACCATTATTGAAATCGAATTTTATATTTTCAAAACTTCTATCGCCCGTTACCATGCCAAAAGTTTTGCCAGAAACCTTTGATTCTATACCTGAACTAACATTTTTATTAGGAATCGGTAAGGCTAAAGATGCTGATTTCTCTTTCAATTTGGCTAACATTGCAGGATTAGCGGGCAATTTCTGGTCTTTAATCGCTGGTAAAAGGTATCTCCAAAGCAAATTAAATTCTCCTTGCATATCGGGAGCTTCGGCAGTAACAATAATCACCACATCTTTTTCTGGCAATACAATGATGAACTGTCCATTTGCACCATCGCCTCTGTAACCATTATTTCTACTACGCCACATCTGATAGCAATAGCCTTGTAGCCAATCGCTTGAGTCTTTTTTAGCTTGGGTAGCATTTGGGTCTTGCATGATTTTCATCGTACTTGCTTCTTCCACCCAAGCGGCAGGTAAAATCTGTTTCCCTTTCCACAACCCTTTTTGCAGAAACAATTGCCCGAATTTCGCCATGTCTTCTGTTTTCAAACGGATTCCCCAACCGCCAGTATTAATGCCTTTTGGGTCAACTTCCCAGTCGATTCCCGTAATTCCCAAAGGTTCAAATAATCTTGGTTGTAAATAATCAATTACTTTTTGACCCGTTACTTTCTGCACAATTGCCGAAAGCATATAAGTAGCGGCAGAATTATACAGAAATTTTGAACCCGGTTTATTCATAATCGGAGTACGCAAAAATGCCTTTACCCAATTTTCATTTTTAGCCCCAATTTCACCAGTTGGGTCAGTTTGATGTCCCACACTCATCGTCAACAAGTCCTTTATTTTCAATTCTGCCAAGTACGGACTTACTTGTGTTGGCAAATCATCAGGAAAGAACGAAATCACTTTATCCTCCACCGTAATTTTCTTTTCCGATACCGCAAAACCTATCGCTGTAGCCGTAAAGCTTTTACTGACCGAATACATGGTATGTTTTAAATCATTACGATAAGGATTCCACCAAGATTCAGCCACTACTTTCCCGTGGCGAAGCATCATAAAACTATGAAATTCGTGTTTGCTTTTTGAGGCAGCCTCCAAAAAATTGATGATAGCTTCAGACGAAACGCCTTCTGCTTCAGGCGTACTTCTTGGAAGAACAACAGGCTTTTGAGCCAACAACTGAACACTAACGAAGAGGAGAATCAATATTTTTCTCATTACCGAAGAAGATGATTAAAGATGAAAAGCTAATTGTTTTTAAACAAATTAAAGCTAATACTTATATCCGATAATCCTGTTCTGTAAGTTGGGTAAATACACTAAAATACTCATGGCATGACTCATTGAGTTATTTTGAGTAGGGAAAGATTCTGTCAGTCGGGTAAATACTTTAAAATACTCATGGCATGACTCATGGAGTTATTTTGAATATGGAAATATTCTCTCAGTCATGCCATGAGTGAAAGGGAACAATGCTTATAAAAACCGAACAATTCCGCAAAAAAGAGGGACATTTGATACTTAAAGAGTGAACTTTGATACTTAAAATAGGAAAGTTGGCACTAAAAACCGCAATTATCCGCAAAAAAGAAGGAAAATTTCCACTTGAAGTAGCAACATTTCCACTAAAAGGATAAAACTTTCCTCTTTTTTAATCAACTTTCCTACTAAAAGAGGAAAATTTTATCCTTTTATAACCAAAATTGGTATTCTGATACGAATCATTGGTTATATCAAGCCCAATAACTAATTAAAATCTTAAACCACCCCTCAAATCCCCTTCAATAATCCATCCATCAACACATCAATATCATTGGCATCGTTATAAACATGTGGGGCTAGTCGGATGGCTTCGCCTCTGAACGAGACAAATACTTTACGCTCTTGCAAAGCCTTTTGTATGGTTAGATAATCAGCTTTGGGCGGAATCCTGATACCTACCAAATGACTACTTCTGTAGGGTTTTTCATCTACCCAATAGCCTTTTTCTTGTAAAAGCTTCAAAGGTTCTTTTAACAATTCATCACAATATTGATTTATAGAATCTACCCCCCAAGTATTGATTTGGCTTAGAGCCGCCGCTAACATTGGATTCAAGATAAAATTACTTTTTTCGCCCATATTATATCTGTCAGCCATACTTCTATACTGAGTTTGGTAATTTATCAGGTTTTTAAAATCTTCTGAACCTACTCTATTAATCCAGTTGCGTTCTAAAGGACTTCCTTCATCAAAATAAGCACCGAAATATGCCACTCCTGCCGAATATGGACCTAAAAGCCATTTGTAACCGGGGTTGATAATGGCATCTGGTTGTACTTTTTGTACATCAAAAGGCATCGCTCCGATACTTTGCGTACCGTCTAAAACGAATAAAGCACCTACCGAACGACATTGCTTTCCGATAATTTCAGTATCAAACGAAGTGCCATCTGCCCAATGTGTTGGCGACACCACTACCAAACAAGTATTAGTCGTAATAGCTTCTAGCAACCTTTCATTCCAGATTTTTCCACGATTTTCTAATCCTTCAGGCGGAGACACTACTTTCATGACCAAACCTTTATCTGCACAAACTTCTTCCCAAGCATAAACATCCGAAGGGAATTCTTCACTGACCATCACAATTTCTTGTCCCGCTTGCAAATTAGGTTTTCGATAAAGATTTTTTGCCACAATCGCCATGCCGTAAGACGATGAGGGAAGAATAACGATGCGTTCGGGTTCGGGGCAATTAATCAATGTTGAATATGCTTCTTTGACGGGTTCGGTCGTTTCAAAAAAACTTTGAGAAGTAATATACTGCGGTTGCGATTTGCGTAAAATTCCTTGAATGCCAGCTTCTTCTACCGATTTTAAATTGGGTGCCATCGTGGCACAATTGATATAATGTGTGCCTTCTTCGAGGCTAAAAAGATGTTTTTGACAGGATAAATTCATGTTGCTGATGTTGATTTGAAATTGTTCAAAAATACAGATTCTTGACGATTTTAAATCAAAAATGATTTGTTCAAATCAAAAAGATGTAATTTTGAATTATGCGAATAGATGAAGCCACCATAGAACGAATCCGACAAAGTGCTGATATTGCCGATGTAATTGGCGATTATGTTTCTTTGAAGAAAAAAGGCGCAAACCTTTGGGCTTGCTGTCCTTTTCATGGCGAAAAGTCTCCTTCCTTTTCTGTTTCGCCAGCGAAAGGAATTTATAAATGTTTTGGTTGTGGAAAAGCGGGTGATTCTATCCGTTTTATCATGGATATTGAAGGCTTGGGATATGGAGAAGCACTTCGACATTTAGCCAAAAAGTACGGCATCGAAATCCAAGAAACACAACTTTCAGACGAACAACAATTAGCCCAAAACGAGCGTGAAAGCTTATTAATTGCTCTTAATTACGCTAAGAATTATTACCAAAATAATCTTTTTCAACACGAAGAAGGTCAGTCAATCGCTTATCCTTATTTTAAAGAAAGAGGTTTTTCAGATAAAACAATTCGTACTTTCGAATTAGGCTATAGCCTTGAAAACTGGGATGCTTTTACCAAAGAAGCCCTAAAAAATGGCTATAATTTAGATATTTTGGTGAAGGCTGGGTTGACGATTTTGAAGCAAAATGAGCAAGAAAATCCTCAGCAAAACCAAAAAACATTCGACCGTTTTAGAAATAGAGTAACATTTCCTATTCATAATGTTTCGGGAAAAGTAATTGCTTTTGGAGCAAGAATTCTGAAAAATGATAAATCACAGGCAAAGTATTTGAACTCGCCTGAAACAGAAGTTTATCATAAATCGAATGTACTTTATGGCATTTTCCAAGCCAAAAATGCTATCAGAACCAAGGATGTTTGTTATTTGGTAGAAGGTTATACGGATGTTATTTCTTTGCATCAAGCAGGAATCGAAAACGTAGTAGCGTCTTCGGGTACTTCTTTGACGATAGAACAGATTCGATTAATCGCTCGTTTCTCGCAAAACATCACCGTTTTGTATGATGGCGACCCTGCGGGAATCAAGGCATCTTTGCGAGGAATGGATATGATTTTGGAAGAAGGACTGAATGTAAAATTAGTCGTTTTTCCAGAAGGCGAAGACCCCGATAGTTATGTTCAGAAAATCGGTTCAGATGCTTTTGTAGAATATATCCACAAAAACGCCAGCGATTTTATTACTTTCAAAGCAGAATTATTCCTCAAAGAAGCGGGAAATGACCCTTTCAAAAGAGCAGAGTTAATAAAAGACATGGTGGGGAGTATTTCTAAAATCCCTGATTCTATCACAAGGTCTGTTTTCTTTCAAAAAACAGCGAGTCTAATGCAGATTGATGAAGCAATTTTAATTACTGAAAGTAACAAAATTGCCTTTGAAAGAAGTAAACAGCGAGAAAAAGACAGTCAAAGAGATGCCAATCGTCAGCGATTACAAAATGATTTACCTGCTGGCGTAACACTTAGTCAACCAACTTCGCAACCGAATGTAAATTTCGATGATTTACCAAGTTTTTCGGAAGAAGATGAATTTTCGGGTTTTCCAACAGATTTTGTTCCAAGTACAAGTACTCCAGTATCCAACACACCTGCTAATATTCCGCCAAACACTAAAGTAACACCAACTGGAATCGCTTTGCAAGAAAGAGAATGTGTGCGACTATTGGTGAGTCATGGTGTAAAAGAAGTAGATCCGGGTGTTGCCCCAGGCGTTACTTTAATGCAATATATTTTATCAGAAATTGATGGCATGAATTTTACTACCCCAATTTATGATAATATTTTAGCGATGTGTCGTGAGAAATTCATTCAAGGAATTGTATTAGATACTAAGTTTTTTATTGCACACAGTAATCCCATTATTCAACAAGAAGCCATCAATTTAGTTACCGAACGTTATGCCGCTTCGGAAGCTTGGTTGAAACATGAAATCATTGTACCGACAGAAGACGATAAGTTGGCAGATTTAGCTTTTCAGAATATTTTACGCTTGAAAAAAGCATACAACGAACAGCAAATGAAGGATTTGATGCAAAAACTTGCCAAAACTTCAGATGCCGATGAACAAACACATTTGTTAGGCTTATTTATGGAAGCCAAGCAAATAGAAAAGGAAATCGCCAAAGAATTAGGAACGGTTGTAGGTAGATAGACATTAATTAATCAACATGACAAAGACATTATATTTGGTTCGCCATGCCAAAGCTTCAGATTCAGTAAGTCCCGATATTGTTCGTCCGCTTACCGCCAGTGGGATGATTGATACCGCCAGAATGGGCAGAAATTTATCTACCAAAATCAGCCCAATTGATTTAATCATTACTTCAAATGCCGAACGCACACAAATGACAACAAAAGTACTTTGTGAACAATTGGGTATTCCAGAAGAGAAAGTTTATGTATTGAGCGATTTATATGAAAGCTCGCCAAAACATTATTTAGATGCAGTAAATGCCATTCCCGCCAATCTTAACCATGTGATGATTGTGGGGCATAATCCAAGTATTAGTTATTTTGCAGAGTACTTAACACATGCAGATATAGGTGCAATGCCAACTTGTGCAGTGGTTGGTATGAAAATAGAAAATCAGGCTTGGGCAGAAGTAGGGAAGAAATCAGGAGATTTAATTTTCTATGACTCTCCAGAAAGTATTTTGGGATATAATAGTTAAGGTAAATCATTAGGGCTGGACTTAAGTTCAGTCCTAATCAAATGTAGGTACTTGCTATTTTATAAATCAGCGGGAAAATCCAACAAATATCTATTCACTAGTAAGTTGTCGCTGTACAGACAAAACAAAGTCAATAGAAACGTTCGCTAATTTAGCACTTTGTTCAATAGATAGACCCATTGAAAGAGCATTCATAATCGTTTCTGTTTTCACTGCTAAATTTTCAGCTTCTCTTGCTTCTTTTATTTTTTTACTTTCAGCTTTCACTGCTTCTGCATTTCTTGCAATTAATATTTCCAATGAAGCCTTCTCGTCAGGAGTCATTTTTCGACTGTCTAATTCATCAATGGCTACCTTTAACCATTCTTCGTCCCAAAATTTAGGGAATTGTATCGGTTGAGTAACTGTATGTAAGGTTTTCATTGTATATACCAATTTTTGTAAGTCTGTTTCACAATCAACTTCTTGCAACGTAAATTTATCTAATTCTATCGTAATAAATGTTAATTGTTCATCAATAAGTTCTCCTTGTTCATTTCGTAGATTAGCGACTGTATGGAATTGAGAATAAGGAGGTATATCATTTGCCAAAATAGCTACACAATAAATTTTTGTTAGCGTCCCATAGTCAAACTTCCCACGTTTTACCATTGCATTGAACTTATGCAAAGCATAAAATTTCATTCGTTGTACAAAATATGGTGCTTCACCGTATTGCATTTCAACGATAAAATGATTGTCGTTTTCATCAGTACAAGCTAAGTCGAAAATCCCACTCCTTCCATCTTGAGTAATACCTTCAAAAGTGTTTTTGTCAAATTTTACCTTTTTAATTGGTATTTCCGATTTTATAAGTGCTTGTAATGCACGCCGCAAAAACAATGTATTTGTTTCATTGCCAAAAGTAGCTTTGAATCCATAATCAGAGATTATCGGAATGAATATTTGGTCGTCTATGTATAATGCGTCCATGATGTAAAGCGGAAACTGGATTTAAGTCTAGCCTTAGTTAGTGTTGACATAATTTATGAGACTTGGATCATAAAGCGAGCGTGACGCTCTTTACCATTTTGTGTAGTAGGAAAACCTATTACCAGTTTTTTAGAAACTAAGGTTGATTTTTAATCCATTCTCTAAATTTCTTATTTAAATGAAATGTTCAGCATCTCTGTTTTTTTCTATTTCAATATCCTTATCAAGATAACCAATATAAGAAGCTGACCATTCTCTTACGCTTTCCGTTTTGTGATTTGATAATTGCTTAAATAATTCTTTCTTAGATTCAAGGAATGGCACAAGAGAGCCTACCCAAGAATAAGTTCCCATATTAGAGCTTAAATTACTACGAACATCTTTTATGTCGCCATATTCGTCTATGAGTCTGAGTGCAATTGGATGCCATTTTGCATAATCTGTGTTGTTATTATCGAAAATTGGTGACAATTCTGCAAGTCTTGATGGTGCCAGAGGTTTATTGATTTCACACCAAGCAAAAATAGAATTTATATCACCTTCAAATAACACTCCAACGCTTCTACCAACTCCACCAATATGAGAACCCAAAATATGTTTAAGTCCATAAAATGTTACATAGTTTTCTTCGCTTGAAAGCAATGCCTCTGATAAATCTTTCCAAATTGGATTGAAATGTACGTTTAATAAAACTATATATACTCTTTGAATATAATGGTCAATATGATATAAGTTCTCCCACGTGATAGAATCAATCACTGACTTGTTTATGAATTTAGCAAAGTCAACTTCTTCTTCATTAGATAGTATATATGAAATAGCTTCTGTCCACTTATAATCATCTAACTTTTGTTTAAATTTTCGGTTAAACCCTAATTTTAATATACATTTTCTGCAAATTGGTATTAGTGACTTTTTTTTCGATTCATCACCATAACTTAGGTCTGAAAACAAATCAAACGTAACCGCATAACCTTCATCTCCGTAGGTGAATAGTCTTTCACTAAAAACAGTTAATTCTTCAAAATTTAGTTGTGTTAAAACATTGCTATATGTAAACGAATAAAAATTCGTAATATCACAAGATTTACTATCAATTAATTGAAATAATAGTTCAAAATACTCTTTACCTGAATTGTCAATTGATAGAAAGTAGAACAATTGGCAATTTAAATCAGAAGATTTAGATAGACTTGAATAAAACTCCTTTTTAATTTCGTCATTTAAATTTGTGATGAAACCGCCAAGAACCGTAAAATTTCTTTCCTGTTGTGGTATCTGTAAGATAACTTCTAATGAAAAATCTATAAATCGATTAATTTTAATTTTATCCTCTTTCAATAATTCAGCTAAGCGTTTACCAAAGTGGTAAGAAAAAGCTTGTTGATTTTTATAAAACGAAGGAAAGGTTTCTTTCCACGAAATATCGTTAGCAATAAATTCGTCAGCTAATTTGATTGTTATTTCAATTACTTTTTCGCTTGAGTAAGTTTCGTCATTATCCAAATGATAAGAACTTGATAATGACAAATACTTAGTTGAAAAATCCGTTTTGGTAAGTAGCTCAACTAAATTATTTATCTCTTCAAGTTGCCTTTCAGAAATGGAATGCTTTTCATATTTTCTTGCAAACTTCAATTCTTTTAAACCTTCGTCCCAATCATTATTTTTCAATTCTGAAATTTCTTCCAAAAATGGTAAAATCAATTCTCCCATTCTTATATGAAACATTGTTCTTATGCTATTTGCAATAACTTCACTTGCTAAATCAGAATATTCATTTTTTGATTTAATGATTTCAAGTAGTTTATTGAGAATGTTTCTCCAATATTCATCTATTTCTTTCCAATTAGGATTGTTGTCAACTAATCTTCTGTTGCCTTGTTGTTCTGCACCGCCCATTCTACTTGCGTGTCCAAAATTCAAACCTATCTTCATCGCTCTAAAGGCAAAATCATAATAGGCTTTATCTCCTTTATTCAATAACCATTCAATTATTTTCCACCGTTCACCCAAATCAGCTTCTGTTCCCGAAAGATGTATGTTGAATAGATGTAAAAACTGACTTGTGGCATTATTTGACCAAGTTTCGTTTTCTGCAATTGCAAATTGTAAAAGAACTTTAGAACTATCAGAAAATGTTCTTTTGTCAAAACACAATTTTTCCAAAGTCCAAACTATGTTTCTTCGTCCTGCTACTATTTTCAATAATTCCTCAGTGGATTTATTAAAAAATTGACGTTTGAAATTTTGAGAAACAGCAATGGGATTCACTTCTACGAAAGAGCGGAAGAGGCGTGACCCCAACTCTGTATTTAAAACTTCCGCATTATCGAAAGGGCTTTCAGACCCTACAATTTTATCAACAATTTCTACAGCCTTTTCATTATAGTCAAGGTATTTCATTTGGTCAGCAAGCGAATTTATCAAGTGCTTTCTATGTGGATTTTCAAGATTGGATATATCTACAATAACTTGTAGCATTCTATCAGATGTACAAGTATCCAGCCATTCAACTGCTAATGCCATTGAAAGTGGGAAAGGTCTAATACTCAAATATCGCCCTTGTTTTTCAAAAATTTCTCTAGCTTTAAAATGCTTTACAACTTCTAAAAATGTACTAATTCTTACTTGTTCTGTATTATTTGATATAGTAATATTTTGATTTGTAGCTATAAATTTGTACTGTAATTCAAGTTCATTTTCAAAACCAAAATAGCTAAACATTGAACAGGACTTTAGAATACTTCGCCACTCTTGCTCCTTGCCTTTTGTTCCAAGAAGTTTATCTAACAAATCTTTGTCTTCTAGCTTGCCAATGAATTCTTCACCATTACTTACGCTTTCTCCCAATAGAACAGCCATTAAGGGAATTCCTTGTGAAAATTCCTTTATTTTTTTCTTACTTTCTTCATTTAAATTGTTAAATCTACTTGAGAGTAATTCTTCAACAACTGATGACAGTTCCTCTTTTCTTATAATTATATAATTTACACCATTTACTTTATCATTTTCAATTTCTTCAGGATTAGAATCAAGAGATATTAAAGACGCTTTGTTTCCTTCTCTATTTATAAGTTGAAGTAGCTGTCTGTGAACTGAAATGGGGCAGTTGTCTAAAACAAGAATTGGGTCGGTTTGTTCTGAAATAGCTTTTGAAATAATGTTTTGGTAGTCTGCATTCGGGTAGATATTACAATTTATGTAAAGTACTCGACTTGAAAGAAAAATCGAATTATCATCAGAATTAATGGGTCTAAATATTTCTAATAAATTTCTCGTTTTACCTAACCCAGACAACCCTAAAATTCTTATTGTTTGATTAGCGTTGTTTAAACCATCAAGAACCAAATCCGTTATTTCTTTTGTCTTATCATTCGGAATAAATGGTTGGGGTGTTAAAATTGAATTTTCCCAATCACTCCAAACTTGTAAAGGGTAGAATTTGCTTTTTTGATTCTGTAAAACAAATTTTGCAGTTTCCTTTATTGCTGAGGCTAAATCATCAACTAATTTCTTTTGAATCTCATCTCTATTTTTTGATTTTTCTGAGTATTTATATTCGATAGGAAATCTAATGTGTTTTAAGTCAAACGGAATGTTGTCTGGATTTTCATTAGGCGAACCATAAGTTGTATTTAAAACCCCAATCATTTTTTCAAGTCCCATAGCATTGTAAGCTACACCATGTTCATAAATTACATTGTTGTTTTGAAATGGTTTGAATTTGTCCCCGACAGCTTTGCGTACAATTTTTTGGAAAGAACTAATTTGATTAACTACAGATAGGTCGGAAATAAAAATATCAGACGTTGGAATTCTTTCATCTGCAATTTTTGAGGCAACTTGAGGCGATCCAGGTTCTCCCGTCACTCCTTCAAGAATTACGAAATCCACGTCCTTAAGTTCTGATTTTAGTTTAATCTTCTTAACAGCTTTTTCAATACAAGTTAGAATGAAGTTTTTGTTGTATTTGGTATTCGTTGTTGTCTGCCAAGAGTAAAATATTTTTATCTTCATATGTTTAAATCTTTGAAAGTGGTCATTGAGTCAGTGAGATGTCGTTTTAGTCTTACCAATAACTTGCTAATATGCAAAAGTTTTGTAGCACTTTTTGTATTACTTAACCTTTGAGTTAAACCTATTCTAGTTGTCTTTCCTCTATGCTATACTTTAAGCAATATTATTTTTCCCACAATCTATAAAATCTCCCAACCTCTCCCAAACTTCCCAATCAATAATTACAAAAAACTTATTATACGGTAAATTTCTTGGTATAGTACAAATAATTTGAGCAATAATACTGACAAGCTTTTTTAGGAAGGGACAGTGTTCACTAAACTGTATCCTTATTTCATGACTCAGTAAAGTGCTACATCCTATCAGTCATGCCATTAGGGGCTTACTTTAACCCATATTTCAAATCCAAACTATCTCTTAAAGGTAAATCTGTTACGTTATGTTTTGTCCAATAGTCAGTTATGATTGTTTTCTTTAAAGTAGCTTTGGTCGTTAAAGATTTTCCTTTGCTGGTATTTGTCTCTGTCCAACCCATAATTTTATATGGAAATGCTTCTTGAAAAATAATTGCTACAGAACGCTTCTTTTCAGGATAATCAAGACTAAATACTTTCAGTTTTTTCTCGCTAAAATCTGTTCCTGTATAATCTTTTAAGCTTGCATTAGCTTGAAGTACTGCGGGCAATTGATGTCTCAATCGACAATAAGTAAAACTTGGAATAATTTTAATTTCACCCGTTGGTAAACTTTCAGGATTAAGACGAATTTTATTCCAAATTTCATCTTCTAAAAGCACTCTTTCTAATGCTATATCTTCTTGTACTTCTTTCTCAAAATAGCTTTTCCCTTCTATTTGATAAGCTCTGTCTCGATTATTCAATTGTAAATAAGCCATTCCGCACCATTCTTGTACAGAAGTAGCTACTTTTAAAGCATGAGGAAAAGCTTTAGTATCAACTGGCGAAAACACAGAAGTCATCACAGAATAATCATAAATTCCAGTCAGGAACTTTTCGATAAAATTTACTTTTAATACATTGGTAGCGGCTTCTTTATTATCAGATTCTAGTTTTACTTGTTTATCCGTTCTGAAATCTTCGGTAACAAAAACTAACACAGCTTCTCCCGGGCAAATTTGTCCGTAACGGTCTTTTTCTAAAGTATAACTACTGACTTCGGCTTTGCCTTTGTACCAATAATTGGCAAAAGTTTTGTCTGAAGCCGTCGGCATTGCCAAGGAAGGAAGTACTGCTTTGGCTGGTTCTTGTTGATAAACGGTTGCACCTTTTGCAAAAGCAAAAACGACCGCTAGCGTGACACAAATGGCTAAAAAATTATTTCTGATGAAGTGATTCATACAATGGAAATTTCAATGATTGAAATGAGATTCAATTTACACATTTTAGATAAATTCCGTATCTTAGAAAAAGAATAAACGTGGTATCGTTTTAGGTACTTACTAATCTAAATTATTAACATTCATCAAACATTCAAACCATGAAAAAACATTTATCAAGTTTCCTTACTTGCTGTTTATTAATCTTTTCTCTAACATCCATCGCACAAATTGAAAAAGCACCTCCACGAGCAGAAGGCGAAGGACAATTCAACCGCATGATTATCAGAGGAGTAAATCTAGTCAACGGAACAGGCTCGCCGATGCAAGGACCTTGTGATATAGTTGTCGAGAAAAATAAAATTGTAGAAATAAAAGTAGTAGGTTATCCGGGCGTTCCGATTGACCCAAAAAGTCGCCCGAAACTGAATGCAGGCGATAAAGAATTAGATTGTACAGGCATGTATATGTTGCCGGGTTTTGTAGATATGCACGGACATATTGGCGGAAAATCGCAAGGTACACCCGCAGAATATGTCTATAAATTATGGCTTGGACACGGCATCACCACCATTCGTGACCCATCGGCAGGAAATGGTTTAGATTGGGTTTTAGAACAAAAAGCAAAATCATTAAAAAATGAAATTACTGCACCAAGAATCTTAGCTTATACAGCATTTGGAATGGGTGCAAAAGAAACTATTTCAACCGCAGAGCAAGCAAAAGCTTGGGTGGAGGAAAATGCTAAAAAAGGAGCTGACGGTATTAAGTTTTTCGGAGCAAGACCAGAAGTAATTGAAACAGCCATCAAAAGAAATAAAGAATTGGGTTTACGTTCGGCATATCATCATGCACAAGTAGATGTGGCACGTTGGAATGTGTTGAACTCTGCTAGAGCGGGACTTACTTCTATGGAACATTGGTATGGTTTGCCAGAAGCACTTTTTGAAAACCAAACGATTCAGGATTATCCAGCAGATTATAATTATAGCAACGAGCAAAATCGTTTTGAAGAAGCAGGGAAATTGTGGAAACAAGCAGCCAAACCGGGTTCAAAACGTTGGAATGAAGTAATGGACGAATTGTTGAAATTGGATTTCACCATCGACCCAACTTTTAATATTTATGAAGCCAATCGTGAGTTAATGTTAGCTCGACGCTCAGAATGGCATGAAGAATACACCATGCCACAATTATGGCGTTTTTATCAGCCTTCGAGAGTTTCGCATGGTTCTTATTGGCAAGAATGGGGAACTGAGCAAGAAGTGCAGTGGAAAGAAAATTATAAACTTTGGATGGCGTTTATCAATGAATATAAAAACAGAGGAGGTAGAGTAACAGCTGGTTCAGATTCAGGCTTTATTTTTCAGTTATATGGTTTTGCTTATATCCGTGAATTAGAATTGTTAAGAGAAGCAGGTTTTCATCCTTTAGAAGTAATTCGTGCGGCGAGCTTAAAAGGTGCTGAAGCTTTAGGAATGGCAGATAAAATTGGAAGTATTGAAGTAGGAAAATTAGCTGATATGGTGATTTTAGAAGAAAATCCACTAAAAAACCTCAAGAATCTTTACGGAACGGGTGCAATCAGATTAACAGAAAACAACGAAGTAGTGCGTGTTGGCGGTGTAAAATACACGATTAAAGATGGTGTAATTTATGATGCAAAAAAATTATTAGAAGACGTCCGTAAAATTGTAGTTGATGCGAAGAAAAAAGAAAACTTCGAGATTTTCCAACCGGGATTAGAGAAAAAGGCTGGCTCAAAAATTCAAGGGAAAAAAGAGTAATAAGATATTATTCTTTCATAAAAAAGCACTTGATTAGCTAATCAAGTGCTTTTTTATGGAAAGGACTGTAAACAATTACTTCGGAAATTTCATTTTGTAATCTACCTTGATATTTCCTTTCGTAATATTAGCAAGCTTGTTTTTCAACATTCTTTTTTTCACAGGACTTAAATGATCTGTGAAAAGAATTCCGTCGATATGATCGTATTCGTGTTGAATAATGCGTGCTGCCAAACCTTCGTACTCTTCAATATGTTCCTTGAAATCAACATCTACGTACTTGATTTTTACATATTCAGGACGATAAACATCTTCACGGATATTTGGAATCGACAAACAGCCTTCTTCAAAAGCCCATTCGTCGCCATCTTCTTCCAAAATTTCAGCATTGATAAATACTTTTTTGAAATCTACTAAAGAAGGGTCTTTATCTCTTTCGTCTAAATCTTCACCTTCATTAAACGGGCGACCGTCCACCACAAACATTCTGATAGCCATGCCAATTTGCGGAGCAGCCAAGCCTACACCAGAAGCATTGTACATAGTTTCAAACATATCTTCTGATAATTTCTTAACATCAATTGAGCCTTTTTCTATATCAACGGCAACTTTTCTTAGAACGGAATCACCGTAGGCAACTATAGGATAAATCATTTTCTGTATTTTCTGAATTCGGCAAAACATCGCCGATTGGTTATGTATGTGATTGACTTTCGCAAATCTTTCCACAAAGTTACAGAAAAGGTTTATTTTTTCTTTCTTCGTTGTAAGGCTTCCTTGTTCGGAATGGTATGTTTTTCTAAAATTTGCTTTTTTGAGGCTTTTACTTCATCTGTTTTGCGGTGTCCCCATATTCGTTCTTTGGCGATTTTAGTATTTTCTTCAAAATTGATAAGTGGCAAAGGATAATCTATGTTGAGATGAAAACCGTAAAAATCTTGTTCCAAGCTCGTCATTTTCCAAGGTTCATGGATGTATGCCAAAGGACAATTCTTTAATTCAGGAAGCCATTGTTTGATAAAAATACCTTCGGGGTCATGCTCTTGAGATTGTTTGATAGGATTATACATCCGAACCGTATTAATACCAGTAACACCTGCTTGCATCTGAATTTGTGGATAATGAATGCCCGGCTCGAAGTCTAAAAACAATCTTGCCAAATGCAAAGCTCCTTCTTTCCAATGCTGAAAAAGTTGATGAGTAAGCACCGAAACCAGCATGGCACGCATCCTAAAATTAAGATAACCTGTTTCAATTAAACAACGCATACAAGCATCCACCAATGTAAAACCTGTCCTGCCTTCAGCCCAAGCTTTAAAGAAATCATCATTTTCAGCAATCAGTAACGAATCGTAGCCACGATTGAGATTTTCAAACTCCATTCGTTCTTCCATTTCAAACTTTTGGATAAAATGACAATGCCAACGTAATCTTGAACCAAAATTATCCAACTGCCACTTGAGTGTTGGATTTGCCTTTGAAGCCTTTATTTGAGCTTGGTAAATTTGTCGAACACTGATACAACCCCAAGCAATATAAGGCGAAAGCCGACTACAGCCTTTTCGAGAAGCCAAAGGTTTTGAGAGCGATTTTGCATAATTTTTTACTCTTTCGTTCAGAAAAGAATGAAGATAACGATGAGCAAAACTTTCTCCTCCGGGCTGTTGTGCTTTATTGAAAGTATAGTCTTTGAAAGGTATTGCAGGATTGTTAATTGCTTGAATGGGCAAATCTTCTGGTAATTTCAAATTTGATTCTATGTTATTGAAATCAGCTTCTGCCAATGGCTTACTCATATATTGATGCCATTCTTTTACCCAATTTTCACGATTGCGTTTGCCTCTAAAAACACCATTACTTTGAAATTCTAGCCAAGTAATTTGCTCTTGTTTACAGAAAGCACTTACGGCTTTGTCTCGATCATAAGTAGTTTTGAGTCCCGTTTCTTGATGTGAAAAGATTTTATGAATAGTTTCTTTTTTGTGTAAAGTTTCCAAGTAAGGAAGTATTTCTCCATGAATAATTTTAATAGAAAGTTGCGGATGAATACTTTGTAATTGTTTGTTCAAATCCCATAAAGCTTCGCAAACAAATTGCCAATGTCTGGCTGAGTAATGGGCATCTTGCATCACAGAAGGTTCAAAACAATAAAGCATCAAAAGCGGTTTATTATCCGCTAATGCTTCTTTCAAGGCTTCGTTGTCTCTCAAACGAAGGTCACGTTTAAACCACAAGATATTTATCACTTATTTTGATAGGACATTTGAGTACTTTATAAATCTTGAAAGGAGTATATTTGTTTTGAGAATGAGTTTTAATTTATAAAATCATTAAATCAAAGCTCTAAACTAATCCCCAATGCCCATCTATCTCAACATTCACACACATCAAACTTCCACAGAAAAAGATACTTTGAGTATTATTAATGCTCAAAACACTTCGGGTTGGATGGATATGGCTGTGGGGAAATTTTCGGTTGGTTTGCATCCTTGGTATATCAAGCCAGAAAATATTGCTGAGGATTTTGTCCAATTAGAAGAATTAGCTTGCCAATCAAACGTTCTAGCCATTGGTGAATGTGGTTTAGACCGATTGATTGATTTAGACATGAGTATTCAAGAAGAAGTATTTATTAGACAAATTCGTTTGGCGGAAACTTTACAAAAACCTGTGATTATCCATTGTGTAAAGGCATTTTCAGAATTGATTATGCTGAAAAAAAAGTTAAAACCAAGCATTCCAATGATTGTGCACGGTTTTAATAACAATGCTCAGATTTGTCAGCAATTGATAAATCATCAGTTTTATCTTTCCTTAGGAAGTGCTTTATTGAATTCCGAATCCAATGCCAGTAAAAACATTTTAACTATCCCAATTCAGCAGTTATTTTTAGAAACAGACGACAAAAATTGCTTTATTTCGACTATATTTGCCCATGCTTCAACCTATTTAACAGAGCCTGTTGAAGTTTTACAAGAACAAATATTACAAAATTTCAAAAGAGTAGTAAGTGCCGATTCGAGCGTGGTATGAAAAAAACATCAAGAGTAAAAAAACCGGTTGAGAAAGTGATTAAAACAGGTATTCCTCACACACCACCATCCATCCACTACCAACCAATTAGTATGCAAAGAAACTTTTATAAAGCCCATCCATGGCATGGCATCCAAATTGGAGATGAAATGCCCAAAATCGTAACAGCTTTCATCGAGATTGTATCGACTGATACTGTAAAATACGAAATCGACAAAGAGACTGGTTATTTGAAAATCGACCGTCCTCAAAAATTCTCTAACATTGTTCCTGCTCTTTACGGTTTTCTTCCTCAAACTTATTGTGGAGAAATTACGGCTCAGTTTGCTCGTGAGCAATCTGGAAAAGAAATCGAAAAAGGTGACGGTGACCCATTAGATATTTTGGTTCTCTCTGAACGTACTATTACTCATGGTGATATTATCTGTCAGGCGATTCCAATCGGTGGAATTAGAATGATTGATAAAGGAGAAGCTGATGATAAAATCATCGCTGTGTTGAAAGGCGATTCAATGTACGGTGGCTGGACAGACATTTCGCAATGTCCAAAACCTATCATCGACCGTTTAGTTCACTACTTCTTGACTTACAAAAATATTCCTGGAGAAGAAAAAGTAGCTGTTGATATTGATGAGGTTTACGGTGCAGAAGTAGCTCACCAAATTATCTTAAAATCAAGAGAAGACTACCGTAACTTGGTAGGATAAAATGTTTGATTTGAAAATTTGAGGATTTGAAAATTTGAAAATGTTGTAGTGGAAGCCTGATATTATAATCTTTCCCAACAAGTACAATCTTCAAATTTTCAAATCTCCAAATTTTCAAATTAAGCAATCACTTCTCCGTACAAATCAAATTCCTCTGCACGATTTACTTTTACGTTGGCAAAATCGCCCAAACGCACGTATTGCGTAGCCGGAACTAATACTTCATTATCCACTTCTGGCGAGTCGAATTGTGTTCTTCCGATAAAATATCCACCTTCTTTTCTGTCGAATAATACTTTGTAAGTATTCCCGATTCTGTTCTGGTTCAATTCCATCGAAATATCTTGTTGCAAAGCCATAATTTCGTCGGCACGCTCTTGTTTTACTTCCGCAGGAACATCATCTTCAAATGAATGTGAATGCGTATCATCTTCATGCGAATACGTGAAAACACCCAGTCGGTCGAAACGCATTTTTTCAACAAACTGATAAGTTTCTTCAAAATCTGCTTCGGTTTCTCCCGGATGTCCAGAAATCAAAGTTGTTCTCAAGGCAATTTCTGGTACTCTATCACGAATGGCATTGATTAAATCTTCGGTTTTTTCACGAGTAATTCCACGACGCATTCTTTTCAATACTTCCGAAGAACCACTTTGTAAAGGCATATCCAAGTACTTACAAATGTTCGGATATTTTGCCATTGTGTCTAAAACATCCATCGGAAAACCTGCTGGATAAGCGTATTGCAAACGAATCCAATCAAGTCCTTCGATGTCGGCAAATTGCTCTAACAATTCAGAAAGATTACGCTTTTTATAAATATCTAATCCGTAATATGTTAAATCTTGGGCAATCAGAATCAATTCTTTTGTACCACGTTTTACTAATGATTTTGCTTCAACGACCAAATCTTCAATAGAACGAGAAACGTGTCCACCACGCATCAAAGGAATCGCACAGAAAGAACAAGGACGGTCGCAACCTTCTGCAATTTTTAGGTAAGCGTAATGCGTTGGCGTAGTCAACAAACGTTCGCCAATCAATTCGTGTTTATAATCCGCTTTTAAGGTTTTTAGCAAACGAGGTAATTCGTTTGTCCCAAAAAAAGCATCAACTGCTGGAATTTCAGCTTCTAATTCATCTTTATAGCGATGCGACAAACAACCTGTAACATATAATTTATCAATAATGCCAGATTCTTTGGCATCAACGTATCTCAAAATTGTATCAATAGATTCTTGTTTGGCATTATCAATAAATCCACAAGTATTTACAATCACAACGTTGGCATCGTCCTTTTTAGATTCATGCGTAACATTCATGCCATTGCCTTTCAATTGCGTGTAAATTACTTCCGAATCCACCAAGTTTTTACTACAACCCAGCGTTACGATATTTACTTTATTCTTACGTAATGTTTTAGTTTTCATTTCAAGAAGCCCAAAATTTGATGGGAAATTTTATGTGCTTTAGCACTTGTTATCTGTTAATCGCAATCTGTTATCCGTCCCCAAAGGCTTAAATCTCAAGATTTATTACCACTAAGTTTTGAACAAATTAGAATTAGCCTGCAATTTACAACAAAATTTTTCAGCATTAAGCTTTGAAGAGAGTGCTTCTATTTTTTCTTTTGAATTGGAAGTGATTCGAGAAGTATTTTTGCTATTTCAGAAATTACCAAAGAAATGAAAATACCTTGTTTCATTTTTAGTAGTAAATTTGTCATTCCAAAAAATAGAGGGTTTTTGATTGGTATAATCAATCCGAAATCTAACATCCCAATTCCCAAATCAAAATCATGGATTTCAATTTTAAACAATATCACATGCGTTCAATCAATGCTGCTTCGGCAGAAGAACGTGCAGCCATCAATCAAGAATTAAAAGATTTTTATGCTTCTTTGAACGAAGAAGACCAAAAGATATTCAACACCCAATTACAAACTTTTATTGCCAGAGAAATGGGACGTTTGAAAACGGATTATGAGGCGATTAAGCAGGGAACGCAGAATTAGCTGTGAGCTTTGAACTGATTTTGCCTTTTCAATAAAAAAGCTCAAAGCTTACGGCTCAGAGCTTAACAACTACTAAAAATCATAACTAACTGATACACCCGATACATTGGCTCTTGAAGATGGTGTTGAAAAACCTCTTAAAGAATCAGAAGAACCAAAATTGATTCTTTCGTAACGGAGTTTGATGGTTAGCTTTTTGATTTTTGCACCAATTTCAACAGCAGGAGATAACTGTCGTTTTAAATCTAATTCAGCATTGGGCAAATTAAGATTTTTTTCGTCTAATTTCAATTTAGAAACAATCGGGTAGCTTCCTGAAATTCTTAAAGTAAGTTTCACTTTAGACTTCGTTGAATAATTCAATTTTGCACCAAAAGATGGAGATAAGAATTTGTATTTTTCTTCTACCAATAAAGGACTGCCCTCTGTTCCATAATCGGTAGTACGTTGCCAAATTTTTCCTTCTAAGCCCAAAAATGGTTCAATACTTATGTTTGAACTATCTCTTAATTTGAATGGAATTCCCACATCTGCATTGATAAAACCTCCGTTATAAGTAGTTTTAGGCGTTGGCGATACAAAACTCGAGTGACTTCCGTATTTATCATAACTTGAAGAAAAAGCAGATGGATTTGATGGCGTTAAAACACTTGATCCAATTGTTTTGAAAAGTGCTGTACCAAGTGTGATATTTACTTTTTTACTTGGCTGGAGCTTGAGGTCGATACCAAATTGACCAACCGTATTTTTCTCTAACCAGTCAATATTTTTGATTGAACCTGTTGGAGAAATCGTAATAAATTTGAGACTATCAGATTGAGCCCTTACACCCAAAGATGTAGCGCATAAGATTATGGTTAAATGTATAAATCGTTTCATAGGACAAGGGCAAAAATGAAATCTCATTTTCATCAATTATATTCAAACGCAAAATTAATTTTTAAATTGTCAAAATCACGACAATTTAAAATAGTTTTCCCCTGAAAAATTCTTAAAAAAACTTAAATTATTTTGTTAAATAGCAATGAGCTTTGAGTTAAAGTGACAGGTTTTGACATATTGATTTCAAAAATAAAAATAAGGTAAATCATCAGGTATAATTACTCCTTATCAACAACATTTTCAACTACTTTCTGAATATTTGTAGGTACGTTTGACAAAAAATCATAACCCGTCAAGCGTTCTAATTCATCTACAGATATTCTATATTTTTTCCAATCTCCAGCTCCTACTGAATTCAGATTGGGCATATTTACTGCAATTACTCTCGTTGTTGTGTTAACTCTCACAGCGTCATATTCCCCAACTGGCAATACTACAATTACTTTCCAAATAGAAGCTGGCACTACAATATTATTGTTTTTCCCAATTGTTTTGGTCGTGCCGTTAGAACCTGTACCACCTTGCCCAAGTGTGCCCGCCAAAATATATAATTCATTTCCTTGGTCGAGTAATGTTCTTGTATATTCTTCTAAATGCTTCCAAATCCCTCGGTTGTTTTCAGGAGCTTGTGGCACCATGTTGGTCATGAAAAAAGTCTCTTGATTTTCTTCTGGATTGCCATCTCTGTCATCCGAAGGACATAAATGCCCTCTGTCGAAACCCGCATCAGAGTAATCTCTTGGTGTAACTTGGTACCATCCTTCTGGTAAAGTATTATCGGGACGAAAGTTATTTTGACGAGCCGCATCACCTTTCCAAGCTTTGCTCAAATGCCAAGAAACCCAATTTGCAATGTTTTTACTTTTATTATAAGAAAGCGAATAGGATGTTTTTGTCATCAAAAAATTATTCGGCGAAGAAGTACTTGAAATCGCTTTTGAAGGATTTCCTAAAGCTAAATTATCATCCCGTGTAGGTTTTGAAATCAAAACTATGGGTTCTTGAACAGTAGCAGAAGTACTTGGTGACTTAACGGCGTTTAAATAAGTAGCAATGCTAATATCATCAATATTCAAGCGGTTTTCTGTACCATCGGTTTTTCTGATTTCTATTCTACTTGGCTTTTTAGTAATTACTTCAAAAGTTGCTATTTTTAATTTTTTATTGGTTGCTTTTATGGCTTTTCCCATTTTCATCCAAGCCTTCCCAGCGTTGGTTGAAACCCAGAGTTCAAAGCTAGCTTCTTCATCGGTTTGATAAATTCCGTACTTCAGTTTTACTTGCTGAATACCCGTCGGAATATCAAAATTCATTGTCAGTTTAGACTTTTCTTTCATTCTGACCGACTTCTCTCCATTTTTAGCGTCGTTATCAGAACCTCCAATCATCGCATTATCGAATGTCCATTCTCCTGATGAAGTACTTACAACATCAATTGCATAGCTATTTTTAGAAGCTGTTTCAAACTTTTCAGGGAAGTTTTGTGCAACTTTTGTAACAGGTTCTTGAAAAGATTTTTCAAAAGCATACGATGCAGAAACTGACATCGTAAACAAAGACATCATTAAGCCAAGAAAAGTTAGAATGAAAGTTTTTCTGAACATTGTTTTTGGGAAAAAGATTTTATTAAACAGACTTTGGGTAATTGTGATTGAGTGAGTTGTGAATAAGTGATTGATTTTTAAATTATACATCCAATAAAAAAACAATCACTTATTCACAACTCACTCAATTATATCACCGCTTGGCGTACTCTTACCAATTTCTCTAACAATTCTTCCAATTTATCCAAAGGCAACATATTAGCGCCATCAGATTTTGCGATGGCAGGATTTGGATGCGTTTCGATAAAAATACCATCCGCTCCTACTGCAATGGCTGCTTTGGCAATGGTTTCAATCATTTTTGGTTGTCCACCAGTTACGCCAGTTGTTTGGTTTGGTCTTTGTAAAGAGTGCGTACAATCCATCACTACAGGCACTCCATGCGCTTGCATTTCAGGAATGTTACGATAGTCCACGACTAAATCGCCATAGCCAAAAGAATTACCACGGTCCGTTAAAAATACTTGTGCAGAAGGATTTTCATGAAGGATTTTTTCAACGGCAAATTTCATCGAAACACCAGCCATAAATTGCCCTTTTTTAATATTCACCGCTTTACCAGTGCGAGCAGCAGCAGCCAATAAATCTGTTTGACGACATAAAAAAGCAGGAATTTGTAATACATCAACGTACTTTGCAGCCATTTCAGCCTCTTGCGATTCGTGAATATCCGTAACTGTTGGTAAATCGTAATGATTACCAATTTCTTGTAAAATTTCTAAAGCAGTAATATCGCCAATACCTGTAAACGAATCTAATTTAGTACGATTTGCCTTGCGATACGAACCTTTAAAAATATAAGGAATGCCAAATTGGTCAGTAATTCCTTTGATTTTTTCAGCAATTTCAAAAGCCAAATCACGGCTTTCAATGGCACAACTTCCTGCCATCAAGAAGAAATTATTCGTTTCGGTATGTTTTAATTTTGGGATGTTCATTCTTGAGATGTTTTATATATAATTTACTTCTGGACTCAATTTAATACCAAATTTATCCAGTACTGATTGCTGTACTTTTTCGGCTAGTTTCTTGATTTCGTTGCCATTTCCTCCACCGTAATTCACTAAAACTAAAGCCTGACGAGCGTGAACGCCAATTTGTCCATCTCTAAAACCTTTCCAACCTGCTTGCTCTATTAACCAACCTGCTGGCACTTTTACAGTATTTTCATTGATTGGGTAACTTGGTAACGTTGGATATTCTATCAAAATTTGCTTGTATTGTTCAATCGGAATTTCAGGATTTTTGAAAAAACTGCCAGAATTTCCAATTTCGGCTGGGTCTGGTAATTTACTCCTACGAATTGAAATAACTGCATCGCTTACGGCTTTGATTGAAAGATCTGTTACATTCATTTCCGCCAATGTTTTTTGAATATCACCATAAGCAGTTTTGAAAGTCGCTACTTTATTCAAATGAAAAGTAACCGAAGTAATCACATATTTTCCTTTCAAAGCATGTTTAAAAACGCTTTCACGGTAACCAAACTGACAAGCTGTTAAACTAAAAGTTTCTATTTCAAGCGTTTCCAGATTAAGGGCTTGTAATTCCTGAAAAACATCTTTGATTTCTACGCCATAAGCACCAATATTTTGCATGGGTGCAGCACCAACTGTACCCGGAATGAGTGAAAGATTTTCAATACCCGCATAATGATTCTCTACACAAAACATCACAAATTGATGCCAAATTTCACCCGCTCCCGCTTTAATATGAACAGTATTTTCGTCTTCAAAAACTTTTTCAACTCCTTTTAAAGCAATTTTTATGACTAATCCTTCGTAATTCTTGGTAAGTAGTAAATTACTTCCGCCTCCTAAAAACAATTTATCAAGGTTCTTGAAATCAGGATTTTGGAGAATATCTTTCAGTTCTTCAACAGTATTTACTTCAACAAAATATTGTGCAGAAGCTTCCAGACCAAAAGTATTGAAGGGTTTTAAAGAAATATTTTGTTGAATATTCATGGGGTTTTTAGAAATCAAAAATCAGAATTAAGGATGCTCAATAGCGGAAACAAAGTTACAATGAAAAAGGATATTTCAAGTTTTTGTCAAAAATTGTATCTTTGATGAATACTTCTTTTCAAGCCACCAAAAGTCTATCTGAAAAACTCAATTTTATATGCAACGCTTTCTTTTTATTTGTCTATCCATATTTTTAGTAATTCTAAGTGCTTGTTCCCCCAAGGTTGTTTCTAGCAAAGGTTCTTCTACTTCTGCCAGTACAAAATCATCTCATAAAAAAACAGATAAAATTTATGAAGAAGATTTATCGCAATATTTGCCCAAGTACAAACAACTAAACGAGGCAAGTGATACGCTGAATTATTCGAAAAAAAATACAAAAAAGGCTTATTTAACCGAAGAGCCTATGCACATCAACAAAAAACTGGATGCTATTTTAGATACGATTTCGCTTAAAAATAAAAGTATTCGCTACGCAAATGGTTTCAGAATCCAGATTTATGTAGGAAATGACAGAAAAGCCGCTGATGATGCCAAGATTTATACTTACCAAACTTATCCAGAAATTTACCCTTATCTTAGCTATCAACAACCAATTTATAAAGTAAAAATTGGTGATTTCCTAAACAGAATGGATGCTGAAAGATACTTTGTTACGATTAAAGAAAATTTCCCTTCGGCAATGATACTGCCCGACAGAGTAGAAATAAAAAGAGGAATACTAGTTAAATAAAGTAAGAACTTGGGTTTTAGCTTTTTGGTTTAGTATTTTTGTATTGAATAAAATCACATTTAATTTTTAATTGCCCCCAAAATTAAAATCCCTCTTGGGCAGGGGTTGGACTACATGAAAAAAGCTCTTATTACAGGTATCACCGGGCAAGACGGTGCATATTTAGCAGAATTACTCCTCTCTAAAGGCTATGAAGTACATGGTATCAAGCGAAGAAGTTCATTAATTAATACACAAAGGATTGATCATCTTTATGAAGATTTACATGAAGATGGTGTGAAATTTATACTCCATTATGGTGATTTGAGTGATTCAACCAATATTATCAGAATTATTCAAGAAGTTCAACCAGATGAGATTTATAATCTTGGGGCGATGTCACACGTGAAGGTTTCTTTTGATGAACCCGAATATACTGCTCAAGTTGATGGTATCGGTACATTGAGAATTCTTGAGGCGGTTCGTTTATTAGGTTTGAATAAAAAAACTAAAATATATCAAGCTTCTACTTCTGAACTGTATGGTTTGGTTCAAGAAGTTCCACAATCGGAAACTACTCCATTTTATCCACGTTCTCCTTACGCAGTTGCCAAATTATACGCTTACTGGATTACTGTAAACTATCGTGAAGCATACAATATGTTTGCCGTAAACGGTATTCTATTTAATCATGAATCGCCTTTACGTGGAGAAACTTTTGTGACCCGTAAAATTACTCGTGCTGTTTCTCAAATCGCTTTGGGGCAACAAGAACAATTATACTTAGGGAATTTGGATGCACAACGTGACTGGGGACACGCCAAAGATTACGTAGAAGCCATGTGGTTAATTTTACAACAAGAAGTACCTGAAGATTTTGTTATTGCTACTGGAGTAACCACTCGTGTTCGTGAATTTGTAAGAATGGCATTTGCTTATTTGGGCATAGAAATTGGATTTGAAGGAGAAGGAGTCAATGAAATTGGTAAAGTAGTAGCTTGCCACAATCCTGAATATCAAGTAGAAATTGGGAAAGTGGTAGTTTCTGTAGATGAAAGATATTTCCGTCCAACAGAGGTAGAATTACTCATTGGAGATCCAGCAAAATGCCAAGCAAAATTGGGTTGGTCGCCAAAATATGATTTAAAAGGACTGGTTGATGATATGATGCAGTCGGATATTGCTTTGTTTAAAAATAAGCAATAAGACGAAATTCTATCTAAACAGTACAAAACCTCCATTTTCCTGATAAATGTTAATTATATTTGAAGGAATTGAATGTTATAAAGTATTATTATCCTATATATTTTCAATCAAAAAAGAATACTTATCCAAATAACAATTATTTAACCATGGAAAAAATCAAAGTCGGCGTAGTCGGAACTGGGTTTATCGGGCCTGCTCATATTGAGGCATTAAGAAGACTTCCAAATGTAGAAGTAACAGCACTTTGTGAAGTAAATATTGAATTAGCGACTGCCAAGGCTGCACAATTAGGTATCGAGCGTCCATGTACGTTTGAACAATTATTGGCAATGGAAGATATTGCTTGTGTGCATATTTGTACTCCCAACTTTTTACATTATTCACAATCAAAAGCAGCTTTATTGGCTGGTAAACACGTTGTTTGTGAAAAACCATTGGCTAAAGATTTACACGAAGCTGAAGAATTAGTAGCCTTAGCTGCTGAAACTGGTTTGGTAAATGCCGTTCACTTCAATTTACGTTATTATCCTTTGGTTCGCCAAATGAAAACAATGCGTGAAAAAGGTGATTTAGGTGAAGTGTATTCAGTAATTGGTTCTTATTTACAAGACTGGTTATTCTATGAAACTGATTATAACTGGCGTTTAGAACCAGATAAATCTGGAGATTCTCGTGCAATTGCTGATATTGGTTCACACTTGATGGACATTATCGAGTATATCACTGGCTTAAAAACGGTTGAAGTAATGGCCGATTTCAATACGATTCACAAAACTCGTAAAAAGCCTTTGAAACCAGTAGAAACATATTCTGGCAAAATGCTTCAACCAGAAGACTATGCAGATGTAACAATTACAACGGAAGACCATGCTAACGTTTTATTACGTTTCGATAATGGAAATCGTGGTTCGGTAACAGTTTCTCAAGTTTCGGCTGGACGTAAAAATCAATTGAAATTAGAGATTTCTGGTGGAAAGAAAACATTTGCTTTCAACTCAGAAGCACCAAACGAAATCTGGATTGGTAATCGTGATGGCTACAACCAATCTTTAATGCGTGACCCTTCTTTAGCATATCCAGAAGCAAGTGCATTGATGACTTTCCCAGGTGGACACAACGAAGGTTTCCCAGATACTTCTAAGCAATTATTCAAAGAAGTATATGCAGCCGTTGCTGCTGGTAAACAACCAGAAAAACCAAATTATCCTACTTTTGCTGATGGATATAGAGAATTATTAATCTGCGAAAGAATTCTCGACAGCCACAGAAGCCAAAGCTGGGTGAAGGTTTAGATGTTTAGTAAATGAATGATTGGTGATTTAGTGATTAACTGAATCACCAATCTTATTTTACACCTTCAAGAAATGGACACAAATAATTATCTTCCTAAAGATGAATTTGCTGAACTCATCTTTGGACGCATAAAAGCATTTGGTTTACGCATTAATGAAGGAAATGAAATTTTAAAAATTCTATCAAAATCCAGAAAAACAACAGGAGAATTATTGAAAAAAAAGGGTATTGACTCTTAACTCACTCATTCACAACTCACAATTTTTCATGAAAACAATCAAAGGTCCTGCTATATTTTTAGCACAATTTTTAGATAACGTTGCTCCTTTCAATACCCTTGATTCAATTACTTCTTGGGTAGCTGACTTAGGATATAAAGGAGTACAAATTCCTACTTGGGATGCTCGTGCAATTGATTTACAATTAGCAGCCGAATCAAAAACTTATTGCGACGAATTGAAAGGTAAATTGGCGGATAAAGGTATCCAAATCACTGAACTTTCAACGCACTTGCAAGGACAGTTGGTAGCAGTAAACCCTGCTTACGACGTGATGTTCGACGGCTTTGCACCAGATTCAGTAAAAGGAAATCCAAAAGCTCGTACAGAATGGGCTGTGCAACAATTGAAGTATGCAGCAAAAGCTTCTCAGAACTTAGGGTTAAAAGCTCATGCTACTTTCTCTGGTGCTTTGATGTGGCATACAGTTTATCCTTGGCCTCAACGCCCTGCGGGTTTGGTAGAGCAAGGTTTTACAGAATTGGCTAATCGTTGGTTGCCTATTTTGGATGCTTTTGAAGATTCAGGAGTTGACCTTTGCTACGAAATTCACCCAGGAGAAGATTTACACGATGGCGTTACTTTTGAAATGTTCCTTGAAAAAGTAGGTAATCACAAACGTGCCAACTTACTTTATGACCCATCTCACTTTGTGTTACAATGTTTGGATTACTTACAATACATTGATTTCTATCACGAAAGAATCAAGATGTTCCACGTAAAGGATGCAGAGTTTAATCCAACTGGAAAACAAGGCGTTTATGGCGGTTATCAGTCATGGGTAAATCGTGCTGGTCGTTTCCGTTCTTTAGGCGATGGACAAGTTGACTTTGGTTCTATTTTCTCGAAATTAACACAATACGGCTACGATGGTTGGGCGGTGTTAGAATGGGAATGTGCTATCAAAGATCCTGTTCAAGGCGCAACAGAAGGCGCTCCATTTATTGACTCAAACATCATCCAAGCGACATCTAAAGTATTTGATGACTTCGCTGGCGGTGGTGCTGATATAGAATTGAATAAGAAGATTTTGGGAATTTAAGAGGCTATCAGTAGTCGGATTTCAGATATCAGCTTTCTGTTTACAAAACCCTTGCAAGCCTGCAAGGGTTTTTATTTTTAAAATTTAGGGTATTTAATTTTTGATTTATCAAAATAATAGTATTTTTATTGTCAATATCATACCATATCAGTAATTATATTAAAAAATTCTATGTAAAGTAAGTTTTGAAAGCTGATGACCGAAACCTGATAGCCATACAACTATGCGCCTTTTCCAATCCGAATCTGAAATAGAATCCTTAATAGAAAAATTCAATACTTGTAATTTGCCTGCTGAAGATTGGACGCATGAAGCACATTTAGCGATGGGCGTTTGGTATTTGCGTCAGTATAATCTTACGCAGTCGATGCACTTGGTACGACAAAGAATTATTTTATTCAATAGTTCTGTTGGAGGACCAATCAATTTTGAAAGAGGTTATCACGAAACCCTTACATGGTTTTGGTTGAAAACCGTTGAGGCTTTTTTAGACAGATTTGGGAGAGAAAAAACATTACTGGAAGCGTGCAATGCTTTTTTAAGTAGCGAATACGCTTTGCGAGATAGAGCCTTATTATTTTACGAAAAAGAAGAAGTCATGTCGCTGGAAGCACGGGCATTTTTGGTATTGCCTACCAATACTTCCCGCCCTTTTTAAGTATCAACTTTACTCCTCGAATAGTAATTTGTATATGAGCCATGATTACTCCGAAAAAGCCAAAATGCTTTTTCAATACTTCGTAGCGATCAAGTAAGGAGCGTTTTAGTTGTTTATTTGAAATACCACCAACCAAGTATTTTGCCACTACTGTATCTAAAAACTGTACTTTTTTCGCTCTTTTTAAGCATTCAATTTCCCAATCAATATCAGCACTAAGGTTATTTTCAAGATAAAAAGGAGCGATAGATTTACGAGCGATAAAGGCTTGATGACAAACCAACATCCCTAAATTCATATCTTGCCATTTAAGGTTTTTGGGCAAACGATGCGGTGTAATTTCTGAACGTAAGCCTTGAATTGTACTGTTTTCTTCTACAAAATAAGTATCTCCATAAAACACATCAGCTTGGGTTTCTGCTAAAGCTTTCATGAAAGTTGCCACTACTTCACTATCATTAATTTCATCGCCAGCGTTCATAAACCAGACAAAATCACCCGAAGCCAAGCGTAAGCCTTTGTTCATGGCATCGTACAAACCTTTGTCGGATTCAGACACCAAAAGGTTTACTCTTTCGCCATAAGTTTTCGCAATTTCCAAGGTTGAATCTTTCGATTTTCCATCAATAATAATGTACTCAAAATCTTGGTTTGATTGAGCCAAAATACTCTCGATGGTTCTTTTTAGGAATTTTTCAGCATTATAAGTAATGGTAATGATACTTAATTTCATAATAATGATTCATATAAAGCTTGGTACTGTTTTGCTACTACTTCTTCGGCATAATTTTCAATCACTTTTTGTCTGGAATTTCGACAAAGTACTTCATAATCAGCTTCAAACAAAGTCCAATAAATACCTTTTGCCAACTCTTCAGCAGATTTAAAAGTAGCTAAATATCCATTTTTTTGATGTTCAATCATTTCAGGAATGCCACCTGTTTCAAAACCAACAACTGGTGTTGCGCAAGCCAAAGATTCCATAATGGTATTCGGCAAATTATCTTCCAAAGAAGAAACTACAAAAACAGAAGCGGAGGAATACGCCAAAGCGATTTCAGATAAATCTGAAAGTTTGCCTAAAACATTTACTTTAAAAGGAAGATTTTCAAAATCATTGGCATTCGCTTGTCCGAAAATAATTAGCTCAACCTCTTTATTATCAACCGAATACTCCTTTTTTAAAATCTCTAAAGCTTTTTTAAAATAGATAAATCCTTTCCGAACATCGCTAATCTTAGCAGCCGCAAAAAGTATATAACGTTTGTTGGTATCTAATTGAAAGTGCTGTTGAGCAATTGATTTTTCGGTCGGTTTGAACAATGAAGTATCAATTGGATTTGGAATCGAAACAATTTTATTGCCTTCTAATAAAGTACTCGCCTTCGCTTTTTCTGCTAACCAATTGCTACAAGCAACGATGGTAATGTTGGCATTTTGAAAAATTTCTTGTTTAGCTTTCCAGACTTGATTTGACAAATCTGTCGGAGAAGGATTTTTAAGAAATTCTGTACAATTTCCACAGTTTTGTTGATAATGAGTACAGTCTCTTGAATAATGACAACCACCCGTAAAAACCCACATATCGTGCAAAGTCCAAACAATTGGCTTTTGGGTTTCAATAAGTTTTTTAAGAGAATCAAGTGAAAGAAAACCGAAATTTATCCAATGTAAATGAATAATATCAGTCTTTTTAATCAATGAATGTTGACTAATATCAATACCTATTTTTGCTTGTGAAAAGATAAATCTTACTGCCTTGGATTTTTCATAAAAAGCAAATTGATAACGATCGAAAGCGAATCTGGCAAGAGCTACTTTTTTCAAGAACCAATTGGGAGCAATTGTTTCGACATTGGGAGCTTTCCCCTTTTGATCTTGCACAAGCATTTTTGATTCTAAACCATTGTCATTTAAGGCTTTATTGAGCCTAGAAGCAGCGATAGACGCTCCGCCATAAGTATCAAATGTGCTTAAAATCGTAATTTTCATATTATGGACGATAGCCAAAAATGTTTAATTGCAAATCCATCAAATCATTACCTTTATAGCGATGATTAACGAGCGGTTTTGTGCGGTCTTGTGCAGAATTAATGAAGTAACGGAAACCGTTTTTAGCCAAAATATTCAGAATTTCACCTAATTCCTGTGCTTGTTCTGGAAAAGCGTGATATTCGATAAAGATGTTTTTTACTTGCTTTAATGAGTCGGCACAGTCTTTCAACACTGCCGTTTCAGCTCCTTCGATATCCATTTTTAGCATATCTACCGAAGGCGTTTTGTCAAGTACATCTTTTAAACGAAAAGAAGCAACTTTTACTTTATCGCCTTCGCCATAAATTGATGCTCCGTCAGAGCCTTCAGAGGCAAATTCAATGCCTTCGTCATCAATCCAAACGGCTTTGTTGATTACTTCTACGTCCGAAAATCCATTTTTACTGAGATTTGATTGGAGTATTGTTGCAATTTTAGCATCTGCTTCAAAAGCTGTGATTTGGGAATTTGGATATTCTCTTTTGAAAAATGCACAACTTGAACCAATATTTGCTCCGCAATCTAAAATCACAGGCTTTGCCGAATTGGTATTGAATTTATAAAACTGTTCAACGAAAATTTCTTGAAACTGAAAAAGAAAAGACATACAATCAGGTACTTGGAATGTCATTCCTTGAAATGTTACTTCACGAGCTTCGTAGCGTTTTACATCTCCGTACTTTCTGAAAAGCTTTAGTAACTCACGACTTTCAGGAGTTCTGAAAGCATGATATGGTCCTTTTAATATGTATTTTAAAACAAACATTTTAAGATGGTCATCAGCTGTCAGCTTACGGCTTTCAGCTTTTTTTGATATTTTACCTATACTTTTTTACCCGCTGATTTTCAGAGATTTAAAACCGCAGATTTACGCAGATTCGTCAAAACGATTTAAACCTGATTGCTGACAGCCGATGACCGACAGCTTTCAAAAGCTCTTTGATAATTTTTAATTACCACATGAATATTTACTTCATCACGGATGATTTGTCCAGAATTTAGTCCCATTTGGCGAGTTTTTACTGGGTCAGACAAAAGTACGGCTAATTTTTTAAATAAGTCATCAGCATTACCATCCTCAAAAATAAAGCCGTTGTAGCCATCTCTTACCAATTTTTTCTCTGTTCCATCTGCTACTGCACAAACAATGGGTTTATCAAAACACATCGCATCATTGATTGACAAACCGCCCATTCCTGCCAAAACATACACTAGCGAAGCATTGAAGTATTGTCCGAGTTCGGTCATTTTATAAACTCCGCCCGTAAAAATTACTTGTTTTTCAATGCCCAAAGCGATAGCTTGTTCTTTGAGGTTTTGCTCTTCTGGACCAGTTCCAACAATTACTAATTCCGCCGTTGGAAATTGCACCAAAAGTTTACTAAAAACATCAATCAGCATATCTACTCTTTTCCATTTCACCAATCTGCCAACGTGTAAAAGTCGCAATGGATTTTCTGGCAAAACCGTATTAACTCCTTCGATTTTGGCTTTATCTGCCAAAATCAAATCAGTGTCTGGCGAGTTGTAAATGATAAAAATCTTCTCTTTGGGTACGCCATAACTACCAAATACTTCGTAAGCTTCTTCGGTATAGTCCACGTGGGCATCTACCAAATTGAAAGCTCTTTTATAAGTATATTTCAGTAAAGTATATTTCAATTTAAAAGCCAAACTATCGGGTTTTAAATTGGTTTGCATCGTTTCTGAAGCAACACCGCCGTTGGCATAATAATCAAGTGCCTCTTTGAATTTTGGAATATTGAATGGAATTTCCTTGAGTATCAATTTAATTCCCATGCTTCTTATTTTCCAAAGCAAGAATGGATTATACACAAAAGCCAAGATATAAGGCCAAATCGTAACAATTACGTCTGGACGTTCAGCTTCGATGGTTTCAATAAAGTTTTTGAAGAAAGGCTTCCCCCAAAGCGTTTTGTATTCTTCTAAGAAATGTACTTTGAATTCTATACCATCTAAAGTTTGATGTACGCCAGAACCAACCGTTTTTCCACCACTTTTAGGAGCAATCACAACGATTTCTTGTCCTTCAATACGATTCAACCGATTGAGAACCAAGTTATAATAATGTGGCAAGCCACCAAAAGTAAATAATATTTTCATAGTTTTGATTCGTATGTAGTGATTAGGTCTTTTATTTAAACGGTTTAATTATTCTAATAACTACCTTCTCGTTATTTTACTAAACAAAGACTCTACTGTTCTACTTAAATCTTCTGAAATTCTAAAAAACAAGACTCCTCCGCCAAAGAGTATCGTAATGCAAATGGATTTAATGGCGATATTCACAAAACTCATCCAAATGTTACCTTCAAAACTTGGAATAAAAAGTGTGATTCCATAAGTGAAAAAGCCTAATAAAAGCGTTTTTACAGTGGCTAAATTGAATGGTTGAAGATTAAGTTTATACTTGATAAAAAAGAATTTTACCAAATTATACACTACAACCGAAACCAACATTGCCAAAGCCGCACCATTGTAGCCATAAATTGGAATAAAAATTAAATTCACCAACAAGAGTACCACAAAACGGATGATGTAAAATCCAAAATCATATTTATAATAAGGCGAATTCTTTAGGATTTCAGAATTTAAACCTGTAGCCATGTCGAAAACGCTGTAAAGACCAACCATCAAAACCACAAATTTCCCTTGACTATACACAGCCGCATTTGGAATAATTTGAAAAACAGCATCAATATTTGTCCAAATTCCTAAAAACAGAAAACCACCGACAATCAATAAATTCAGGGCTGATTTTTGGTAAATTTCTTCGATGTGTTCAAGATTATTGTTCTTCCACGATTCTGCTAAAAGTGGCTCAGTGATTGAAGCAATGGCATTTCGAGGAATGGCAATCACCATCCCGATACTTGAAGCAATGAAGAAAATAGCCGTACTGTCTAAACCTCCTTTGTAGGCAGGAAGCATCAATTTTTCAATATTCGGCAAAAGCGTAGCCGTTGCTCCACCAAGAATAGTCCAAAATCCGTACATATACATTTCTTTGAAAATCGGTTGTTTCAAGAAACTAAAATCAAAACGAAGGTAAAGCTTGCCTAAGATTTTGATGTAGATTAACAAGAAACAGATATTCAAGAAATAAACCAGAATAATGCCATTGAGCAATTGGTCGAAAGTAATGAACTTAAAGCCAAACAATAACGCTAAAATGGAATTAGATGATTTTAGAAAAATTTCCCTGAGAATTGTTGGTACAACAATCCGAAGATGAACTTTGCTATAAGTTTCTAAAGTAGTAGCATAAAGTAGGAAAAAAGTAATTAAAGGCAAGTACCAATAATATTGAATCAGTAATGGAGAATTATCCATATAAACCGACTGAAAAACACCTTTTAAACCTACGTAAGCAAGTAAAAACAGCAAAAAACCGACGAATGGAGCTAACAATAAATAGCCGAAAAAACCATTGTGGTGGCGTTCAGGATCAGCAAATCGACTAAAAAATCTTACACCAACATGAGGCGTTCCTAAATTTGAAAATGCTGCAAATACTTGAGGAAAACTAATTAAAGCCGTATATAAACCTAATTGCTGAGGTGAAAGAAATTTACTATAAAGAAACAAAACATTGACCGTTCCGATGATTACTCCGACGTAGGTAACAATGGAACTTTTGATGCTTTGACGTATGACGATGCCCATTAAATAAAGATTAAACAACAAAATTACTTAGAGAAACCTCGTTTATATTTTTGTCTTGATAAATAGAGTTGAATCAATCTACCCATCATTCTGAATCCGATGAATAGTATTTGCCAGCTTCTTTTCCAAGATTGCTGAGCAATTTGCTCAATAATATGAGTTAACCAAAGTGCTTGAAATTTCACAAAAGCTTTTCCTAAACCCCAACGAACATTCTTGAGCAAAGCCAAGTATTGTCCGTAGAATTGCATTTTTTCTGAATAGGAAAGACTGGCTTTATTGATACTTTTCGGGCGATTTTCTCGTGCATGAACAATACTTGCGTTCGGAACGAAACCGATTTTGAAACGATGAAAAAGTGTACGATTCACAAGGTCAACGTCTTCGCCATACATAAAAAAAGCTGGGTCGAAGTAACCGATTTTATGAAATGCTTTCAAATTCAGCAACCAAGCGGCAGCATTCACAAAAGGCAACTCGTAAATTTCTTTCTTACTTTCAAAAAAAGTATCCGATGCCCATTGCCAGTTTTTTGAAGTTGACAAGTAAATGCCGAAACCTTCGTCTAAAGCGGTTTGTGCAGAATTAAAATGCACAGGACTAATTATTCCAAAATCTTGATTGCGTTCTGCTACTTCCACCAAACGTTCTACACAATCATTTTCAATCAGCCAAGCATCTTGATTTAATAGAAAAACATACTCCGCATTCCGTTCAATTGCATATTCAATGCCCAAATTGTTAGCTCTTCCAAAACCGATGTTTTCGTTTAGCTCAATGTGTTTTACTGCTGGAAATTGCTCTTTAATCAATTCTATCCCTATTTTTTCAGGCGAATGATTATCAACAACAATAATTTGGTCTTTGAAAAAACTGTTTTCAAAACTTTTCAAACAGCGTTCAATCCATTCCAAACCATTATAATACACAATGATTACCCAAGTATTTTTATGAACGATACTTTCCATCTTCATAAAATTACACTTTCAGCAAGCCCAAACCTCTAGCAATTTCTGGGCGACAAATCAAATAGTTTGATTCGTCTGTAGCAATAATATCTTTTTGTAAAGTTGTTGTACCATCTTCGTCAATACTGTAAAAAAGATAGTTACAACCTTTCAGAATTTCTTGTACTTGTTTGCCTAATTCATCCGTAAAAATTTCGATTAATAAAGTTGGCTGGAATTTCTGCAAATACTCTCCCATTCCACGCAAAGCTTCTGGTTCGTGCATTTCCACATCCACTTTCATTAAATCAATGTTCGTAATGTTATTGGCTTCTATATAATCTTTTAGCGTAGTTGCTGGTACTTTTGTTTCAAAACGAGTGTCTTTATGAGAAACGTGGCGAACATCCGAAAACTCTTTGTTCAAAGTAGCACTATAGTTATTGGCTTCTGGAATATCATACAAAGTAAGTTCGCCCGTGAAATCCGAAACCGCCATCCATTCTGCTCTTACCTCATAATTGTTCAATTTACAGTTTGCAGCATACTTATCGTGTGTTCTTTTTACAGGTTCAAAACCATAAACGGCTGCGGAAGGATTTACACTTTTGGTCAGCAAAGAGTACATTCCTGTATTTGCACCCACATCAAAAACTACTTTTGATGATTTAGAAAGTTGCGTCCATAATCTTAAAGAGTAACCTTCACGGCCAACGCCTAAACCAACCCAGAAAAGACCGTCTTCAATAATAAAACCGTGTGTATTGTAATGATTGATGTAGAAAGATTTATCACCTTCAACTTTTACTTTAAATTTTCCATCAAAAAAAAGATGACGATAAACAGATTTTGAAGGAACATAGACGCTTCTGATGAGCTCAAATAACTGTCTTTTAAAAGGGATATTCTGATAAATTGTTTTCAGTACACTATTTTTGTTAATTTGTGTCATCTTTTACTAATGGTTATTTTGAAGTATTTGCAAAGTTACAGATTTTAAGATAGCTCAAAAAATTTGATTTTGCTTGTGCCTAAATATTGTCTTATTTTGCAAAGCTAACGAATGAAAAATTTGAAGTTTAAATTCCCTTTGTTCAGGACGAGTATCTCGTCGCAATCACCATCTTTCATTATTTTTTTACTATTTATTACATTCGTTTTTGCTACTTATTACTGCTTAATCACTCTTTGGAATTATACTCAGATTTCAGATTTTAAAAACTATTATGAAGAAAGTATTTTGTTTTTAGAAACTGGAAAAATGTCTCCACAATTTCTTTTCTTTCAAGCGCCTGGACATCCATTTTTAATCAGTAAAATTTTTAACATCTTTGATTCTATTAATCCAGCAATCATACAATTCCTTAATATTTGTCAATATCTCACAGCAATTATTCTAACGCATTTTAGTTTCAAAACGCAATTTTCTTGGATAAAATATGTAGGAACGTTTAGCCTTTCCATCTGTGTGTCCTATTTAAGCTTAATGGGTTTTCTGGCGGCTGAGTTTAATTTTCTGTTCTTTTTTGTAATCGGTAATTTTCTATTAATCAGGTATTTGCAAAATGAAAATACTTTTGGTATTTTACCAAGAACTTTACTGATTTTAGCCATTGCATTTACTTTTGGCTTGGCACAGTTTGTTCGTCCTTTGAGTTTCTATTATTTATTATTTTTTGGTTTTGGTCTTTTTTACCTGAAAGTAATTAGTAAAAAAACATTAATTCATAGCAGTAAAGCAACACTTATGCAGTATGGACTTGTCTTTAGTTTATTCTTGTTTGTTGCCATGAATTTATACAGAAACATTTCTGGAAAATGGGCTTATCAGCCTCCACAAAACGGAATATGGAGTATTTATGTAGGATTCAATGCTAAAGCGAAAGGAAGTTATAATGCCGAAGACATTACACAATTTAAAAAAATTGCCGAACCACTTCATTGGAATGGGGAAGCTTTGCGAGCAATATTAAAACCAATAACGATTGAAAGAGTAAAAGCTAATTGGCAAGCAAACATTCGTCAATCGCTACAGCGAGCTATTCGTTTGTTAGTGCCTTATTTTACTTCCTATTGGTTTTTTGCAAAAGGAATTCCACCAAGTAAAAACCCAATTTGGATTTTATGGATGAAAGCAGTTTTCCTTTTATCCACTTTTACAGTTTTAATAAGTTATCTAAGTAATGGTATTTATCTTTTTAAGTTATTCCGAAAAAAGCATTTGAATACCATTGAAACCTTTGCCTTTTGTTCCTTAATCAGTACTTTTTTATATATTTTAATTCATGTATTTTGTTTAGAAATCCAGCCGAGATATGCTGCTCATTTGGTGTTTATTAATCTTTGGATTTTGCCTTTAAGCCTAGAAAATTTCATACAACCAAACCCGAAATTTCAATGAATCGTCTTAGCTCGTTCTTATTTTTTTTGGCATTGTGCCTTTACAATACTTCAGTGAATTTTGCCCAAGTACGCCGTTCATTAGGCCCGCCAGTCAATCACCCAACATTTAATGAATACGCTCCTTCTATCAGCGCCAACAACAAAACGATGATTTTTGAAACCGATCGTGCCGGCGAAGGAAAATGGGAATTGTATTACACCACAAAAAATGAAAAAAACAGATGGACTCCTCCAAAACCCATCGTGAATATCAATAAAATCGGGAAAGACAATGATTTAATCGGTGGACCATCTATTAGCTACGACGGAAAAACCCTTTTCTTTTTTGCTTCTTTTGAAGGTGGACAAGGCGATATGGATATTTATCACTCTACTTGGAACGGCACAGATTGGTCAGAACCAAAAACGTTTGGTAATAATATCAATACCAAAGCTTACGAAGGCTTCCCTTCGGTTTCTGCTGATGGGAAATCTATGTATTTTATCCGTGATAATTTCTCTAAAAGGAAAGATAAAGCTTTATGTTACACCATTTGGGTTTCTAAAAAACAAGATGATGAAACTTGGGGAGTTGCCGAAAAACTACCAGCACCCATCAATATGGATTGCGAGAAAGCACCTCGAATCATGGCTGATAACCGTACTTTGATTTTTAGTTCTGTCAGAAAAGATGGCGTAGGTGGTTTTGATTTGTATCAATCTTTTCAAGAAGATGATGGCTCTTGGAGTACTCCTATTAATTTAGAATACATCAATACTGAAGAAGATGACCAATTTGCTTCTGTGTCGGCCGCAGGAGATTTAATGTATTATCACACTGCAGGCGATATTTATACCGTAACGATTCCTGATAAATACCGAAAATATAAATTAGTAACCGTTGACGGAAAAGTAATTGATGCCATTACAAAACAACCAATTGCTACGAAGTTGACTTCAAAAAGTACTAATCCAAAAGAAAGAGCGATTAATACAGTTGTAGATGCCAACGGTTTGTTTTCAATGATTTATAGAGTTGGAAGTAAGTATGATGTAACGACTTCGCCATTGGCGGATTATTTGCCCTATCGTGGTAAAATGGACATGAGTACAGCCAAAGAAACCGATAATATCGAGAAAAACATTGAGCTGATTCCAAAGAAATTAGTTTTCCAATTTCAGTTGCTTGATAAAGATACCAAAGCAATTTTGAAAGACCCAAAAGTAAAAGTAATGGATGCTGAAACAAAACAATTGTTAGAAGTAAAAGTGGATAAAGACATTGCCAATGTTACGCTTGAAATTGGCAAACTTTACAAATTTGCAGCCAATACTTTGGGTTATTCATTTTTCTCACGCTCATTCAAGCCCGATACTGTTGATGCTTTTAAAGATAGATTGAAAAAAATACCTTTAGCAGTGTTAAAAAAAGATGTAGTGGTACAATTACAAGATATTACTTTTGAAACTGGCAAAGCTGAATTAAAGCCTGAATCAGGAGAAGAATTAGATCGTTTGGTGGCTTTGTTGGATGGTAATAAAACCATTAAAGTAGAAATATCAGCTCATACGGATGATGTTGGAAATGATGATGCCAACTTGAAACTTTCAGAAAAAAGAGCAAAAGCGGTGGTAGATTACTTAACGACCAAAGGCATCAAAGCCGACAGGATGATTGCAAAAGGCTATGGCGAAACGCAACCACTTGTCCCTAATGATACTGATGAAAATAAAGCAAAAAATCGTAGAGTGCAGTTTAAAATCAATTAGGTTAAAAACAGAAAAGACTTCGCTGCAAACGAAGTCTTTTCTGTTTTTAAAACTCTACAAATTATTTCTTTCCCCCAAAATGATAACCAACACCTAGCCAAGCTCTGAAAACACCACTTGTCCCATCATAATTTACATAAGGACTGAGTTCAAAATTGACACTCACTTTGGGTGCTTTCTCAAACGGATAAGCACGCATCCCAACACTTCCGAAATAACCTTTTACGACGTCTTGATTATCAACAATAGAAGCTACAATTCCAAAGTTTACTCCACCGCCCGCATAAATAAAGGCATTTTTAGTGTAACCAAGGTTAACCATCAATGCGGGTTCTGTATTCAATGAAGAAGTAAAAGAATTCATCTGAAAACGAAAATCCATCCAAACTACTTTGGTTGGATTGGTAGCAATCGACAATTGACTATTGAAAGGGTAATAACTAATGGCTTGAGCTTTAGCAGCGTAATTAATAAACTGAAAAGTAAGGATTAATAAAAATAGCTTAAGTAGTTTCATGAATTTGATTGTTAGGTTTTATAGCTTGTGGCTTATTATTTTGTTATAATATTTTATTTTTTTTACTTCTGAGAACAACACATCTTAAACGATACCATTTCATTACCTCACAGATTTTAATCTGTAATATCAGCGGGGATAGTCTTCTCAACTAATCTAATTTTTGTAGTTTGAAGCTCCGCATTCCAAACTCAAAACTCTACACTCCTCAGTATCCTAATTCATTCAAAGCCGCTTTTGCTTTGTTGTCGATAGAATTTTTGTACTCGTGTTTTTTGTAAGAAATAGCTTTTTCAAAATAGCTTTTTGCTTTTAGTTTTTCGCCTTTTGCTTGGTAAATATAGCCCAATTGTAAAGCCGAACTGGCACCAAAAGAAACAATTTGCTGTGCTGATAAAACAATTGCACGTTCATAAAAAGGAATTGCTTGTAGAATATTGTTTGACAGTTGAAAAATTCTTCCTTTTCGGTAGTTAAATTCCATTCGGTCTTGAATTTGTTCAAAATTACTTTCGGAGTACTTCTCCAAAATCATCAAAGCTTTGTCATAAAAACCGCCATCACATGCCAAACGAGCTTTCATCAGTACTTTCTGACTAATCGGTTTTTTAGGATTTAATGCTAAAAAGTTTTCTGCAAATTTGGTCGCAGCTTTGTCGGCTTCAACAATATTTTCGCCTACTAATTTTACTTTTTCTAAAAATACTCTTCCTTTAGCATCTTCATTATTCAACCAATAACTTAAAAAGATTTTGTAATAAGTATCTTTCACAAAGTTAAAACCTTTATAATGAGCTAAAAAACTTTGAAAACCTTTTGATGCCAATTGATATTGCCCTTTCTGCAATAAAATATCTGCTTTAAGATATTCAAGGAATGGGAAAGACAAGTACTCATTACTTTCTGGTCTATTTTCAAGAATGTTAAAAGCGATTTCACTTTTTCCTTCTTTCATAAAAGTAGTTACGCCAAAAAACTGAAAGAGTAAATTATCTTGATGTTGGCTAATAAATTGCTGAAACTCATTTAATTTTTTAGGATTGAATTTCAGGATATAAGCGTGAACGACATAATCTAAAAATTGTGCTTCTTCTTTAAAAACACTGTCTTTATGAATCACATTTTGTAATTCACTCAATCCGAGTTTAATATTTCCTTTTAGCCCAATCAGTTTAATTACCCATTGGTAGTTTTCGGGAGTAGAGCCAATTAAGATATGCAATAAACCGAGAGATTTTTGATTGGGTAAAAAATTAGGAAATTCTTTGGCATTGGCATCCAGTAATTTGTAGGCTTTAATAATTTCCCAACTTCCTTTGGTTTCATGTCCGAATTTTAGTTTTACAAAAGCTGAATGCAAATGAAGTTCTGCCAATAAAAAACGAAAGTAAGGCGATTTTTTGTCAAGATTTTCAATCAAATCAATCCGTTCATCTTGATGATTGATAAATTTTTCATAGAGAAATTTATCTTCCGTAATCATCAATTCTATTAAATCGGCATAACTGTTTAGATAAATATTTACGCCATTTACTGATTTATCATGTGCTAAAATACTTCTTCCATTGGCAATTTTCATTTTCAATATTTCAGAATAGGCTTTTTGCATGGCGCTATTCATTTCGAAATCTGAAGCTTTTCCCGAAGTAGTTATCAACAAAAAAGTCATCCAAAAAGTAAGATGAATTTTCTTTGAAGAGTATTTTCTCAACCAAAGCTGAATCTTATCAATATGGTTTGGAGGAATTTGTGTCATTGAATGCGTTGATTATTGTATAAACGGAATTTATGCAATAATATTTAAGGCAAATTGTTGGCAATCAGACTAAATCATCCTGATTAACCAACATGAAAAAAGCCCATAACGTTGAGGTTACGGGCTTTTTGTCTTGCAAACCAAAAGGGCTTATTTCTTAGAGATGAAAACGATGTCTTCAACGTCTGCCAAAATACGTCCACAGTGTTCGCAAACAATAATTCTTTTCTTGTCTTTGATGTCAGCCTGACGCTGTGGTGGAACTGCACTAAAACAACCTCCACAAGCACCACGTTTTACTAAAACAACTGCTAAACCATTTGGATAATTTCCACGCAATTTATCGTAAGGGCGTAATAAACGTTCTTCAACAAATTTCACAGCCTTGTCACGGTTGTTCATTAATTTTTGTTCGTCTTCTTCGCTTTCAGCAATCAAAACATTTAATTCTTTCTTTTTTGCATCAAGGTCTTTTTTACGAGTATTCAAACGAGTTTCTGTTTCAGAAACATCGTCTTTTTTATTCAAAATCTTGAATTCAAATTCACGAGTACGTTTGTCAGCCAATTCCATTTCAAGTTGTTGCAATTCAATTTCTTTCGAGATTGCATCATACTCACGGTTATTGCGCACATTCATTTGTTGGTCTTTGTACTTATTTACCAACTTTTCAGCTTCTTTTTTAGCATTACGGTTTTTTGTAATGTCTTCTTCCAAAATAGCGATTTCTTTGTTGAATTTGCTAATACGGGTTTCGATACCAGCAACTTCATCTTCCAAATCACGTACTTCTTCGGGTAAATCGCCTCGCATCTTTTTGATGCCATCCAAGGCTGAATCTATGTTTTGAAGCTTCAAAAGAGCTTCTAATTTCTGAGCAATGGTTGTTTCGGTTGCTACTGCTGCCATTGGTTTTATTCGGTTTTATCTGTGTAACCGCTATCGGTATTAAGTTATTAGTTGAGATGGACTAATTATCCTGCATTTTCAAGGAAAGATAATTAATCAATTTGAACCAATCACGAATCACTGATAACAAAATCAAAAATACTGTACAGGGTTTGTATTGACCTGACTTTTGAGAACCGCAAAATTACTAAATTTTTCAGACAAATACCTAACAATTAACTCCTTTGTATAAACTTCTGACTCATAATGTCCTATATCACAGATAATAATTTGATTTTCGGCATCAAAAAACTCGTGATACTTGTAATCTGCGGTAATAAAAACCTCTGCTCCTTGATTAATTGCGTCTTTCAATAAGAATCCGCCAGCTCCTCCACAAAGAGCAACTTTCTTAATTTCTTTGCCTAACAATGGCGTGTGACGAATCACTTTTAATGCCATTTTACTTTTCAGCATTGTTAAGAAGTCAATTTCAGATAAAGATTCTGCTAATGTTGCCACTACACCAGAACCAACTTCTTGATTTTCGTTTTCAAGGACACTGACATAATAGGCTACTTCTTCATAAGGATGAGCAGATTTTAGTGCTTTGATAATTTTAAATTCTTGATGAGCATCAAAAATTACTTCTATCCTATTTTCTATTACTTCTTCGGCTTCGTTCAAAGTACCAATTACTGGATTCGCATTACCCGAAGGCGTAAATCTTCCCGTGCCTTCTACCGAAAAACTGCAATTTTTATACTCACCGATTTGTCCAGCACCAGCTTCATGAAGTGCTTCTAGCAATTTTGAAGCATTTTCAGTTGGCACAAAAGTGACTAATTTCTTTAAGATTTGCTTTTTAGGTGAAAGGATTCTTACATTTTCCAAGCCTAATTTTTCAGCAATCATAAAATTTACACCACCTTTTACGCTGTCCAAATTTGTATGTGTAGCATAAATAGCAATATCATTTTTGATGGCGAGCATTACCGCACGTTCTACATAATTTTTTCCATTGAAGCGTTTTAAACCTTTGAAAACAATTGGATGATGTGCCACAATCAAATTACAATCTCTTTTTATGGCTTCATGAATAATTTCTTCGGTACAATCAAGCGTAACAAGTACACCAGAAACTGTAGTTTGTGGAGAACCAACAATTAATCCTGCATTATCATAACTTTCTTGATAAGCCAGTGGGGCGAGTTGCTCTAAATAATTGGTAATATCTTTGATGCTTGGCATGAGTACGAACGATTGAAAATTGGATACAGCCCCAAAAATAGAAAAGGAGCAACAATATATTGCCCCTTTTTACGATTTGGTTTAGAAATTAAATTTAATCTCGTTCAATTACGCTGCCTCCAGAAGTACTTCTTTCAAGTGTAGGATTTCCTCGGTAGCGCACATTGCTTTCCCCAGAAGCAGATACTCTTAGGAATCTTATCGTATTTACTCTTACTCTGCTCGCTCCTGAAACATCTAAATTTTGTTCGTCTGTAATAAAATTGAAATTATTTACTTGAGATGCGCCAGAAACTGTACCGATAATTTTTTCTCCGTCGCCATACATTGATAATTGCGAAGCCCCTGAAACATCAAAAAACAGATTCTGAGCATCTAATTCTGTTTTTAATTGCGAAGATCCCGACAAATAAATGTTCAAATTTTTTGAAGAAAAACCTTCGATGTATGAATTATTTGCCCCAGAAAAATCAACCATTCTTAAACTTGGCATTGTAATATTTATCACAGCGTTATATCTACGATTTCTGTAATTTACATATTCGGCAAACAAAGTACCGTTACGAACATATACATTTAATTCATCAAGGTCGGTTTCATCGCCGATGACTTCAATGCGATAAGAATTTCCTTGAATTACATTTACGTGAAAGCCATTTCCCATTTTTATTTGGTCGAAGTTTTTCAAATAATAATAATCATGCTGTTCGTAATAAGCAGGAAGAGGGTCTTCTATATGAACAAAACAAGAAGAAAGTGCCGAAAGCATAAATAATGAAATAGCGATTATTAAAGATTTTTGCGAGGTTTTCATATAAATTGAAAGTTTAAGTTTTATGTTTGTGAAGTATAGACAATGAGATATTCTTTAACCCCCATAATCACTTTTGGATATTAAGACTTTAAATGAATGACATCTAAAAATCTATATATCATTGCGGGATGTAACGGAGCAGGAAAAACAACTGCATCATTTTATATTTTACCTAATGTTCTTGATTGTAAAGAATTTATTAACGCTGATGAAATAGCCAAAGGATTATCTCCATTTCAACCAGAAAAAGTAAGCCTTGAAGCTGGGAAAATAATGCTAAATAGAATTGATGAATTGTTAGCAAAGGATGTTGATTTCGCACTAGAAACTACACTTTCATCAAAGGCTTATGCTAAAACAATTAAAAAGGCACAAGAGAAAGGATACTTTGTTACACTGCTATTTTTTTGGTTGGAAAGCCCAGAACTTGCTAAACAAAGAGTGAAAATTAGAGTAAGTGAAGGAGGACATAATATTCCAGAAGATGTTATTGAAAGACGCTATGAACGTGGTCTTAAAAATCTTTTTGAAATTTACTTGCCTTTGTGCGACAATACAATGCTTTTTGATAACTCAGATAGAATGCCTATTTTAGTTATGAAAAAAGTAAAAGATGAAGAAGCTGAAATAATAGACTTTCAAAAATTTAAAAGTATTCAAAATGGAAAAGAATGAAATTTTAGCGTTACAAGATAAAATCGTTGAGGGTTTGAAAATCTCATCGAAAAAAATGATTGAAAATAAAAAAAAGAACAACGGCAAATTGGTTATTTTCAACAATAACCAAATCAAAACCATTAATGCGAAGAAAATTTAAACACCAATTTTAAATTCACAACTCATCATTCACAATTCAGAACTATTACTTATATACTCCTATGAAAGTACGTCCAAGTGTAGCCATTATAGAAAATGAAAAGGTATTATTAATGCGTTATCGTTACGGCGATACCGATGTTTTTAATCTGCCCGGTGGAAATGTAGATGCTGGCGAAACGCTTACAGATACGCTTATCAGAGAATTACAAGAAGAATTAGGCATACAAATTGCCATTGGAGAAATGCTGGTGGCTGGCGAAGTAATTTTGCCACAACAAAAAACAGATGTATTACACTGTGTTTTTAAAGCTAGCATTATTGAGGGAACTCCGATACTGAATGCCAAAGAAACCTCTGCTTTAGAAGTTCTTTGGCAACCAATTACTTCATTAAATCAATTGGCGATGTACCCGAATGTAGGAGATGATTTACAAGTAATTTTAGTAGAAAATAAAGGTTTTGAATATCTGGGAAGACTAGACCAAGTTTGGTATTGATACTTCGGATAAATCAAGATTACATACAAGTTAATCTTCCTCCATCCACAGGTAAATTCACGCCATTGATATAAGCAGCGGCGGGACTGCACAAAAAGGCTACCGCTGCTCCAAATTCTTCTGCTTCGCCGAATCTTCCTGCTGGAATATCCGATTGAAATACTTTTTCCATCTCTTCTTTTTCCAAACCAGCCGCATTGGCTCTGGCATTTACGACAAAGTCTAATCTTGCAGTTTTGGTATAACCCGGCAAGACATTATTCACCGTAATACTGAATTGTCCTAATTCATTTGCCAAAGTTTTTGACCAAGAAGCCACCGCTCCACGAGTAGTGTTTGATACACCCAAGCCATTGATGGGTTGTTTTACCGAAGTAGAAATCACATTGATGATTCTGCCAAAGCCTGCTGATTTCATGCTAGGCACACAAGCTTGCACCAAAATATGATTACAGATTAAATGATTAGAAAAAGCTTGTGTAAATTCTTCAATCTTAGCCTCTAAAATCGCTCCTCCTGCTGGTCCGCCCGTATTATTGACTAAAATATGAACATTTGGATTTGCCGCAAGATGTTTTTCAATCCCAGCTTTTACTTCTTCTGGTTTAGAAAAATCAGCGACAAAATAAGTATGTTGCTGTCCTTTTGAACTATCCAAGCTTTTAAGAGTTTCTTTGAGTGTGCTTTCATTGCGAGCGACCAAGGTTACGTTTGCTCCAAGTAAAGCTAACTCAATAGCCGAAGCTCGCCCAAGCCCTTGCGTACTGCCACATACGATGGCGTTCTTATCAGTTAAATCTAAATTCATGTTTTAAGGAAATTAAATATATTACACTACTTTTACTTTAGCTCATGGATATGATTATCTCATAAACCTCAAACTTTAATCTCATAAACTTTAAACGAGTATTCACCAACAAAGATATGCCAGATTTATCATTTAGAAGTACCGAAAAAGAACTGATTGACGACTTAGATTTAGATAACGATGCCCTCCGTCAGAATTTGGAAGAATTGGCAATCATCAATCAATACTTGGGCGGAAACCAAGTAACGATTAGCGGATTGGAAACTGTTCTAAAGGCTTCAAAGCCAACACAAAGTACTTATAAAATAGCAGATTTAGGCTGTGGCGGAGGTGATATGCTGATGGTAATTGCTAAATGGGCAAGAAAAAAGCAATTAAAAACAACACTGATTGGCTTTGATGCCAACGATTTCATGATTGAATTTGCCCAAAAAAGAACCGCTCAATTCCCAGAAATAACGTATTTACATCAAAATATTTTTGCGAGAGAATTTCAAGAACATTCTTTTGATATTGTTACGATGACGCTCTTTTGCCATCATTTTGATGACGAAAGTTTAGTAAAATTACTCCAACAACTCAAACAGCAAAGTCGTGTGGCGATTGTGATTAACGACATTCACCGACATTGGTTTGCCTATCATTCCATCGCTTGGATTACCAAATTATTCTTAAAATCGTACTTAGTAAAAAACGACGCCAAGCTTTCAGTATGGCGAGCCTTCCGAAAATCAGATTTAGAAAACATCATTCAGCAAGCAGGTTTCACTCGTTTTTCTATCAAATGGAAATGGGCTTTTCGTTGGGAAGTGGTTTTGTTTTGTGAGGGATAATTACAAGGGAGTGTCCACTCATAGCATGACTGACTGAATGATTTGATGCTCAGAATAATGTAATTAGTCATGCCATGAGTATTATGAATAAGCCAATTTTATTACATTTGTTTTACTCTTTATCATGAAAGAGTATTTTAACAATCCCAAAAAAACTATGAAATTACTCATTATTCTTGCTACAATTTTTACTATTTCTGCGAGTTGTTTTAATTCAAATGTTCCAAATTCGGATGCAAAGCCTGTGAGTCATGATGCTTGGACGACTTTGCTTAAAAAGTATGTAAATACCAACGGCATGGTGAATTATAAGGCTTTTCAAAAAGATTCTGTTGCTCTGAATAAGTATTTGGAAATGCTATCAAAAAACACACCCAACGAAAAAACGTGGACGAAAGATGAGCAATTGGCTTATTGGATTAATGCCTACAATGCTTTTACGGTACAACTGATTCTAAGAAATTATCCTCTGAAAAGTATCAAGGACATTGTTAAAGTAAACATTACTTATATCAATTCTCCTTGGGATATAAAATTCATCAATTTGATGGGGAAGAAATTTGATTTGAATGATATTGAAAATGGTATTATCCGTAAAAAATTTGATGAACCACGCATTCATTTTGCTTTAGTTTGTGCAGCGATTTCTTGTCCAAAACTAAGAAATGAAGCCTTTACCGCCACCGCACTCGACGAACAATTAACCGACCAAGCCATAGATTTCTTGAATGACAACAAGAAAAATGTAGTCTCGGCCAAAGGAGCAAATCTGTCAAGTATTTTTGATTGGTACAAAGGCGATTTCACCAAGAAAATGTCCTTACAAGCTTTTGTTAATCAATACGCCAAAGTAAAAATGCCCGCAGATGGCAAAATTCAATTTGTTAATTATAACTGGGGATTGAATGGGCTTTGATTGAGGGAAAAACTAGTCGTAGAAAGGATTTCCCCTACGGACTAAATTGTAAAGAGTGTCACGCTTGCTGTTTGATTCAGGAATATTAAAGCTTTTCAATCTTCTCATTAGGCAATTTCGAGCGTAACGCTCTTCTCTGTTTTAGGTCTTAGGAGAGCCTAAGACCAGTAGGAGTCTTAACAAAAACTACTTACTAAAACAAAAATCTACAATCCTCTGATACTCCTGCTCAACCCTACCTTTGTCATCATAAATAAAATATTCCTTTTCTGAACTATTTAAAATCTCACCAATTTTAACACATTGTTCTTCAGGTAATTTACTTAGACTTTCTATAAAAAAATTATAAGGGCTTTCTTTGTAATGATATAGAAGTAAATTCACAATTGAACAGTACCATTCATTAGCATGTGGAATAAATATATCAATATTATTTACTAATGTTTCTAGAAATAATTTTTCTTTAATATTAAATGGCTCTTCTTGTAAGCCGAAAAAAATCCACTCATAATAATTAAATATAAAAGAATCGCCTAATACACTGTCATCAAAACCATAAAGATAGACTTCTAATGGATATATTTTTCTTTCAACATGGATTTGGTCATTAATTTCTAAATACAAATCATAATCTGATTCTTCCTCTAACTTTCTTGCTACAATAAGTTCTTCAATAATTTTTCTTTCCATTTCTGTTTAAATCAAATAAGGGTTTGAATTTATTTTGCATTACTTTTTTAAATTTGGAACTGGTCTTAGGTTTTTCCTACATCCTAAATTGAAAAGAGCGTCTAACTCGTCCTATGTTTCAGGAATCACAAACTATGCCTTCGATGACACAAAATATCTCTCAGGAATCACAAAATAAGTCTTCGATGACACAAAATATCTCTCAGGAATCACAAAATAGGTCTTCGATGACATAAAACATCTCTCAGGAATCACAAAATAGGTCTTCGATGACATAAAACATCTCACAGGAATCACAAAATAGGTCTTCGATGACATAAAATATCTCTCAGGAATCACAAAATAGGTCTTCGATGACATAAAACATCTATCGGGAATCACAAAATAGGTCTTCGATGACACAAAATATCTCTCGGGAATCACATTACATCTCTTCGATGACACAAAATATCTCTCAGGAATCACAAAATAGGTCTTCAATGACATAAAACATCTCTCGGGAATCATCAAATAGGTCACCAAACGAGTCTGTTCACGAGTCTATTCACCGAACTGTGTCAGTTTAAATTTAAGTAGATTTTTTATTTTTATCAGACACAATTTATTATAAAGACTGCTTACAATTTTAATTTTGAGTTTTATTAATCCAAATACAACACTTGGTATTCAATTTTGTTTAAATATTCATTCTTGAAGGATAATATTATTTGACCAGACCCTTCAATATCAGAAATTATTACTAAATCTGATAATGTTGAGACTTTTAATTTTTGTGCTATAATTGATTTTAAGTTGCCTACAGATATTTTTTCACCAATTAAAAAATTAGGAGATTTAATCAAAGCATATAATAATATTTTATTCCCTGATGCACTTAAGTATTTAACTTTATCGATGTTATTTGAAAATGTCCATTCATAATTCTTGATTTTTATATCATAAATGTTGTTTTTAAACCTCCTTTTTTTTGAGAAAGAAGATTTCATCAAGTACTCAAATGAAAGGTTTTCTTTTAATAAATTTATTAAAAGAAAATCATTCTCAATTTTTGTAGTATCAATACTACTTTTATAGTAATGATGGAGGTCTTGAGACTGAAAAGAAAAGGAAGTGTTTTTTATTGTTAAAAATAAAAATAGTAGGATAAAGAGCTTTTTTTTCATTAAATCAAATATTTGTTATTTAATAGCATTTTCAATTCACCAAAGCATAACTCTAATTGACAGTAGGTTTTCTCTACTTACTAAAACCTTTCTCTTTCCCCCCTCTTCAAAAACTTTCAGCCCAATTATTAGTTGATACAATTTAGCTATTAATATACAATTCCCTGATACTGTTTTCGAGTTTTGCTCAATCATTCTCAAAACTATTGCCGATTTTCGCAATTTTAAATTTCATGAAAATACTCCTTTGGTTTCGCAACGATTTACGTGTTCACGACCATGAAGCTTTGTTCAAGGCATCACAAAAAACGGCTCAAGTATTTCCGCTTTATGTTCTTGACCCAAGAATGTTCCAAGAAATGCCAATGGGCTTTCCAAAAACTGGCAATTTGCGTACTCAATTCCTTGTTGAATCACTTGAAAATCTTCGTAAAAACCTCCAAAGTATTGGCTCAAACTTAATTATCAGGATTGGGCATCCCGAAGAAATCATTCCACAATTAGCGAAAGAGTTGTTGATTGATGAAGTATTTGTTTCGGAAGAAGTAACTTCAGAAGAAACGGATACAGATACTTCGGTAGAAGTTACTTTGAAAAAAGAAGGCATCAAAATGAAGTTTTTCTGGCAAGCTACGCTCTATCATTTGGATGTTTTGCCCATGGAGATTGAAAATTTGCCTAATATTTTCACCCAGTTTAGAAACCAAGTAGAAAAAGCGACCAAAGTAAGAAGTACTTTCCCGATTCCTAAAAATCTTAATTTCTCTAACACGATTAACATTGGTGAATTACCAAAGCTTGATTTTCTCAAAACAAATCAACAATTGTACAAAGGTGGCGAAGACGAAGCCCTAAAAAGATTGGAGGAATATTTTTGGCAAAAAGACTTGCTAAAAGTATATAAAGAAACTCGCAATGGAATGTTGGGTTTGGATTACTCTTCTAAATTCTCGCTTTGGCTGGCAAATGGCTGTATTTCGCCAAAATATATTTACGAACAAGTAAAAAAATATGAAGCCGAACGCACACAAAATGATTCTACTTATTGGTTGATTTTTGAATTACTTTGGCGAGATTATTTCCGTTTTGTGGCTTTGAAGTATGGCAACAAAATCTTTTTTGAAAAGGGTATTCAAGGCAAAGAGGTTGTTTGGAAACAGCATACAAGTATTTTTGAAAAATGGCGATTGGGCGAAACGGGCGTTCCTTTGATTGATGCCAATATGAAAGAATTGTTGGCAACGGGTTTTATGTCGAACCGTGGACGACAAAATGTAGCGAGTTTTTTGGTAAAAGATTTACAAATAGATTGGCGTTGGGGAGCGGCTTGGTTTGAAAGCCAACTGATAGATTACGACGTTTGCTCTAACTGGGGAAATTGGCTTTACGTGGCTGGCATTGGCAATGACCCACGTGAAAACCGTTATTTTAATATTCTGAAACAAGCCCATAACTACGACCCCAAAGGCGAGTATGTAAAATTTTGGTTGCCAGTCTTAGCCGATGTTCCTGCCGAAAAAGTACATGCAGTGGCATTATTGACCGCCGAAGAACAAAGGAAATACCAAGTAACGATTGGAGTAGATTACCCAAAAGCGATAGTTGATGTAAGGAAATGGAATATCAAAAAATAAATGAAAAGGGTTTTTGACCGTTCAAAATCAAAAAACAAATATTCAGCATAGAAGTAATGCAGGCGCTGAAAAAATATCTACATTTGAAACAGTTTTACAGAGTGGTATAATTATTTTACCTTTGTAATACATCACATATTCACATTAAATAATTAAAACTATGTCAAAAGGACTTCTTATTGGATTAGGTGTTGCCGCATTATTGTTATTCTGGGGTATTGGTGTCAGAAACGGCATGGCGACAGAAAATCAGGAGGTTGAAGCATCTTGGGCGAAAGTACAAACTGCTTATCAACGTCGTGCAGATTTGATTCCAACTTTGGTAAATACAGTAAAAGGAGTAGCAAACTTTGAAAAACAAACACTTACCGATGTTATCAACGCTCGTTCAGGTGCTACACAAATTAAATTAGACGCAAAGGATTTAACCCCTGAAAATATGAAGAAATATCAAGAGGCTCAAAGCCAATTGTCAGGTTCGTTATCTCGTTTAATGGTCGTAGCAGAGAAATATCCTGAATTGAAAGCCACTGAAAATTTCTCTGAACTACAGTCACAATTAGAAGGTACAGAGAATCGTATCAAAGAAGAACGTGACCGTTTCAATGATACTGTAAAAGGTTATAACAACAAAATTGTTACTTTCCCGAACAGCTTAATTGCAAGTTTTTCAGGATTCACAACCAAAGGCTATTTTGAAGCTGACGCTGGTGCATCAAAAGCTCCAACTGTTGATTTTGGAAAATAGTTTTTCGATGAAATAGCACAAGGCGAAAAGCAGAAAACAAGATAAATTTTCGCTTTTCGCCTTTTTTATTGAGTGAATTAGTGATTGAGTGAGTTAGTGATTTTTTTGAGTTGTGAGTTATCAATTAGTGAATTGTGAATTAGTGAAAATATGTTTTATAATAATCACTAATTCAGTGACCCACTCAATCACTCATTAAAAAAATCACTAACTCACAATTCACTCAATCACTCAATAAAAAAATCACTAATTCACAACTCACTAATTCACTAAATAGACATGCCTCAGAACTTTTTTAATGAAGTACAGAAAGCACAGATTGTCAAGGCAATTCAGGCAGCAGAATTGAATAGTTCTGGAGAAATCCGATTGCATATCGAGAAGAATTGTCCCAAGCCAAACGTGTTAGATAGAGCCAAAGAAGTATTTAAAGAAATTGGAATGACCAACACTGCACAACAAAATGGTGTACTTTTTTACTTGGCAGTTGAAGACCGAAAATTTGCAGTAATTGGCGATAAAGGAATTGACAAAGTAGTGCCTGATGACTTCTGGGAATCGACCAAAGAATTATTGAAAAGTCATTTTTCTCAAGGACTTTTTACCGAGGGATTCATCAAAGCAATTCATTTAGCTGGCGAACAGCTAAAACATTACTTCCCTTATCAAAAAGACGATACAAACGAATTGCCAGACGAAATTTCGTTTGGCTAAATAAGCCCAAACCTTTTCTGTGAAGGAAGGGATTTCTTTATGAAGATGTTTAAGAAATTTTCAATTTATATACTTTGGACGCTCTTTAGTTTTTCACTATTGTCGGTTCATTCGCTTGTAATTGCACAAAATATTCCAGCCAAACCTAGTCCACAAAGATTAGTGAACGATTACGTGAATATTTTGACCAGTCCAGAACGAGAATCATTAGAACAAAAACTCAGAGGTTATGCCGATTCGACCTCAACACAATTAACCATTGTAATTGTAAAAAACACAGGAGAATCTGACCCTTATGATTTTGCCATGAAAATTGCGAAAGATTGGGGCGTTGGTCAGAAAGACAAAAACAATGGTTTGGTACTTCTATGGGCAACAGAAACTCGTAAAATCAGAATCGTAACAGGGCGTGGCATGGAAGCAACCATTACGGATGCCATTGCTAAAAGAATCATCAATCGAACACTTTCACCCAATTTCAAAGCAGGTTTATGGTACCAAGGTTTGGATGAAGCCACAACAGAAATGATGAGAAGAGCTTCTGGTGAATTTAAAGCAGATGAGAAAGATGATGGTGGAGGTTTTGGTTTCTTGTTCATTGTATTTATCATCGTAATTATCGTTTTAATCATTGCTTCACGCAACAGACGTGGTGGCGGTGGCGGCGGTTTTAACAGTGGCGGTTGGGGCGGACCAATCATTTTCACTGGTGGAGGTTTTGGTGGTGGACACTCTGGCGGAGAAAGTAGTGGTGGTGGAGGTTTCGACTTCGGCGGTTTTGGTGGTGGTGACTTCGGCGGCGGTGGAGCTGGCGGAGATTACTAAGCATAATAAACAATATAATAAGGCTTCGTTTCGGCGAAGCCTTTTCTATTTCAGCCCTTGCTACAAGATTTATAATAATGTTTCGTAATTTTGATTGATATTAAAATAAACATAGAAAAATTCGTGATTGATATTATTGCACAAGAACTCAACGAAGCACAATTAGTACTTCAAAACTTTATTGCTAATCCAAAAAATCTTGCTGATATTCAAGCTGCTGCCCAAATAATGGCGGATGCCATTCGTTCTGGAAACAAAATAATTTCTTGCGGAAATGGTGGCTCACATTGTGATGCCATGCACTTTGCAGAAGAGTTATCTGGTCGCTATCGTGACGACCGTCATTCTTTAGCTGCTATTGCGATTTCAGATGTTTCTCATATTTCTTGTGTAAGTAACGATTATGGTTTTGACCATATTTTTTCTCGTTTTGTAGAAGGTTTAGGAAATAAAGGGGATGTTTTGTTGGGTATTTCTACAAGTGGGAATTCTGCCAATATTATCAAGGCGGTTGAAGCGGCTAAAGTCAAAGGCATGAAAATTGTATTACTTACTGGGAAAGACGGTGGGAAATTAGATGGACAAGCTGATGTAGAAATCAGAGTTCCACATTTCGGCTATGCCGACCGTATTCAAGAAGTACATATTAAAGTAATTCATATTTTGATTTTATTGATTGAAAAGTTGGTGATTTAATGATAAGACTTGAGGACTGTAAGACTTTAAGATTTAAGGACTAAACCTAAGGACAAATGATTAAAAGGACTAAGGATTTGTCTGTGGATTTGGAAACTTAATATTAAAGTCTTCAAATCTATAATCTAATGTTTCTAGTCCCTAAGTCCTCTAGTCTTTAAGTCTTCAAGTCATTCCTAAAGTCTTTTAGTCTTAAAATCCTAAAGTCTCCCCAAACCATGAAAAAAGCCTTAATCATTCTAGTTTCGATTATTACTTTATTTGCTGTCGTGCTTTTTGCAGTGCCTTTCTTTTTTAAGGATACAATTCAAGCAAAAGTCAACGAAGAAATTCAGAAAAAAGTAAAGGCAAAAGTTTATTATAATGATTTTGATTTATCTTTTTTCAAGCATTTTCCTTCATTAACCATTTCTTTAACAGACTTTGGTGTGGTTGGATATTCCCCATTTGCAAGTGATACGTTGATACAAGCGAAGGAATTTTCTTTAGCAGCCGATTTAAAATCAATTATTTCTGGCGATAAAGTTGCCATTAACTCAATCGCAATTGACAGCCCTAAAATCTTGGTTAAAGTATTGCCTGATGGCTCTGCCAATTATGATATTTATAGAACAGATTCGCTACAAGTTCAGCAAGAAGAGACAAAAACCAAAAGTAATTTTAATGTCGGAATTGAATCATGGAAGTTGACCAACGGACAAATTACTTATGATGATAGACTGAAGAACACTTTTGTATTACTTCAAAACATTACACATGAAGGTTCTGGAAATATTGGTGCTGAAATCTATGATTTGACGACCAATACTCAGGTTGAAAAAGCATCTATCAGTTACGGAGGAACAGAATATTTGCACGACAAAACATTGTCGGCTGATATGAAAATCAATATTGACCAAGCAAAAAGCAAGTATTCTTTTACTAAAAATTCATGGAAAATCAATGATTTCACCTTGAATTTTGATGGCTCAGTAGCCATGCCCGATACTTCAAATATTGTTTTAGACATTACCTATTCTTCGCCAGAAAACACTTTCAAAAACTTACTTTCATTAGTCCCAAATATCTACACAGATAAATTCAAAGATGTTGATGCTGATGGAAATGTACAATTTAATGGTTTTGTAAAAGGAACGATGAATCCTACTTCATTTCCTACTTATGCCTTCAATTTATTGGTAGAAAATGCCATGTTCCAATATCCCAATTTACCAACGGCAGTTACTGGAATTAACCTTGATTTTAAAGCAAGTAATAGCACAAACGACCTGAATAATTCGGTATTGAACATCAAGAAATTCAATATGAATTTGGGCAAAAACCCTATCAATGCACGTGCTTTGATAGAAGGTTTGGGAAAATCAAAAGTAGATGCGGATGTGGTTGCGAAAATTGATTTACAACAAATTGGGCAAATTTTCCCGATGAAAGGCTTAGAAATGCGTGGACTTTACAGCATGGATTTAAAAGCAAAAGGTACTTATGATTCACTGACAAAAGCATTTCCACAAGTAAATGCAGTAATGAGTTTAGCGAACGGATACATTAAGTCGGACCAATTTCCACAACCCATTCAAGACCTTAATGTTAAAGCCAATTTAGTGAATACCAACGCTGCTTTAGCTTCTACTCGTTTGGCCATTACGGAGATGAGAATGGTTTTAGATGGCGAACCTTTTACGGCTAATGGAGTAATTGAAAACTTTGAAAATTACAATTGGGATATTAAAGCAAAGGGAAAAATAGATTTAACCAAAATGACCAAAATCTATCCTTTGACTGACATGACTTTGAAAGGAAAAATTGATGCAGATATAGAAACCAAAGGAAAAATGTCGGACGTGAAAGCAAAACGTTATGCTAGTTTGCCTACTTCTGGAAAAGCAACCATGCAAAATTTTGAATTTGTATCAAAGGAATACCCACAAGGAGTAAAAGTTACTTCTGCGGACATGACTTTCACACCAACAGCCATCAAAGTAACAAATGCAAAGGGTTTCTTAGGAACAAGTGATTTTGTGGCAGATGGAACATTTACCAATTACATGGATTATGCCTTGAACAACGGAACTGTAAAAGGTAAAATGAACGTAAAATCGAATAAATTCAATGTGAATGAATGGATGACGGATAGTCCAAAAACTACTACTGCTGGAGGAACTACACAGCCGTTACAAGTAGTTGAAATTCCTAAAAATATTGAGTTGGTGATGGATTCGGATATTGGAGAAGCACTGTATAGTCAGATGAAAATGCAAAATATCAAAGGTGCTTTAGTCGTAGGAAATGGCGCAGTAAAAATGCAAAACGTGGCTTTTCAATCTTTGGGAGGGAAATTCACGACGAGCGGAACTTACAATACTTCCAATTTAGCACATCCTTTATTTGACTTCGCCTTGAATCTTGAAAACATTGAAATTGCTCAGGCTTATCAACATCTAAATATCGTAAAATCCTTGATGCCAGTAGCGCAATATTTAATTGGCAATGTAACTTCTAAATTACAAATCGGTGGAGAATTAGGACAAGATATGATGCCAAAAATCAATTCTTTGACTGGCGATGGCTTGATGAAAATTTTACAAGCTACTATTTCAGAAAGTAATCCTTTGGTTCAGAAATTGGTAGAAACTACGAAAATTGCTAAATTAAAAGATACCAAATTGAGTAATTTATTAATGCAATTTGAAATAAAAGATGGAACATTTGGCGTAAAACCATTTGATATTAAATTTGAAGATTATAAAATCACCGCCAGCGGTCGCCATGGTTTAACGGGTTCAATGGATTATAATTTACTTTTAGATGTACCTTCTGGCAAAATTGGCGAAGCTTTTGGCAATGTATTTCAAAAATGGACAGGTAAAAATCTTCAAGGAACAGATAGAGTAAAATTTGATTTACAGTTAGGTGGAACACTCAAAAACCCAGCTTTTGGTTTTAAAGGAAGTAGTACTGCCAATTCTTTAAAAGATGTTGCCAAAGCTACTTTGCAAGCACAAATTGATGAAGGCAAAAACAAAGTATTAGACCAACTTAATATCAAAAAAGATGCCTTGCCTGCGCAAATTTTAGACAAAGATGCAATGGAAGCAAAGGCAAAAGCTACAGCGGATAGTATCAAGAAAGCAGCGGCAGACAAAGCAAAAAAACTATTAGAAAGTCAGAAGAAAAGCGTTATCAATGGACTTTTCAATAAATTTGGAAAACCTGCTAAAAAAGATACAGTTTAGTTTAAGTGGTTGGTGATTAAAATTTTCAGGAAGCATTGCATATAATTTAAAGACAATTCTAATCACTAAGAACTAAAAAAATCACTAAGTAAAATGGTTACTTTCACAGCGATACTTCAAAAGTTTGATAAGAAAGGAGAAAAAACTGGTTGGACTTATTTTGAAGTACCAGCGGATATTGCACAGCAAATCAAAGCGGATACTCGTGTAAGTTTTAGAGTAAAAGGTCAAATAGATGAATTTTCGATAAAATTAGTCGCTCTTATTCCAATGGGTGAGGGCGATTTTATTTTGCCCATTAATGCACAAATAAGGAAAGGGATTCGAAAAACTGAAGGTGCAAGCGTACAAGTAAGTTTGGAAGAAGATAAAAGTGAGTTAACCATTTCTCCTGAACTATTAATATGCCTAGAAGATGATGTCGTTGCCTCAAAAGCTTTTCATGCAATGCCCAAAAGTCACCAATTTTATTACAGTAAATGGATTGAATCAGCAAAAACTATTGAAACTAAAACCAAACGCATCGCTATGACTGTCCAAAGCCTAGCAATGGGTATGGATTACGGGCAAATGTTGAGGTATTTTAGAGATTTAGGAAAGTAAAGTTTTGATAGATATTCCAACAAAAAACCCACAAGAACTTGAATCCTTGTGGGTTTAATATTTTATCATGACTAATATTAACTACACATCAATTTTAGCATATTTGGCATTTTTCTCAATAAATTCTCTACGTGGTGGTACTTCATCACCCATCAACATTGAGAACAAATGGTCAGCTTCAACAGCAGATTCAATGGTTACTTGTTTCAAAGTACGAGTCTCTGGATTCATCGTAGTTTCCCACAATTGTTCAGCGTTCATCTCTCCAAGACCTTTGTAACGTTGTACGCCAACAGAGTCCTCTTTACCATTACCAGCAATACGTTTGATAGCTTGCTCACGTTGGGTTTCAGTCCAACAATATTCCATTTGTTGTCCTTTTTTCACTTGGTACAATGGCGGTTGAGCAATGTAGATATATCCTTTATCCAATAAATCTTTCATATAACGGAAGAAGAAAGTCAAAATCAACGTTCTAATGTGAGAACCATCGACATCGGCATCCGTCATGATGATTACTTTATGGTAGCGTAGTTTTTCAGTATTCAAGGCTCTTTCATCGCCATCTCTACCAAAACTTACTCCTAAAGCAGTAATCATATTCTTGATTTCTTCACTTTCGTAAATCTTATATTCTTGCGCTTTTTCAACGTTCAAGATTTTACCTCTTAATGGCAAAATTGCTTGGAATGCACGGTTACGACCTTGTTTGGCTGTTCCACCTGCCGAGTCCCCTTCTACTAAGTACAATTCGCAAACGTGTGGATCATTATCAGAACAGTCAGCTAGTTTTCCCGGTAAAGAGTTTCCACCTAAAACGGTTTTACGCTGAACCATTTCTCGAGCTTTACGAGCAGCATGACGAGCCTGAGCCGCCAATACAACTTTCGCAACAATCTGACGAGCTTCTTTTGGATGTTCTTCCAACCAAGATTCTAGCATATCAGACATCGCTGCAGAAACCGCACCTGAAACTTCACCGTTACCTAATTTAGTTTTGGTTTGTCCTTCAAATTGTGGTTCTGCTACTTTTACAGAGATTACCGCCGTTAAACCTTCACGGAAGTCATCTCCAACAATATCAATTTTTAATTTATCTAAAGCACCTGATTTATCCGCATAGTTTTTCAAAGTACGAGTCAAAGCACCACGGAAACCTGCTACGTGTGTACCGCCTTCAATAGTATTGATGTTGTTTACATACGACACTACATTTTCTGTGTATGAAGTATTGTACATCATCGCTACTTGTACTGGAACACCGTTTTTATCACCTTCCATGTAGATTGGTGCTTCAATGATTTTATCACGACTAGCATCCAAATACAATACAAATTCACTTAAACCACCTTCTGAGTAGAATAAATCAGTTTTAGGTTCGCCATTTTCATCTAAATCACGAAGGTCGGTCAAACTAATTTTGATACCAGCATTCAAGAATGAAAGTTCACGTAAACGACCTGCAACGGTTTCGTACTTATATTCTGTTACTGTAAAAATTGTTTCATCCGGCTTGAAAGTAACGGTTGTTCCGTGATTTTCAGTTGTTCCAATTTCTCTTACAGCATATTGTGGAATACCTATTTTATATTCTTGTTCAAATACTTTTCCTTCACGGTAAACAGTAACTTTCAAATCTGTAGAAAGCGCATTCACACAAGAAACCCCCACACCGTGCAAACCACCAGATACTTTATAAGTGTCTTTATCGAATTTACCACCAGCGTGTAGTACAGTCATTACAACTTCTAAAGCCGATTTTTTCTCTTTTGTGTGCATTCCCGTTGGAATACCACGACCGTTATCTTCAACAGTAATTGAATTATTGGTATTGATGGTTACTTTAATCGTATCACAATGACCCGCAAGCGCCTCATCAATTGAGTTATCAACAACTTCCCAAATTAAGTGATGAAGCCCTTTAAAGCCCGTATCACCAATATACATGGATGGACGTTTTCTTACTGCCTCTAGGCCCTCAAGGACCTGTATGTTATCGGCATCATAATTTGCTCTACTGTTTTCTTCTGGTTCTTGAAATTCTGACATATTTTATTTGATTTTGGAAGGTTGACCTTAGAGGTCGTTCATATTTTCTATATAAACGACAAAATCACCTCTTCCATTTTCATTTATATTTTTTGAAGATTTTTGTAACGTGGTCTTTTAATTACGCAATTTGCTTTATTTCCAATTAAAAAGTAAAAATACAAAAAACCTATCAAATCATCTAACGTTTGTGGTTTTTTGCGTAGAATTCGGGCTAAAAATGGGGCTTTTTTCTAGAATTGATGAAATGAAAATTTAGCTTGCATTTTACTCGTTAAAATAAGGCAAAAAACCTCGCTCAAATCATGAGCGAGGTTCTATAAAAATCATTTTAAATTCCTGATTTTTAGTGCTTAAAGTGTCTTACACCAGTCATTACCATTGCTAAATCATTAGCATCGCAATAAGCTACAGAATCTTTGTCTTTAATTGAACCTCCTGGCTGAACTACCGCAGTAATTCCAGCTTTGTGTGCAATCTCAACACAGTCAGGGAATGGGAAGAAAGCATCAGAAGCCATTACTGAACCTTGTAAATCAAAACCAAATTCAGCTGCTTTGTCAATCGCTTGTTTCAAAGCATCTACTCTTGAAGTTTGACCAACACCAGAAGCTAAAAGTTGACCTTCTTTTGCTAAAATGATAGTATTTGATTTTGTATGTTTACAGATTTTCAACGCAAATTCTAAAGCACGTAATTCTGAATCAGTGGGTGCTTTTGTCGTTACAGTTTTGAAATCAGCAACAGTTTCAGTAGCTAAATCTTTATCTTGTTCCAATACACCATTCAACAATGTTTTGAACATCATTTTTGAATTTTGCACAGGTTTACGTTTCAATAAAATACGGTTTTTCTTCGATTTTAATACTTCTAAAGCTTCTTCAGTAAAATCTGGAGCAATTAAAATTTCGAAGAATAAAGTATTCATTTCTTCTGCCGCAGCTTTATCAACTGTCCCATTAGTTGCTAAAACGCCACCAAAAGCAGAAATAGTATCACAAGCAAAAGCATTCAAATACGCTTGGTGAACAGTTTCAGCAGAAGCTACACCGCAAGCATTCGTATGTTTAATGATAACAAAAGAAGTTTCTTTGAATTCATCCAACAAAGTAATACAAGCATCAACGTCCACAAGGTTGTTGTACGACAACTCTTTTCCGTGCAATTTATCAAACAAAGCCGCTAAATCACCGTAAAAAGTAGCAGATTGATGTGGGTTTTCGCCATAACGAAGGGTACTTTGTGGCAACGATTTAAAATCGTAAATATCAGTTTTATTGCCATTAAAATATGCATGAATAGCAGTATCGTAATGAGAAGAAGTACCAAAAGCCAACATCGCAAAACGCTTACGGTCTGATAAATCAGTTCCGCAGTTTTTAGCTTGTAAAATAGAAAGTACTTCAGCATATTGTGTACGTGACGAAACTATCAATACGTCGTTGAAGTTTTTCGCTGCACCACGAATTAAAGAAATACCACCGATGTCAATTTTCTCAATAATATCATCTTCAGATGCTCCACTCGCAACAGTTTCCTCGAAAGGATATAAATCAACAATCACTAAATCAATTGAAGGAATTTCATATTGAGCAGCCGTAGCTACATCGCCTTCATGATCACGACGATAAAGAATACCACCGAAAACTTTTGGATGAAGTGTTTTTACTCTTCCTCCGAAAATAGAAGGATAACTTGTTAGGTCTTCAACTGCCGTAACAGGAATACCTAATTCTTCAATAAAAGTTTGCGTACCACCCGTCGAGTATAATTTTACTCCATTTTGATGAAGTAATTCGACAATCGGAGCAAGTCCGTCTTTGTAATAAACCGAAATAAGAGCTGATTGTATTTTTTTGGAAGACATGATTTTGGGATTCTGAGCAACAAGTAATTTACCTATAACTCAAAGATTGTTCAAACGAAGATGCAAAATTAATAGATTTTGTATTTTTCATAGTATTTTCAACGAAAATTATCCGAATACAGTGATTATTTTTAGATTAATTTCTTTCAAAAAGCACAAAAGCCAGTGAAAATCATTTTCACTGGCTTTTGAAGTAATCAATAAAACTATTTTTTATAGATATACAGGCAAATCAATGCTGAAATCAATCGTACAAATTGACGTTAAATCTACGATTTCAGTCAATTTTTCACGAGAAATTTGTTCTACTACTCCTACTTTTTTACCAGTATAATGTAAAGTGATTTTTTCGGCTTTAATTCTGGTTTCTGCAATTAAAGGATGAATTGAACCATCCAATACTTTAGCAATATCTTCGGCAAATTCCTTGAACATCAAATTGGTTGGCAATAAGTACAATTCTTCATTCAAATGACTTTCACCTGTTACAAAAACTGGAACTGGATAAAATTCTGTAGAAGCCGCTAACGTTGAATATACTTTTCTAGCTTTTACAAAACTTTCTTCTTGGGCTTCTGGTGAAAATCCTCCGAAAATAATTGCTACTTTTTGTCTATCATCAATGTCTTCAATTCTTTTGGCAATTGCCCCATCAAGTTTCGTTAATAATTGCTGAAACTTGAAAGTACTTTTGCCAGTACGCATTCTTTCACGAATCGACTGACGAATAAAGTACGTTATAGAATCCGTCACATTCAAACCAATTTCTGCCATTTGTTTAAAAATGATAGAAGTTGGCGACATTCCCGGAATGGTGTTTGGGTCGTGCAAAAGTACTTTACCTTCTGGCGTAACAAAACCGTCGATACGAGTACAAACGCCAAATTTCAAGGAATCGAAAGCTTTTTTCACATCCGCTTGTACTTGTTGATTGTTTTCTAAAGAGGTAGTAATCGGGATTTTCTTACGAGTAGCCGACGATTGATATTTTGCTTTAAAATCAAATACTTCAACATTTGCCACGATTTCGGTCGGAGGCAAAGCCACAGATTCGCAATCTGGATTTTGAATCACACCGCAACTAAATTCTTGTCCTTTTACAAAACCTTCAATCAAAACAGTATCTTCCGAATTCATTGAAATCAAGGCTACGTTTTCTTGAGATTGCTCGAAATGAGTTGAAATTTTTGTTAACAATTCAGCAGGATGATACACTACTTCACCATTCATCGAAACTGGCAAACCAATTCCTTCATCCAAATTTGCCATTCTTTGTACAAATTCCTGATGCTCAACGCTATTCCATTCTTCTAAAGATACTTCTCTGATAAACAAACATTGTTTTACTGCTTTCACGAAATCTTCGACCTCATCTTTTTTCACAAAAGCCACGCCAATTGATGAACCTTGATGCGGAGCTTTTACCACGAAAGGCAAACCTACTTGGACTTTTATTTCTTCAAAAAGTTCGGTAGCATCTTTACTTTCAAAATATTCACGGCTAATACTGGTTGTTTTTTTATCCAAACCAACAGCCAAACGTATTAAATCATTTTGAGCAATTTTATCAATTCCGATAGATGAACCCATTAAGCTTGGTCCAGAATATGGTACTCCATACCATTCTAACAAACCTTGAATACTTCCGTCTTCACAAGCTGGGCCGTGCATGGCGATAAATACAAAATCAAATTTCTTTGAAAATTGCTCTGGAGAAATGTGTTCGCCAACTTCTGCAATAATTTTATTTAATTCCTCTTCAGACAATTCCCCTAAAGATTCAACATAAATACTGTAATCACCTTGATAAGATTTCGGAGGATAAAAATCACGAATCGAAGCAGAATATACTAATTCAGGTTTTAAAACAATAAAATTCCCAAGACCATCCACAAAAACAGGAATTGGTTCAAAAAGAGTTTTATCAATATTTTCCATTGCGGTTTTACCTCCAGCAAAACTGATTTCACGCTCACGAGCAGGCCCGCCAAAGAAGATGCCTATTTTCATAAAAGGAATTGATTTTTCGATGTTGAATGGATGAAAGAAAAATGGGTAACAGTTTGTTAAGCGTAATTGGCAAATAGTGATTAGTACAGAATCCTAATTATCAGTCATTTATAATAAATAAAAATGTCTCTATTAAAAAGACTGTAAGCCGAAAGCCGACGACCGAATTCCGAAAGCCTCTCCCACTAGCAAAGTTAAGAAAAAACCCTTGTAGAATTGTGCTACAAGGGTTTTTGATTTATGACTAATTCATACAGAATTACATATTTACTGCTTCTACTTTAATAATTTCTGGTACTTCACGAAGAATGGTTTCTTCAATACCTCCACGGAAAGTCATTGCAGACATCGAACATGCACTACAAGCACCAACCAATTCGAGGCGAAGGATGTTACCATCTACAATCTCAAGTACTCTTACATTTCCTCCGTCGGCTACTAAGTAAGGACGAATTTTATCTAAGGCTTTTTCTATTTTTTCCTGTAAAGGATATTCAACGGTTGTTTCCATAAAATGCATCACGCAGAAAAAGAACTCTTTATTGCGTTTTAATGGTAATATTTCTCTCAAATATACTAGAAAAAACTACACTTTTACTTGTACAGGCTTGGTCTTTTCTTTTGTTGCATTTCTAATAGCAACTTGTTGAGCTAACAATTCAGCCGATTTTTTGAAAGCAGTAGCAATAATACTATCGCTCATTACGGCAGGTTTTCCATCGTCACCAGCTTCTCTGATACTTTGTACTAAAGGAATTTCACCTAATAAATCTGTTTCGTATTTTGTTGCTAAATTCTTTCCGCCGTCTTTTCCAAAAATATAATACTTGTTGTCAGGTAATTCTTCTGGCGTAAAATATGCCATGTTTTCAATAACGCCTAAAACTGGCACATTGATTTGTGGCTGACGGAAAAACATTAATCCTTTGGTAGCATCTGCCAAAGCTACTTTTTGTGGAGTCGTTACAATTACTGCACCTGTAACTGGTACTAATTGCACCAAAGAAAGGTGAATATCAGAAGTACCTGGAGGTAAGTCAATCAATAAATAATCTAATTCTCCCCAATGAGTATCACTAAAAAACTGACGTAAAGCTTGCGTCGCCATTGGACCTCTCCATGGTACTGGATTGTCTTGTGGAGCAAGAAAACCCATTGAAATCATTTTGATGCCGTATTGCATGATAGGTTGAATCATGTTTTTACCATCAATTTGGCTTACTAAAGGTTGCATATCCTCAGCACCAAACATTACTGGAATAGAAGGTCCAGAAATATCCGCATCAATAATACCAACTTTAGCGCCAGAAAGCTTCAGTGCCATCGCTAAATTGGCGGTTACAGTAGATTTCCCTACTCCACCTTTTCCTGAAGCAATCGCAATAATATTTTTTACATTAGGCAAAAGCGTTGTTCCCATTCTTGACGAAGTAACATCTGCCGTCATATCAATTACAACACTTAGGTTTTCGTCAACATGAGTATGAATCGCTTCTTCGCATTCTTTACGAATTCTTTCTTTTAATGGACAAGCCGGAGTAGTAAGTACTACCGTAAAACGAACTTCACCTACGCCTAATTCAATGTCTTTAATCATATTGAGCGTCACCAAATCTTTCTTCAAATCTGGTTCTTGTACTGTTGACAAGGCTCTGATGATGTCTTCTTTTTTTATTTTTAAATCGCCCATTTTTATGTTTTAAAGGTTGTGCTTTTTCAAAAAATCGAATAATTTCTACTTGAAAAAACCTTTATTAATCATACAAAACACTTCTAATAAAATTGAACGACAAAGATAGCGCAGAAGTTTCGATTTGGAAGTCGAGAAATTAAAAAAGGTGATTTTAAGATATTTCATGGTGGCATATTCAAGTCAATTCACTATTCAAAATAGCGCTAAAGAATTAGCATTTGTTAATCAAAAGCATGTATTTAAAGCGTATTTATACACAATCATTCAAGTAGCAAATCAGCCAAAATAGCAGTTTAAGCCTTACAAAGTGATGTTTTAAACCAACAATCAAGCGATTCAGCTCAAAACCCACTTATCAACAGGCCTTACTTGGTAAATTTGAAAAGGAAAGGATAAGTAAGAAATGAGAAAAACGAGTAACCATATATTTTTTTGGATAGCCTATACTTTGTACTTTTTTTTATCCGGATTCATCACTACTCCTGAAAAGTTTACTCAAATCCATCACATTTTTCAAAATGTGATTATTTCTGTATTAGAAATTATCGCATGTTTCTACCTACTCTTACATCGAATTTTCCCTGAAACACTACCCACCAAAAAATACCAATTATTATTCTTTTCATTAATTACCTTGGCGGTGGTTTGTTCCGTTGGTAATGCCTTGATTATTTATCTTTACAGGGCTATTATTAACGAAACATTCAATTTTTATAGATCCTGTACAGTTGGTTTAAACAATCTATATCTATCAATACATTTTGCTTTGGCATATTGGTTTGCTACCAATTTTATCCAAAATGTAAGAGAACAAAGTAAGGCTGAATTACAAAAAAACATGTTAGAAAAATCAATTTTAGAAGCAGAATTATCCTCGCTCAAAAATCAGATTAATCCACATTTTTTTTATAATTCTTTGAATTTCCTATATGCTCAAGCATTGCCAATGTCAAAAAAATTATCAGATTCTGTGATGTTACTGGCAGAAATGATGCGCTATACCATCAAAGAAAATGATAATGAAGGCAAAGTTTCTTTGATGAAAGAAATACAATACATTAAAAACTATGTAGCAATCCAGCAAATTCAGTTTGATGGAAAATTAAATATTGAACTGGAAATCATTGGAAACATTAATTACAGACGCATTCATCCATTAACAATAAGTCCACTCATCGAAAATACTTTTAAAAATGGCGTTTTAAATGATGTTCAATTCCCTGTAAGTATTTGGATTGAAACACAAGCAGACAATTTATTCTTAACTATTACCTATAAAAGAAAAATAGGCATCTGTGAAAAAAATATTTTTGATGATTTGATGGATGTCCGTAGGCGATTGTACATCGGATATTTTAATAAGCATTTTATCAAATTCGAACACTTTGATTGTAGCCAAAAAATCTTCCTGAAATTAAGCTTATGAATTCTATCAACATCAAATACCATTATTATTATTGGATACTGGATTTTTCATTTCATGCTTTTATACATTATTCAAATTTCGACACCAAAATCAATTTTATCAGCATAGGTATTATTTTCTACAACATTCTCTTGAAAATGTTGGTATTCTATTTATCCTTAAAGGTAATTTTCCCTTTACTACTTGATAGAAAAAAACCTATTATGCTGAGTCTAGTAACGATTTTAGTCATTTTTCTGATCGCAAATCTGGGCGTTCTGATTGATAGAACCTTGATGCCCAAAACAGCAGAAAACATTAATAATACGCCTTTTTGGAGTATTAATGTAATGCTAAGATTTTGGTATTTACTGATGATGATTCCGACGGCTTTTGTGTATTGGTATGCTGAAAAAATTCTGAATCAAGAAAAAAGACAGCAGGAAATAGCATGGCAAACAAATGAGCTTGAAAAAGTAATTGTAAGGTCTGAACTTTCAAGTATCAAAAATCAGATTAATCCCGACTTTTTATTTAAAACCTTACATTTTTTCAATGTGCAAGCTAAAGTATATTCTACCAATTTATCAAGAGCCATCACGCTCCTTTCGGACATCATGAGTTATGCTTTGCATGATAATTATCAAGTAGAAAAAGTGCCTTTGGCTTCTGAATTAAAGCATATTCAAAACTATATAGAAATTCAACAATTGCGTTTTGACAATCGTTTACAAATTATTCTGAGCGTTTTCGGTGATTTATCTGAGAAGCAAATCATGCCTTTAATCCTGATTACTTTCGTAGAAAATGCCTTTAAACATGGAGAATTGAACAATTGTGATAGACCCCTCAGAATTATGGTTGAAGTTCAAGAAAATGAATTACGATTTATGACTCATAATTATAAACGACAAGGACCAAGGGAAATTTCTGGAAAGATTGGATTAGAAAACACTAAAAAACGTCTATTGCTAGGTTATGCTGGCTCACATTGTTTAGAGATTACCGACGAAGCTGGTTTTTATGAAGTAAACCTTTCTTTGAAAGTTTAATAGCCTTATCAGATAGTCGGAAATAAAAAAGGCTACATCTTTTCGACGAGCCTTCTATTACCTTAATTAGATGAAAACTAGTTGAAAATAATAGGTGCTCTATCTACTGAGAATGACTTTTATGTATAAAACTTTAGTCCTCAAAATTTGCCGTAAAGAATTGTTAACAAAAATTATTTACACCAAACCCTTATAAAAAATGACGAACTAGAGCTTTTCAAGGGTAAACACATTTATCGGCATTTCGTAGTGTTTACTTGTCAATTTCAAACATTATAATCTAACATACAATCTGTAATTTTGTAAAATAAACGTTAAGAAATTGCTTTGAAATATTTGTAAAATAGTACCTAAAAACTGCTATTTAAATGGTTTGCTGAAAAATATTATCCAAAAAATCAGCATCAAAAAACCTTTTGCAATAAATAAAAAAACAGAATTCATCCTTTGAAAAGAAAGCTTGAATTTTTACACCCGAAATACCACTATGAGTATAAATTGTTTAATCATTGACGACGAGCAAGCTGCGATTGATATTCTAAGGAGTTATATCAAAAGCATTCCCTCATTAAATCTTGTGGCAACCAGTATTGACCCACTAGAAGCACTGGATATTGTAAATACTCAGAAGATTGATTTAGTTTTTATTGATATTCAAATGCCAGAACTTTCGGGTATCAGCTTTATAAAGCTTGTAAAAGGAAGATGCAAGTTTATTCTCACGACTGCTTACAAGCAATACGCCATTGAGGGTTTTGATAACAATGCCATTGATTATTTGATAAAACCTATAGCTTTCGAGCGCTTTTTACAAGCCTTACAAAAAGTACAAATTCCACATTCTGCTAGTAATATTATTCAAGAAAGTAATACTGGCAACCAAGTAAATACTGATAATTTTATCTTCGTAAAAACCGATAACCGCATCCAAAGAATTAATCTTTCAGAAATCCTCTTTATTGAAGGTTTGGGAAATTATGTAACGATTCATACCGAAAAAGGAAAATTTGTAACCCTCTTGAATGTAAAAGATTTAGAAGAATCTTTGCCTTCGGAAGGTTTTGCCAGAGTACATCGTTCTTATATAATTTCTTTAAGCAAGATAGAATTCATTGAAGGAAATCAGGTTTATTTAGACAAAGACCTGAATATTCCATTGGGCGATACCTATAAAAATCAACTTTGGGCGATTCTCGACGGCAAAACAATTACGGGAAAAAAGCCACCTTTCTGAGATGAAACAAGAAAAGAGTCAGTATTAAAATACAAGTTGTAATAATCTTTTCCGACCTTTGTGAAAATTTTTTCAACGACTATAATCATTTTATGAGACCAGACCAACGACCATTTATCGTAGGCATCACCGGAGGCAGTGCTTCGGGCAAAACATTATTTCTCAATCAATTACTTCGTTCTTTTTCAAAAGATGAAATTTGTTTGATTTCACAAGATAATTATTACAAAAATCGACACGAGCAAGTTATCGACAAACATGGTTATATTAATTTTGATGAACCTGAATCGTTAGATTTGCATCAATACGCTATTGATATTGAAACGATTCGTTCAGGACAAGCTTTCCAACGAAAAGAATATACTTTTAATAATCCTGATATTATTCCAGAAATAATTACTTTTCAGCCTAAGCCTATCATTGTTGTAGAAGGATTATTCGTTTTTTACTTTAAAGAAATTGCTGATTTATTAGATTTGAAAATCTTTGTGGATGCTAAAAGTAAAATCAGACTCGACAGACGTATCAGAAGAGATGCACAAGAAAGAGGTTATGGCGAAAAAGAAGAAGTAATGTATCGTTGGGATAACCACGTTGAACCTGCTTTCAAAAAATATGTAAAACCTTATCGTAAAACGTCGGACATTGTGATTCCAAACAATATTCACTTCGAAAAAGGACTTGAAATTTTGGTAGGATATTTAAGAAGTAAAATATAGAATTTCCTTAAGAGGTTAAAATGGCTAATGACGTAAAAAATCATTAGCCATTTTTTTGTATCTGGTGAATGTGATATTTTCTGATTCACGAGACACATTTTAGGTCTTCGATGACTGATTTTGTGACTCTCGAGACACATTTTAAGTCTTCGATGACTGGTTTTGTGACTCTTGAGACATGTTTTAGGTCTTCGATGACTGATTTTGTGACTCTCGAGACATGTTTTAAGTCTTCGATGACTGGTTTTGTGACTCTTGAGACATGTTTTAAGTCTTCAATGACTGGTTTTGTGACTCTTGAATCATTAAATAAGGAGGTTCTTTACCATTTTAGGTCGTAAGGAAGAGTCTATTAGCAGTTGGGCAAACATCCCTGAATTTTAGTCCACAATTTCAGTTTTTATCCTTAATTTAGTTTTAGGTTCAAGTTACTTTCATCAAATAAGTAATTGCGAACGGTGAAACTCATTATAACTTTTCAAAACTATCCAGAATCACTCATTATGAAGTACTTATCTCTCTCACTCTTTGGAGCTATTTTGATGCTATCGTCCATCAAGACATTTGCCCAACTTCCTGTAAAGCCTCTTGCTCCGCAAGAACAACTCCTTAAAAGTGACAACCCAACGCTTGAACGCAACAAAAAACTCGTGTACGATATGTGGCGAGAATTCTTGGAAGGTGGACACCTTGAAGTAGCAGAAAAATACTTTGATGAAAATTATATGCAACACAACCCAAATGCTGCTATTGGCAGAAAAGCTGTTGTAGATTTCTTTGCAAAATTCACGAAACCACAGCCTATTGCAAACAATATCAAATCGTCGGTGGTAGCAATTATCGCCGAAGGAGACCTTGTAATGCTAAGTTTTGTAAGAGAAATGCCAGACCCTGTAGATAAATCTAAAAAATATACGACTACTTGGTTTGATTTATTTAGAATTGAAAATGGCAAAATTGCAGAACATTGGGATTGTGCAGAAAAAATGAAACCAAACTAAGCTTGTCGAAATTGCTAATGATGCTATGAGATATTTCAACCTATCTTTAATCATTAGGACTGGGCTTAAGTCCAACCCTAATGATTAAGAGAGAGTTTTCTGATAATACTAAACCAAAGGAAACTCTCCAGCCTGATGCCTTTTCGCCATTTCTACATAATGTAAGGCACTCAACGTAAGTTTTTCAGCTTGTTCTGGTGAAATTTGTCGGATGATTTTAGCAGGAACACCCACCACCAAAGAATAATCTGGAATTTGCATTCCTTCTGGCACTAAAGCATTTGCGCCAATGATACAATACTTCCCAATTTGGGCTTTATTCAAAACAGTCGCCCGCATACCAATCAGTGAAGAATCCCCAATTGTAGCACCGTGAACAATTGCCCCATGCCCTACCGTTACATCGTTTCCAATAATCGTTGGGTCACTAGGGTCAGCATGCAAAACAGCAGTATCTTGGATGTTACTACGGTCGCCAATGCTAATTTTCTCTACATCAGCTCTGATAACAGCTCCGTACCATACAGACACATCTTTGCCAAAGCTTACCTGTCCCATTACCGAAGCATTTGGGGCTATAAATGGTTTATTTTCCATGAAAAATTCAATTAATATCGTTGAAACAAAGTTACACAAATGGGATACAATGAGTACAAGTATATGGAAAATCTCTTCAATAAAGGATAATAGTATAGTTTTTGAGTGCTATATTTAAGCTCGTTTTTAAAAAATATTATCCAAATAAAAATGTCCCATTTACAAATTATGAAGAAAGCTTGGCTTGTTTCTGCATTGTGTTTACCAATGCTTGCAAATGCCCAGCAAAGTGTTTCCTTAGACGATATGTCTTTTTGGAAAACATCTGACAAAACAAACTGGCAAATCGCTAGTGACGTAACAGCAGACATCACTAAACCTGAAACAATGGCTTTGGCAACAGGAAAAGGTGTCCTTGCCAATTTACCAAACCCTCAAAATCGTGCTAATTTACAGTCAGTTGCAGAATTTGCAGATGTAGATGTCTCTTTCGATTTTATGATGGCAGTACATTCTAATTCAGGTTTTTACTTGATGGGAAGATACGAAGTTCAGTTATTGGATAGCTGGGGCGTAAAAAATCCTGCAACGGGCGACTGCGGCGGTATTTACAAACGTCGTCGTTATGAAAATGGAAAAGAAATTCTTTTTGAAGGACATGCTCCAAGATTAAATGCTTGCCTTGCTCCTGGTCTTTGGCAACACATGGATATTTCATTCCAAGCGCCACGTTTCGATGCTTCTGGCAAAAAAATCGCTAATGCTAAAGTACTTTCTATTAAATTGAATGGATATACCATTCAAGAAAATGTTGAATTGACAGGTCCAACGGGCGGTCCAATTTCTGAAACAGAAGCACCAACTGGTCCATTCATGATTCAGGGTGACCACGGCGCAGTGGCTTTCCGCAATTTTAAGCTTTCAAATTTAGGGGGGAAACCTGCTGAACTATCAGACATTTCTTACAAAGTGTTTTATGGTAATTTCAGAGAGCCTAAAGATTTCTTGAGCAAAAAACCCGATGCTACAGGTAAATTAGATAAACTTACTTGGGAGGTTGGTACTAAAACTAACGATTTCGCTCAAATCTTCAATGCTACCTTAAAAGTACCTGAAGCAGGTAAACATACTTTTACTTTCCAAGCGGGCGGTAAATATTATGTGAACGTAAATGGTAAAGAATTACTTGCAGACGAGTGGACAACTTCACGTGACAAACGTACTGCATCAATGGATTTGCCAGCAGGAAATGTTCCGGTTGAAATCACGATTTATAAAACTGATGGTTGGGTTTCTCCAATTCTTGGTATGGAAGTTCAAGGCCCTAATTTCAGAGCCGTTCCTTTCCATTCTTTAGGTTCAGTATTAGCGGGTACTCCTTCAGACCCTATTTTATTGGATGCACCAGAATCTACTTTACTTCGTTCGTTCTCGGATATTTACAAAGATGGTAAAAAGCAAAAACGCATCGTTCATGCTATCAATGTGGGTAATCCTGCCAAATTACATTATACTTATGATTTAGATAATGGTTCAATCGCTCAGATTTGGAAAGGAGAATTCTTGAATACTTCACCAATGTGGGATGACCGTGGCGATGGTTCTTCTCGTCCAAGAGGTCCAATTTTGAATCTTGGTGATGTTCCTTTGATTGTTTCAGGAGAAACTAAAACTTCATTGACCGATGCAGTAGCAAGCAATGCTAACTTCCGTACTTTAGGTTACGATGTTGATGCTGACAATTTACCAACTTTCCGTTATCAGATGTATGGTACAGAAGTAGAAGACCAAGTGAGAGTTATCGACGGAAAATACCTTTCTCGTACTTTAACGCTTAAAAATCCAGAAGCAAATACAGCTTTACTTTGTCGTTTGGCAGTTGGAAAAAGCATTACAAAATTGACTGACGATTTGTATGAAGTAGATGGAAAAAGCTATTTCATCAAAGTATCAAGTGCTGCTACAATTGAAAAATCTGGAGACAACACCATCTTACTTGTTCCAGTAAAAGACAAAGTACAATATTCTGTAATGTGGTAAAAATCCCTCAAAAGAATGAGGTTTTAAATCTGAAAAATCAAATGAATATCAAAAATATAAGCCAGTCATTTAGCCATTCAATTACCAAAATCGGTTTGGCATTGGCAATGACTACTGGAGCTTTCGCACAGGATGCTCCTACCGAAAACGATTATTATAAAATTGCCAAACTTCCAATTCCAGAAGGAATCGTTTTAGAAGTTGGTGGTTTAGTTACTTTGCCAAATGGTGATTTAGCAGCTTCTACTCGTCGTGGAGATGTTTATATCATCGAAAACCCAAATTCTAGCACACCTGTATTTCGCAAATTTGCGAGCGGTTTGCACGAAATTTTAGGACTTGCTTACAAAAACGGTAATCTATATTGTGCACAAAGAGGTGAATTAACCAAATTGGTTGATAAAAATGGCGACGGCAAAGCTGACCGCTACGAAACAGTTTATTCTTGGCCAATTTCTGGACATTACCATGAGTACTCTTTTGGTCCTAAAATCGGCCCAGATGGTTCATTTTATGTAACAGGAAACGTAGGTTTTGGAAATTCTGATTGGTGGGCTGGAAAATCATTTGTGCCGTGGAGAGGTTGGACAATGAAAATTACCGAAGATGGTAAAATGACTCCATTCGCTGCGGGGATGCGTTCTCCTTGCGGAATCGGTATGATTGACGGAGAATTCTTCTACGGAGATAACCAAGGTGACTGGATGGGTTCTGGTTTTATTTCACAAGTAGAAAAAGGAGATTTCATGGGTCATCCAGCTTCTTTGGCTTGGGCTGACCGTCCAGATTCTCCTGTGAAAATGCGTGCTGATATGATTTATTCAAAGGTTGATCCAAGAGACAATCCAAGAGTAAAACCTGAATACGTAAAAAATGAGCCAATGACTACGATTTACGAAATGGGCAAAACTACGTATCCAAACATGGGTATTAAATCACCCGCTGTATGGTTGCCTCACGGAGTATTGGGCGTTTCTACTTCAGAAATCATTCAAGATGAAACACAAGGTGGTTTTGGTCCTTTTGCAGGTCAAATTTTCGTTGGAGACGAAGGGATGTCTAAAATTGCTAGAGTATTCTTAGAAAAAGTAAATGGTAAATTCCAAGGTGCTTCTTTTGATTTTAGAAGCGGCTTCCGTTCAGGCGTATTAAGAATGGCTTGGGGAACAGACAAAGCAATGTTTGTAGGTGGAACAAACCGTGGTTGGGGTTCTACAGGGAAAGAAGCTTTCGGTTTAGAAAGACTAGTATTTTCTGGAAAAATGCCTTTCGAAATGAAAGCCGTTAGAGCAATGCCTGATGGTTTTGAAATTGAATTTACCTTGCCAGTTGATAAAAAGACGGCTGAAGATGTAAACAATTATGATGTTTCTAGCTACACATACAAGTATCATCCAGTATATGGTAGCCCAATTGTAGATAGAAAAGATAATGCTGTAAGAGGTGCAAAAGCTAGTGAAGACGGTTTAAAAGTTCGTATCGTTGTTGATAATTTGCGTGAAGGTTATATTCATGACATTAAACCAGAAGGCGTACTTTCGGCAAATTCTCGTTTGAATGTATTGCACGGTTCGGCATATTATACTTTAAATAGTATTCCACAAGGAGCTAAAGCAAATATCACTTTAGTAACACCAAAAACTCGTGCACAACGTGAACGCATTGATGCTGGTGCAAAAGTAAATACGCCAGACAACCAAATGAAAGAAGCGATGCCAACAGCTGCTGGTGAAAAAGCAAAAGCTAAAATGACATCAAGTGTAATTTCAGATGCTGAGGCGATGAAATTATTAAGCAAAAGTACTTGTTTGGCTTGTCATAAAGTAAACGAACGTGCAGTTGGACCTTCGTATCAAGAAATTGCTAAACGCAAATATACAGTGGCTCAAATTGAAGCCTTGATTTATGAGCCAAAGCCTTCTAACTGGCCAGAATTCGCTACTCCGATGCCACCGATGGCACATTTACCAAAAGGTGATGTGAAGAAAATCGCAACTTGGATTAGTTCTTTGAGTAAGAAATAAGCTTTAGATTAAACGTAAAAAGGCGATTCTGTTAAACGGAATCGCCTTTTTTTATCATGATTTTTTATCAATCTTCTGGTTTACTCGGAAAAAGATATTTAGTAACTGCTAAGAAAAATGCTGTAACATTGATAGTTGTCGAACCAATTAATCCTAAAATGATGGAATCAGATAGCAGTAAAAGTTTCAAGCCTACAAAAACAATAATAGCAACAATTGAGATTAGCCAACCTACTACCATAAAAAATATCCACTTAGCAAACTTCTTTCTCTCAGAAATATCCTGTTGTTTTCCTTGAATTTGCGTGGCTTTAGCTAAATCATCTAAATTAGATAAAGTGTATTGATCAGGTTTAGTTTCAACTCGTCCAAAAGCTAATTTCGCTTTTTCTTCAAGCTGTTGCAAAGGTGTCATGTGCGTCAACTTTTATATCAAAGGTTTCTTTAAAATAATCTGCAATTAGGTCATTCTCAATTTTGGCATTACTGAAATTTTCTATGCCTTCGTTTTTAAATACTTTAAACCAAGGTGAATTTTCAATATGTGTCCAATTTGATAATTGTACAGCATCTACATCTTTAGTAATATTCCATGTTAAATCAATCGCTTGTTCGGCTGAATCACAAAGTACATCTAATTTTAACACAATTGCTTGATTAGATAAAGCGCCAATTAAAGTTGGTTCTACAATCGGTTGATTACCCCAGTTTTTATAATAATTATAAACTTGAGGAATAACTGGCCCGTATTTCCAAGCTTCAATATTTTCATTGATTAATGGCTTTCCAGAATATACTAAATGCAAACCATGCGCTATATAAAGCATTTTTTGTAACTTCATTTGCGTTACAGGTTTGCCATTATCAATAGCCCTATTCACAAATTTGCTTGCTATCACTAATGCTGAATACATAGTTTTACGATTTTTATAACATTTAACGTAAATTTAGTTTTTTTAGTTTTATCCACAAGATACAGAGGAAAATAGTCACTTATATAAAACAAAAAATCTTCACCGCATTTCCCTTATCAACAATTCTTTGAAGAACAAAACCACAGTTTTCCACAAAAGCTATCAATTCATTTTCTAAGTAAAGTGGTTTTAAACATCCTTCATGAATTTCGCCTTCGTATTGAGCTAATTGTTCTTCGATAAAAAGCATCCCTCCTTTTTTCAGTATTGATTTACAATCATCCAAGATTTCTTTGGGAAATAAGAACTCATGAAAACTATTAATAATCAATACTTTATCAAAAGTACTTTCAGGTAGATTGATTTGTGTTTCAGAACCAATAACAGGAATAAATTTCCCTTGAATTGATTTGTTTAAGAATTTTTCATAAAATAAAATACCTTCCTTAATTTCTTCATCATTACATAATTTTTCATCAATATCTTGTAAATAAAAAGTCAATCCATCCACTTGTGAAGCAAAGTAAATTTCCCAAACTCCTCCAGATGCACCGATGGATGCAATGGTTTCATTACTCTTAAAATCGTATGTTTTGAATGATTTTTCCATAAAAAAAACCCTTTCAAAAGAAAGGGCTATGTTGTTTTATTAAGTTTTTATCTGATTATTTAACATCGAAACTACCTGAACCTATCTTATATCCTTCGCAAAATATCTCTACTGTATAATGACCAATTCTATATTTTGTCGCTCCGCCTCTTGCATAAATCATTTCAACAGCTTGTCCATTATTTTGATACAGAATATCTTTTTTAACAGTATAAGTAGTTTCTTTTCCTGCTAATTCAAAATTTCCAGAGCCTGCATTTGTATCGAACATTACTGCACCGTCTGGGTCTAATACTCTTACAAAAACCGATTTTACATTTTGTTTAGCAATCAAATTTGGCTGTAATTGAAAAGCAATTTTAATCCTCTCAATTTTTGATACTCTATAAACGCCATTACTTCGTTCTTTATTTCTCCTTGAAATAGCATTTACTTTCACTAATTGTGCTTGTAAAGAAGATGCTAAATTTACTGTTGCTGTGAGTGCCTGATTTCTTTTTGCATAAACTTCAAGAGAATCACTCAATCCTTGTTTTACCATTTTAAGCAGAATGTTCTCACTGCTTAACGACACATTTTCAGAGACAAGACTTTTGTTCTTTTCAAGTAATTTTGTGTTCTCTTTCTTGAATTTGGCAATTTCTGTATCTTTTTTAACTAAAATACTTACATATTCTTTGATTCTCTCCTCATACTGAGCCACTGAAAATGTATTAGCCCTTCTCAAAAGCATTCTATCGTTTTCCAATTGCTTTTTTGTAGCTTCCAAATCCTCAACTTTTCCTCCTAATGACTTTATTTGAGCAATTTTAGCATCTAATTGAATCCCTATTGAGTCTAAACGAATACTTGTTGAAGATAAAGCTTGAACTTTTTGACGAATTACATCTTCTTGAGATTTCTTAAAACTGTTGGCATCAAATAACAAATAAGCAAGAATTGCAACTATAATAGCTAAAAAACCAGTTAATACTTTCCAAAAACCACTGCTTTGCGATGTCTCTTCCATAAATAAGTTAAATTTTGGCAAGCACTAGTCAATGGCTAACCTAATAATTTCATTGAGTTTCCGAATTTAGTAATTCCGACTGGATTAGAGAAATTTTTAGCTGTAAAGTTCAATTCGAAAAAGCCCTAAATTTCAACCATTTAAGGATTTTATCATTAAAAATACACTCAAATCTCTCTTATTATTTCGAGTTTTTTATCCTGATTTACCGAATAAAAAATTAATTTATTTTAATAGATTCTCTCTTTTATGGTGAAGTAAAAGAGAAGCAAAAGGCTTTTCAAAACATTCCCAACTGCTCGTTACTTCCTAATTTTTCTGTATAATAATCATTCACATCTTTGTAGTTGTCTGGAAGATTTTTCCGAGTACTTGAGATATTGAAATGAGTGAATATTTTTTCTAATTCTTCCGCTGCTTTGTGTCCAGCCTTATCGTTATCTAAATAAAAAATTACATTTACTCTTTTAAAGAGTTTTGCCCATTCTTTTTTAAAAATATTGGCCGTTCCTAAACTTACGGCTGTTTTCCCTTCTTGTGCCAAACGCATACAATCAAAAGCTCCTTCCGTTACGTAAACGGTTTCGTCTGTTTTGGTTTTCTTCAAAGCATCAACGTTAAAAAGTGTCAGCGGTTGATTATTCAAAAAGCAATAACGATTTGTACCTTCGCTGGGTTTTCCAATGACACGCCCTTGTAAATACACAATTCTACCTTCTCGATAATACGGAATAATTAATGAATGTGAATAAAAAATAAGGTTATTACGCTGATTGTATAAGCCAGATTCCTGTAAATCTAAAGTAGAAAAATGTTGTTTTAAATACCATGTTACTTCAGTATAATCTTTTATGACAAACAGGTTAAACGCTTTAATAGTTTTATCTGTAAAACCCCGTTGCTTTAAATAAGCAAGCGCAGATTGTGATAATTCGTTGGATTGTTGTTGCAAACAAAAATTCCGAAAGGCTTCATAAATCTGCGAGTGAATTTCTTCAGTAGGTTTTTCTTTCTCTTGTACTCGTCTGATGGCGGCAACATCAAATAAATTACTTGTTGGTAGTTTTTTCTTAGCAAATTTTTTAGATTGTTGAAAACCTGGAATATATTCTACTGCCATTTCTTGAATGGTAGATTTTATATCCATTTTTTTAATTTCTGAATACAAACTGATAGCATTACCCGTTTTAGCACAGCCAAAGCAATAAAAGCTATTGGTATGTGGATAAAGTACAAGCGAAGGAGTATCGTCTTCATGAAATGGACAAATCATTCGTTGTCGTTTCACATCCAATCCCAAATCTTCTGCCACTTGAAGAATAGATACTTGGTTGAGTTCGTCTAAAATATTCATATCATAATGATTTAAATTTATCCGATATATCCTTAAAACTAACTGAACTTAAACACAAAAACCCGCAAGAATGATTGATTCTAACGGGTTTTATTAGATGATTTTCAATGAAACTTAGTTATTAAATTTCATTTTCAATTCATTAAGTCTTGCTTTTACAGAAGTATCAATCTGACGATCGTTAACTTGAAGGATATATCCACCGATTAAATCAGCATCAATTTTCTCAATTACTTCTACAGTTTTACCTGTATTTCCTGCAACAATTTGCTGAAATTCAGCTTTTTGTGAGGCAGTCAAAGGAGTAGCTGTAGTAACATAAGCTTTTTGAATACCTTTATGCAATTCGTATTGCACTAAATAGTCTTCAGCAATAAGTGGCAATACAGCTTCACGGTTTTTTTGAGTAATAATTTCAAAAATAGCCATCGTTGAATCATCTACTTTACCTTTGAAGATTTGTCTAAGAATCGTCAATTTATGGTAATGAGAAACGATAGGGTTTTTCAACAGTAAATAAAACTGATGATTTTCGTCGCAAACTTGGTTGAAGAGTTTCATATCTTCATATACCTGAGCTTCAACGCCTTTTTCTATTGCCAAACCAAGTAAAGATTTGGCATATCTGAACGCAACGGTTTGCTGGGACATTTCGATTTTGGATTTTTGATGTTGAATTTAGATACCGAAGTATCGTCATTCTTTATTCAAATCTTAATATCAATAATGATATTAGTTTAATTTAGCATCAGCCAATAAGCTTGTTACTAACGCTTCTTGCGCAGCACGGTCAGCTAATTGATTACGTAATACTTTCTCTGCAATTTCTAAAGATAAAGAAGCAGCTTCTTTTCTTAATGAAGCAACAGCAGCTACTTTTTCTTGGTTGAATGCAGCACGAGCTTTTTCAATTTCTTCAGCACCAGCTTTTTGAGCTTCTGCTTTCGCTTGAGCAATCATTGCTTCGCTAGCTTCTTTTGCTTCTTTTAACACTCTGTCACGTTCAGCACGTGCCTCAGCGATTAATTTCTCGTTACCAGCTTTCAATTCTGCCATTTCTTGGCGAGTTTTTGCTGCTAAAGAAAGAGCATCTTCAATTGATTGTTCTCTTTCTTGTAAAGATGCCATGATTGGTTTCCAAGCAAATTTTGATAACAAGAAAAACAAAAGACCAAAAATTACTAATTGCCAAACTATTAGACCAAGACCAGGGGTAATTAAATCCATCGTTGTCTGTGATTTTGTATGTGAAAATTTCTATGAATGCTTTCTGAAAATGTAGGCTTAAATACTGTTGTAAGTGATTTAGCTACATTTGAGTTTTTTGAGATGAAAATCAGCAAAAGCCTAATGCTTGATTTGCTGATTTTCAAATTTTGCTTTGATTCAGTTTTGACAACCGAGAAACTAGCTTTTTCGGAGATAAAATCGAATCAGTTGGTTTTGAATTACTTCAACGTTACCAACAAACAGATTACCGCTGCGAAAAGAGCTACGGCTTCAACGAATGCTGCAACGATCAACATAGCACCTTGGATTTTTCCAGAAGCTTCAGGTTGACGAGCGATAGCTTCCATTGCAGAACCACCGATACGACCAATACCTAAACCAGCACCGATAGCTGCAACACCAGCACCTAAACCAGCAAGACCTAAACCTAAAGAAACTTCTCCTAAGATTGACAAAAGTGACATAATTGTAATTGTTTATTTGTTAAATTAATTTGAAAAACGTTTGAAAAAATATTAATGATGATGCTCTTCAACGGCTGAACCAATATAAGTTGATGTCAACATTGTGAAGATATATGCTTGCAATAAAGCTACCAATAATTCGATAAGGTTCATGAAAATTGAGAAACCAACGATGATTGGACTAATTGCGATACTTTCAAAGATAAAGATTAATGAAATTAAGCTCAATAAGATGATGTGTCCTGCACTAATGTTAGCAAAAAGACGAACCATTAATGAGAAAGGTTTCATAAATAAACCGATAACCTCTACTGGTGTTAATAAAATTAATAACCATTTCGGTACGCCCGGCATTGCAAAGATGTGTCCCCAATAAGTGCTTTTACCGTTAAGGTTAGTTACAAAGAAAGCAATTACGGCTAATACTAATGTTACTGCGATGTTACCTGTTAAGTTAGCCCCACCCGGTAATAAGCCTAAAAGGTTATTAATCCAGATAAAGAAAAACAATGTTAACAAATAAGGAGTGAAACGTCTGTAATGTTTTTCCCCAATGTTATTTTTTGCAATTTCATCACGAACAAAAATAATGATTGGTTCTAATAAAGACTGTAATCCTTTTGGAGCTTTTCCTTCACGTTCTTTATAACCTTTTGCTACAGATAAGAAAATGGTTAATAAAAGAACTGCACTAAGTAATAATGAAGCTACGTTTTTTGTGATTGAAAAATCATAAACCGCAGAACCATCTTCAGCAACAATATGGTGATGTTCTAATTTTAAACCTTCATAAGAAGCTGGCTCATGGTGTTCGTTTTTGAACTTACTTGAAGAGAATACTTTTAATCCATCTTTAGTATAAACGATACAAGGCAAAGAAATTGAAACATGTGAATGTCCAATCGTAGCAAAGTGCCATTCATGCTCATCACCGATGTGTTCAAGGATAAGTTTACCCGGCTCAAATTTTGCTTCGCCATGAGTTTCTTCATGCTTGCCTTCTACGGCTTCTGTGCTAGTTTCGATTGCTGGCGTAGCTGTTGTATCAGAACCATGCTCGTGCTGAGCAAAAGTTACCGAAGAGAACAAAAATAAAAAAGCTAAAATATTTGAAAAATACACTTTCTTCATCACGGCTTCTTGGAAGTATATGGTTGTTTTTTGAATATGCTTGTAATAAAAACTTTATCGTTTCGAGTGATAATCAACGCTTTACAAATAAAAGCATTGAAAACTCCTCTAAAAGTGTCGCAAGTTACGATACAATCCGTAAATTTCAAACCCTGTGTAACATAAATAGAGTACAAAAAAATTGGTAATAAAGATATAGATGTCTTTTGTACCCATGTAAGCAATTACTCCTACGAAAATCAGACTAAGAATTAATCGGGTTACAATCCCTCCTAAATAGAACTGAACAAAGTTTTCACGATTGTTAGCAAAACCTAATTGGGCAAGTAAATGATTAAGGTAAGAAACCGCAAAAAAGAAAGCCAAAATAATCCATTTATACTCATGGAGATATTGGGAAAGTCCTATTTGAGGGGAAAAATAAAATATCAAACCCAAGCCAATTGTCAGGATAATAATTCTGAGCATAATCAATAATTTTTGCAAAGGTAGGGAAAGACTAACTTTCAGAAAAGGAGAATCATAAAAAAAGCTAATCAACAAATACGTTGACTAGCTTTTTCTATCCAAAAAGTGAAAAATATATTACTTTACTTGGTAAGTATGTTTAGCAATTCCGATTCCTCCATTATATGCAGTACCTTCTGCTACAATATTGATATTAGCTTTTGCATCTGTATTCCAATAAGTTACTGTTGCTTTCCCTGTAGAATCCGTTTGTACATTAGGTGCCCAATGAAGCGTAGAACGAAAATCTGGACGAACATGTTCGGGTTTATCTACATCGTATTTAGGTGCATAAAACTCTCTTGGAACATTGTAACCCAAACGTTTTTGTATCGATACGCCCATCGCTGGGTCTTTTGAGTAATCATAGTTTGGTCCGCCTCTTTTAGTAAGTACTGAAATTACGCCATTCGATGCTCTTGAGCCAAAAATAGTAGCATCAGCACCTTTCAGTACATCTATTTGTTCTACATCACAAGGATTAATTCCTGTTAAAATATCTATAGAAGCAGGCATTCCGTCTAAAACAACTAATGGATCACTACTTAAACTAATAGAACTTATTCCTCTGATTACTACTTTATACCCACCGCTTCCATCAGACGACACTTGTACTCCAGGCACTCTACCTTGCAACATTTGTAAAACATTGGTAGCTCCAGCACATAATCTATCATCAACTTTTAAAGTGTTACTAGCCCGACCATAAATTTTACGAGAATCCTGTGTTTCTTTTTTAGCTTTTACCACTACTTCATCAAGCATCTGAACTTTATTGAGCTTTAATTTCTTTTCAAGTTCAACAGCATCTTTGGCTTTTTTCAGGAAATCAGCTAACTCTCTAGCATCAAACTCCATTGGATTAAAAGGTGTTTTAACGATTTGTACTTTAGGCGCATTTTTCTGAGCATCAATAGATACTTGCAGATTTTTACTTCCCTTTTCTTTCATTCCTTGAATAAAAACTTCAGTACTATCGTTAAAATCTATTCCATAAAAGCCATAATTTCCTAAAGAATCAGCATTACTCATCAGAATTTGTGGTGAACCTTTTTCACTTTTAAGCATTAAAGTAAGGCTTACATTATTGGCTGGTTTGCCATTCGGACGTAAAGCTTTTCCTGTAACATTTAAGCCAGTTTCTAAAATATGTTGAAAATTTGGTTTTCTATCTTCGATAATGTCTTTCCAAACAAATCTTCTCCAGCCTTGTGTCAACATCAAAATATCTAAATGGCGTGTTGCATTTTCATTATTTGATTCAAAATAGTAAGCTGGTTGTTCAATTGTGCCTCTAATACTTGAATAATATTCATTAGATTTTTTCTCAGCAATGTCTGAACTCAAGAGTAAATAAGTCAATAAATTTTCTTGAAAAGCATTAGGAATTACTTGATTACCATCGGTAACAGCTACCGAAAAATCTCCTTTAACAGGTTTCCCTTCCTTATCGGTCGCTTCTATATTGAGCGTTACTTTTTCTCTACTTTTATAGATTGCTTTGTCCGAACTGATTTTCAGATTTATCTGCTTATTTTTATTCACAAAAGCGATGCGTTCGCATACAGGTTCGCCTTTTGAATCGAACAGTGTAATTTGTACAATTCCATCGTCTGGAATTCTATCTTTGGGAATTGTGATTCCGAATGATTTCAGTTTTTCAGAACCTTTTGCTACAAAACAAATTTGTCCTTTTTGCTGAGCAACAATCACTACTTCCTTAGCTTTTTCAGCTGAAATTGGCGAACTATTTGAAATGAAAACTTTGATTTTTTCTTTATTAGAAAGGTTATCAATTGCCATTGTATAGCCTTGTTCATATACTTTTGGCAAAGGGAAAGGCTTTAATGTACCGTCTTTTTGTTTGATATATGCGGTATAAGTATCTAAATTTTCAGGAATAAAGCTAAAATATCCCATTCCCAAATGTTCTGAACTAAATGCCGTGACGGTGTCTTTGGAACTGCTTAATACAAAACCTTCGCTTTCAACGCCTTTTCCTGCAATATTAACGGCTTTAAAACCTACTCTTGAAGAAATTCCCATGACTAAGTTTCCTCCTTCTGGAAAAAACTGAAAATCTGCTACTTCTGATAATTTGTTGGCATTACTTTCTGTAAGGCGATTTTGGGTAGTTCCTTGCCAAATTTTCACTTCTTGTCTGAAAAAGAATTCTTCAGAGAAGTTTCGCATATAACTGGTATAAGCTCTGATTTGATAACTCCCTTCTTCTAAAGAATCAGGAAGTGCAATGTCCCCAAAAGTTGAACCATCGCATTTTAAAGTACGCTGGATAATTATTTTCCCTTTCGATTCGTCAATCAAATCAACATAAAGTACTCTACTTACTGAATCAATCCTATGATAAGTAGCATCAAATAAATATCCTTTAAACCAAATGGTTTCACCAGCCATATAGTAAGGCTTGTCGAGATGTAAATAGACTTTTTCTTGTGGATTTTCGTGATGGTATTTTTCAAATTTTGCGACTAATTTTTCAATGAAGTCGTTACCATCTTCGGTAAAGGTAAAAGCAGAAGTTGTAATTAGGATTAAAGATAATAAGGTAAACAGTTTTCGATTCATACGTTTAGGTGGTTTAATTTTATCGTTAAAACGTTCCAAATATGCAATTTGGTGTTTACAAACGCAATTATTTTATGATAGATGGAGTGATTTAATAGTTAAATAAAGTACATAAAAAAAGATGACTCCAATTGTTTACAATTGAAGCCATCTTTTTGTTTATTAATATTGAATAATTTTACAAATTACTCAAGTCGAAACCATCCATAAAGGCAGTGGTAAAGTTACCAGATTTAAAACGTTCGTCATCCATCAATTTAATGTGAAATGGAATAGTTGTTTTAATTCCTTCGATAACAAATTCTTGCAAAGCACGCTTCATACGAAGTAATACTTCTTCACGAGTTTGTCCAGATACGATTACTTTCGCAATCATCGAGTCGTAGTTTGGTGGAATAGTATAGCCAGAATACACATGACTATCAATTCTTACCCCACGACCGCCCGGAAGGTGCAAGTTGGTGATTTTTCCTGGAGATGGACGGAAACCATTTTTAGGATCTTCAGCATTGATACGACATTCTAAAGCAAATAATTTAGGAAAATAATTTTGTCCCGAAATAGCTTCACCTGCCGCTACTTTGATTTGTTCCTTGATTAAGTCAAAATCCGTAACTTCTTCAGTAATTGGATGTTCTACTTGGATACGAGTATTCATTTCCATAAAGTAGAAATCTCCGTTTTTGTCAACCAAAAACTCAATTGTACCAGCTCCTTCGTAACCGATAGCTGCAGCACCTTTGATAGCGGCTTCACCCATTCTAGCTCTTAACTCTGGAGTAAGTGCTGGAGAAGGAGTTTCTTCACATAATTTTTGGTGACGACGTTGAATAGAACAATCACGTTCAGATAAGTGACACACTGTACCGAATTGGTCTCCAACAATTTGAATTTCAATATGGCGAGGTTCTTCAACATATTTTTCCATGTAAAGACCATCATTTCCAAATGCTGCTGCTGATTCAGTTTTAGCATCTGTCCATAACTTATCAAATTCTTCTTCTTGACGAATGATTCTCATACCACGTCCACCACCACCAGCAGTTGCTTTGATGATAACAGGATATTTAATGTCTTTCGCTAGTTTTTTTGCTTCTTCAACAGTATCAATCAAACCATCAGAACCAGGAATTACTGGAACGCCTGATTTTTTCATAGTTTCTTTAGCTGTTGCTTTATCACCCATCGAATTGATTTGATCGGCAGTAGCTCCAATAAATTTGATACCATATTCAGCACAAATTCTTGAAAATTCAGCATTTTCAGATAAGAAACCATATCCTGGATGAATCGCATCAGCACCAGTAACTTCAGCAGCTGAAATGATGGCAGGAATATTTAAGTAAGATTGACGACTTGGCGGTGGACCAATGCAAACAGCTTCATCAGCAAATTTTACATGAAGGCTTTCACGATCGGCAGTTGAATAAACAGCCACCGTTTTGATGCCCATTTCTTTACAAGTCCTGATGATGCGAAGAGCAATCTCACCTCGGTTGGCAATTAATATTTTTTTAAACATGATTCAATTTGAGCATTTGAAAACTTGAGAATCTATAACTTGAAATCAACATTTAGAAATGTTTTCAACCTATTCAATTTTCAAATTAAGCCAGTTCTACAACAAATAATGGTTGGTCAAATTCAACTGGCGTTGCATTTTCAACCAATATTTCAACAATTTTACCTGAAATTTCAGACTCAATTTCATTGAATAATTTCATCGCTTCAATGATACAAACGGTTTTACCTTTTGCGATTTCTTTTCCTATTTCAACAAAAGAAGGTGAATCAGGACCAGCAGAACGATAGAACGTTCCAATCATTGGTGATTTGATAGTTACTCTATTAGCAGCAACTACAGGAGCGGCAGCTGGAGCAGCTGGTGCCGCAGGAGCAGCCGAAGACGCAGCAGGAGCTGCTACTGGAGCAGGAGCCGCAGCCACAACTTGTGGAGCCGCAACTTGCTGTATTACTGGCGCTGCACCATAACGTTTCACAGATAATTTTAACTCCGACGTTTCGATGTTTACTTCATCAAGCGTTGATTGTGCAATAAAATCAAGGAGCTTCTGAATTTCTTTATTTTCCATGTTTGGACTGTTATAGGGATTACTTTACTCTTTCAGCGTACTCATAAGTACGAGTATCAACTTTAATTTTTTCGTCTGTTTGAATGAATAATGGTACGATAATCGTTGCACCGGTTTCCACTGTAGCTGGTTTTTTAGGAGAATTGGCTGTATCACCTTTAATACCTGGTTCAGTATAAGTTACTACTAATTCTACAAATGGAGGCATCTCGCAAGAGATTGGCAATTCAGTTTCAGCATTAATTAGGATTTCAACTTCTTGTCCTTCTTTCATCAAATCAGCTGCTTCAACCATTTCTTTATTAAGCGTGATTTGCTCGAAAGTGATATTGTCCATAAAAGTAAAACCAAATTCTTCAGCATAAAGGTATTGGAATACTCTACGCTCAACACGTACAGGGAAAATATTTACCCCTGAGTTGAAAGTATTATCAATAACTTTTCCAGAAGTCAATGACTTTAATTTTGTTCTTACAAAAGCAGGTCCTTTACCTGGTTTCACGTGCAAGAATTCAATAATTGAAAATAAATCATTATTGAATTTAATTACTAAACCGTTTTTGATGTCTGCAGTAGTTGCCATTTTTATTATTGATATTGAAAAGTAAATGTCGTAAAAACGAAATCATTCAATCAATATCGCTATTATTTTTTAAATAAATTTTGTTTACTAAGAATAAAGTATCCGCAAAATTAGTCTTTTATTGATAAATAGTAAAATAAATAAATATCAGAAATTTTGCGAGTAACATTGTTGGTCTAATTAGCTTAATAAGCCCATTTTAGATAGATACTACCCCAAGTAAACCCACCACCAAATGCTGCTAAAACAAGGTTATCCCCTTTTTTTAGTTGTGATTCATACTCCCATAAACATAGTGGAATAGTTGCGGCAGTGGTATTGCCATACTTTTGGATAGTTAACATTACTTTGTCGGGACCAATACCCATACGGTTTGCCGTAGCGTCAATAATTCTTTTATTAGCTTGATGTGGTACAAGAAAAGCAACATCTTCACCTGTTAAATTATTACGTTCCATTATTTCAGCAGAAACGTCAGCCATTCTAGTTACAGCAAATTTAAAAACAGCCTGTCCTTCTTGATGAATATAATGTTGACGTTGGTCAATTGTTTCGTGGGTTGGTGGATAAGCACTTCCTCCAGCTTTCTGTATTAAATGATTAGCCCCAGAACCATCTGATTTCAAAATAAAATCTTGAACGCCTAAGCCTTCTGTATTAGCTTCCAACAGCACAGCACCTGCACCATCGCCAAATAATACACAAGTAGTTCTGTCTGTATAATCAACAATAGAAGACATTTTATCAGCACCAACAACAACAACTTTCTTGTATCGTCCAGCTTCAATAAACATTGCTCCTGTTACAAGTGCATTTAAAAAACCTGAACAAGCAGCAGCTAAGTCGTAAGAACCAACATGAGGGATACCCACTGCTTCACAAATAATGTTGGCAGTTGCTGGGAAAAAATGGTCTGGAGATATGGTAGCACAAATTAATAAATCAATTTCCTCTGGCTTAGTATTTGTTTTGGCTAACAAACCTTTAACTGCTTCTATTGCCATGACAGATGTCCCTTTACCTTCGCCACGTAGAATATGACGGGTTTTAATACCCGTTCGGCTCATTATCCATTCATCTGTGGTGTCAACAAATTTTGCAAGGTCATCGTTGGTCAATATATCTTCGGGTACATAACCTTGTACTCCGGTAATTGCTGCAGTGATTTTGGTCATGGTTATATGGGAAATGATCGAATGACAAAATGTTTGAAAAATCAAATCATGAAATTAGATTTTTGCAAATAGATTATTCAAAACCTTAAATTCGCTCATTCTGTATTACTTTAAGCAAACGCTTTTTTAATTTTTTCAGTAAGCTTAGATTCAACAATGCGGTGGCATAGATGAACCATGTTTTTGGTAGCAAGTGCCGACGAAGAACCATGGGCGATAACAACGTTTCCGTTTACGCCAATAATCGGACTGCCTCCTACGGCTTCATAATTTGTTTGGTCTATGAAGTCGTCTTTAACGCCTCTTTCAGACAAGATTCCGTACAAAGATTCTCCCATTTTCAAGAGAATATTACCCGTAAAGCCATCCGTTACAATAACATCTGCTTTGGCTTTGAAGAAATCTTTCCCTTCGATGTTCCCAACGAAATTGATTTTTCTTTCTTCTTGGAGTAATTTATAGGCTTGCTGAACGATGACTGAACCTTTTTCTGGTTCTTCTCCAATATTCATTAAAGCAACTCTTGGAGATTCAATACCCATTGTAGCTTTTGCATAGATTGAACCTAAAATACCAAATTGTGCTAACATTTCAGGTTTTACATCGGCATTCGCACCAATGTCAAGAATCACCGCAAGGCTACCATCAATTTGAGGAGCAAAACCAGCAATCGGAGGACGTTGGATACCTTCTATCGTTTTGATAGAAAATAAAGAGCCAACCATCATTGCTCCTGTGTTGCCAGCAGAAGCAAAGACATCAATTACTCCTGTCTTTAAAAGTTTAAACCCAACTCCGATACTGGAATTGGGTTTAGACTGTAATGCTCTTACAGGATGTTCACCCATTTCTATTGTTTCATTAGCTTCCACAATTTCAATGTTAGAACCCTTAAAATTTTGGTTATCAATAATCTGCTGAATTACTGCCGTTTGCCCAATCAAAATGATGGTTACGTCAGCAGGTAATTCTTGAGCTGCCAATACTATTCCTTCAACGATAGCTTTTGGGGCGAAATCTCCACCCATTGCATCAATCCCTATCTTCATTCAATTATTATTTTGTTATTCATTAACAGAATGACAAAAATAACATTTTATGAAGTGTGAAACAGCGTTTTTGTTTGAAAATAGTTTTGAAAACTGATAGTTTTTTATCAAATCTTAGCTTGAATATTGATATTCAGCACATTATGTGATAGACATTTGCCAAAATCAACTAATTATGCTTGAACAGCATAACCTTCTACAACCATTTTACCTTTGTAAAACAAGTTTCCTTCAAATACGTGAGCACGGTGACGTAAGTGAATTTCACCAGTTGTTGGATCTGTAGTGATTGTTTTTGGAGTTCCAAAATCGTGTGAACGTCTTTTATCTCTACGAGTTGTCGAGTGTCTGCGTTTAGGATGTGCCATTTGCTTATTTCTTTATTTTATGATTCTTTATTTATTTAAAAATGTGATTTGCATGTATGGAAGCAAATCATTAATTATTGTTCAATTTCTTTAAAATTGCCCAACGTGGGTCAATTTCTGGTTCATCTTCGTTTGCCTGCTCTTCATCGTCATCATCTTCTGAATCTGCGGTTGAAGTAGAATAAACAATTTCACCTTCGTCATCATCTTCCCAAACTAAATCTTCAAAGTCTTCGTCTGAATCATCATCTTCATCAAAATCTGATAAAAATGTTTGTTCTTCAACTTGAAAACGGGGATGAAGCTTTTTCATTGGTATTTGTAAGCCAATGAATTCATAAATATCTTGGGCTACATTGATATACTGTGTGTTTCTATCAATAAGCATCAATTCATCTGAAATCTCTTCTGTATGGTCAGAAAACTTTAATATCATTTTCTGAGTAATATCTACAGGAAAATCAAAAGTATCTAAACTACGATCACAAGTTAGTTCTACAGAACCTACAATATGATACAATAATTGTATCATTACTTCCGATTTATCTAAGGTAACAGTTGCTTTGAAATGCCCTTTTTCGATTAAATCTTGCTCTAATGCCGCAAAGAAATCATCTCCTCCTTCAAATTCATGCACATAATGCTTGTTTTCAAGGCGGAAGATGTCAATCTTAAATGTATTTAATATGCTCTTTTTCACTTGGTTTCATCGAAAAGACTGCAAAATTAGGGACTATTTTTTACAATGACAAGTATTGAACAAAATATTACAAGTACTTATTGGCAAATATCTTTTCGCTAGCGACCTTTGTTCTATGAAACAAATTATTAAAAACAACCTTTTTTACTTTAGCTTGTATGCAATTGTTTGGCTTTTGGTGCTGATTTGGGTATTAATGCACAGCAAATTCGAGCAAATGGTATTTATTAATCAACGCAATAGTTTGTGGGCAGATTACTTTTTTCAAGGGGCAACACAATTAGGAGAAGGTTGGTTTTTTGTTACTATTATTTTAGTTTACTTATTTATTAGTTATGATAAAGCTTTAATGTTAACCGCATCGCTGGCATTAAGTTCATTACTTTCATCATCATTAAAGCTGAGTTTTGATACACTTCGTCCGCTTAGTTTTTTTGCAGATAAGCATGTCAACTGGCATTTTGTAGAAGGTTTGCAAATTAATATTCATTTGAGTTTCCCATCAGGGCATACCACTACAGCCTTTGCGATTTTTACTTTGCTGACAATCTTCCTTTACAACAAAAAATGGTCTTTACTCTTCCTATTGCTGGCTTGTTTGGCTGGTTATTCAAGATGTTATTTATTTCAGCATTTTCCTGAAGATGTTTTGGCGGGCTCGGTAATTGGTACTTTCAGTAGCCTTGTGGTTTATATCTTAATCAACAGGATGTTAGAAAATAATCCGAAAGAGTGGCATAAACGGAAATTACTCAGTCAAAAAAAAATCCTGAACCAGTAATGATTCAGGATTTTCGATTAATGAATTGCTAAGTTTTTATTTTCCAATTTCTTGAAAAAATCATACATTGGATTGACATCCAACTTCACAAATTTTTGCCAAAGTTTAATGGCTTTAGTAATTAATTGGCTTTCTATCAAAAAGCCATCGTGACCATATAAAGAATCTAAGGCTTGAAAAGTAGCCCCAGGGATGTGTTTCGCTAGAAATGCTTGTTCATTAATTGGGAAAAGTGCATCCGACTTAATTCCCATTACCAAAGTTTTTGCTTTAATCTGCGAAAGTGCCTGAATTGCACCACCTCTGCCACGCCCCACATCTTGCGAATCCATCACTTGTGAAAGTACAAAATAAGAATAAGCATTAAAACGCTGCGCTAACTTTTCACCTTGATAACGCTGATAACTCGTTGCACGATGTACTTTGCCCAAAGGCTCGTCGTTTCTTGCTTGCGTTACGCCATAGGTTTCATAGTTTCTGTATGAAATCAAAGCAGTAGCACGAGCAGCTTTCATGCCTTCAATTCCAGCTTGTGGATTACTTTCTTTCCAAGTAGGGTCAACTTCAATCGACATCCTTTGTGATTCATTAAAAGCAATTCCCCAAGGTGAATGTTGAGCATTAGTCGCAATTAAAATCAGGTTTTCAATCAAATCAGGTTGAGAAATTGCCCATTCTACACATTGTTGTCCACCTAAAGAACCACCTATACAAGTTCTAATTCGATTAATTCCGAGATGTTCACGAAGTAAATCGAATGAATTCACAATGTCTCTAATGGTAATAAATGGAAAAGTATGATAATAAGGTTCGCCAGTATTTGGATTGATAGAAAGCGGACCAGTACTTCCATAATGCGAACCCAAAACATTCACACAAATGATAAATTGCTTATCAGGGTCGAAAAGTTTACCTCTTCCTACCAAACCTTGCCACCAATCTTCCACATCTTGGCTACCCGTAAAGGCATGACAAACCCAAACTACATTAGAGCAGTCTTCGTTCATCTTACCCAAAGATTGATACGCTAGTTCAATTTCTGGTAAAACTCCTCCCGCTTCTAATGCGAAGGCTTTGTTATATTTAAAAAGATTATTCAATGGATAAAAAATGAGCACCAATACTCTTTTTGGGTGAAACCTTTATTTTAAGCAATCAAAAGCTCGTTATTTAATAATTGCTTTTGCAAGTCCTCGAAATTCTCTTCATATTCCCAATACATCAATCTACCATGCGAGCCTGTAACCAAAATATATTTCTCAGAAATAGATTGAATACGTTCGATAGCGACAATTTTCACCATTTTCTGTGGCACAGTTACTTCTTCAACAATTTCCTTATTGCTGGCGTCGAAACCATGAACAATTAGATAATTGCCCGTTGTAAGTTTAATAAATTTTGACATAAAGCTGACAAATTTGGTCATGAAAAAATCATGACGATAAACGAAAATAAATCGTAAACCTGACGAATACTTTACAGCATGAAAAATGACTGGGAGAGTAATCGTAATTGGTTTATATTTCCTAAAAAAGCCCAATAATCAGCTATCTATTTTAGGTAGGAATTAGCACCTTGCCTTTACGAGCGGTAGGTTGCCAGAAGTTCATAGAGCCTATTCTCTCCCTTCTTCTTTATAAATCAATTACTCCGATGAGGCTGAAAACCTCGGAAGAAAATTGACTTGATGATGCAAAGTAAAACCTCAATGCTGGGAAATGCAAATTTTTTGATGATTCTCGTTGAAGAATCTTCTTTCAAAAGCCAAATTCAAAGTATTCATTAAGCTTTGATAGTTTGATTTATACAGATAATTTCCAAGCCAAAGTATAAATAAAGGAGTTTTTAAAATAACTTTGCTTATTCGTGACATTAAAATTGTACATTAACTTATAAAATGCGGGCGGCAAGCCGTTTTTCATCATTATGCCCCAATACGACTTTTTAGTTATCGGCTCAGGCATTGCAGGGCTTTCTTATACAGCAAAAATTGCTTCTTATTTTGAAGAAAAAGGTCAAGATGTTAAAATAGCGATTCTTACCAAAACTGTTGAAGAAGAAAGTAATACAAAATATGCCCAAGGGGGTATTGCTACTGTTTGGAAAGATGATGATTCGTTTGAAAAACATATCAATGATACGATGGTGGCAGGTGATTTTATGTCTGATAAAAGAGCCGTTGAAATTGTTGTAACCGAAGCTCCTGAACGCTTAAAAGAACTGATTTCTTATGGCACTAATTTCGATAAAAAGAATGATGGCACTTATGATTTAGTGAAAGAAGGCGGACATTCTGACCAAAGAATTTTACATCATAAAGATTCAACAGGAAATGAAATTGAAAGAGCACTTTTAGAAAAAGTAAAGTCTTTCAAAAGTGTTGATTTCTTCACGCATTACTTTGCTATCGACTTAATTACGCAACACCATTTAGGCGAAAAAGTAACGAAAGATACGCCTGATAAAAAATGCTTTGGCGCTTATATCCTAAATACTTTTACCGGAAAAACTGAAACTTTTTTAGCCAAAACAACCCTTTTGGCAACAGGAGGAATTGGTCAGGTTTATCAAAGCACGACGAATCCTACGATTGCAACGGGCGATGGTATCGCTATGGCATATCGTGCCAAGGGTTTAGTTGAAGGAATGGAATTCATTCAGTTTCATCCTACTTCTTTGTATCAACCTGGCAAAAAACCTTCTTTTTTAATTTCTGAAGCTTTACGTGGGCATGGTGGTATTCTGAAAAATATTGATGAAACTACTTTCATGGAAAAATATGACGAACGTCTTTCGCTTGCACCTAGAGATATTGTTGCCAGAGCGATTGACTCTGAAATGAAAAAGAATGGAGTTGACCATGTTTACTTGGATACTCGTCATTTAGACAGTGAGGATTTCAAACATCATTTCCCTATGATTTATGAGTATTGCAAAGAAAATCTTGGTTTGGAAATTACTGAAAAAGATATGATTCCAGTAGTTCCTGCACAACATTATTTGTGCGGTGGAATCAAAGTAAATGAGTATTCGCAGACGAATATTAATTTCTTGTTTGCCGCTGGAGAATGTTCTTCAACAGGATTGCACGGCGCTAATCGTTTGGCATCAAATTCTTTACTTGAAGCCATTGTTTATGCGCATAGAGCTTTTTTGAAATCTATTGAAACCTTTGAAGAAAACATCATTCCAAACAATATTCCAGATTGGAACGATGAAGGAACGACGCATCCAGAAGAACTAGTTTTGGTAACAGAAATGGCTAGGGAATTAGAATCTATCATGAGTAATTATGTGGGTATCGTAAGAACTGACCGACGATTAAAAAGAGCTTACGACCGCTTGGAATTGATTTATATAGAGCACGAAGAACTTTATAGACAATCAAAAATTTCTGTTCAAATCAATGAGCTTAGAAATATGATTAATGTAGCTTATTTGGTTATTAAAGATGCTAGAGCTCGTAAAGAAAACCGAGGCTTACATTATAATCTTGATAACATTAAAAATTAATCATACTTATACAAAAAAGCCTGACGCTGTAACTTCGTCAGGCTTTTTTTATGTAATAATCATATTCTTAGAGAAGTAATCCCGCTAAAGTTGCAGACAAATAACTTGCTAAAGTACCACAAATCAAAGCTTTGAAACCTAATTTTGCTAAATCTGTTCTGCGTTCAGGAGCTAACTCACCAATACCACCAATTTGAATTGCTACCGAACTAAAGTTAGCAAATCCGCACAAAGCAAAACTTGTAATAGCCAATGTTTTAGCATCAAGTGTTTCTTTTACTTTCACTAAGTCTAAATAAGCAACAAATTCGTTTACAACCATTTTAGTCCCCATCAAAGCACCCGCAACTTGAGTATCTTTAGCAGGTACACCCATTGCCCATGCAAAAACAGAGAAAACATTTCCTAAAAGGAAGTTCATACTAAGGTTTGGCATTCCGAAAACGTAGAACCCAATATGCCATAAAATTGAATCAATTAAAGCAATCAGAGCGATGAAACCAATCAACATTGCAATTACATTAAAACCAACTTTTAATCCTTCAGAAGCACCAGAAGCAATAGCATCTACTAAATTAGAATGTACTTTTTTGATTTCAAGCTGAACAAACCCCTGTGTTTCAGACCTTTCCGTTTCTGGGTAAACGATTTTAGAAATAACCAAAGCACCCGGAGCAGCCATAATACTTGCCGCCAAAAGGTACGAAGCAGGTACTCCTAATTTGATATAAGTAGCCATTACGCCCCCAGCAATACAGGCAAAACTTCCCGTCATCGAAGCCAATAATTCAGACTTTGTCATTCCTTTTAAATAAGGTTTAATCATAATCTGAGCCTCTACTTGTCCAACAAAAGCCGAAGCCGCATTTGAAAGCGCCTCTGCCCCACTTACTCCCATTAGCCAGTGCATACCTTTTGCCAAAACGGCAATGATTCTTTGCATAATACCAAGATGGTAAAGAATATTTACCAACACAGCTACAAATACAATAGTAGGAATTACTTTGAAAAAGAACACAAAATCATGTCCTGGACCAAACGCTTTTGTCATCAATTCTGGTTGAACCAAAGAACTAAAAACAAATTCTGCACCTTTATCAGCTTTTTCAAGTAACTGATTTACCATCTCTCCTAACTTTGTAAAGAGTGTTTTTCCTATATCAGTTCGTAAAATAAAAACTGCCAAACCAAACTGTAAAGCCAAACCAACACCGACGGTGCGGTAATTGATTGCTTTTCTATTATTCGACATCAAATAGGCAATTCCTAAAATTAATACAATTCCAATAAGTCCTGTGAAACGTTCCATGTACAAAGTGTTAATACCAAATCTTTTATGTGATTGTTGAATGAAAAGTTAAAGATAAGGGAAAAAAGACGAAAGGCGATACTTGCAAAAAACTAAAAGATACTTAACATTTGATTTTGTATTTTTACAAGATTGAAATATGTGTCTTCATCCATATAAAACCTACAATTAAATTCCTAAACGCTTTCTTAATTCAGTAATATGTGCGGTGTGATGTCTGCCATGCCAAGAATACATCCCGGTAACTATTCGAAGTGAATTGGCTTGTTGCGTAGCAGGATGAACAAATGTTCTTTCAAATTGTTCTTCTGTCATCGACTTTAATAATACAATCCATCGCTTATGAAGTACTTCTAATAAAGTCAACGACCATTCGATAGGTCCATTTTTTCCATCTTCTAATTCTGCCCAAAATTGTTCTTCATAAGGTCTAATGGTTGGAGTATCCTCTGTCAATGCTAATTTAAAACGACAATAGGCATTTATATGTGAATCTGCTACATGATTTACAGTTTGTCTCAGTGTCCAACCTTCAGGGCGATAAGGCAATTCCAATTGTTCTTCGCTCAAACCATCAACCGCTTTTTTTAATAAAGTAGGTAACGCTTCAATATCCTCAATCCAAGATTTCAATAAATCATCCGTGATTTCATTGGGTTTCTTAAATACTCCGATAGGATAACGCATTTGTTCTAAGGATAGATTTTCCATCATATTATTTTGTTATTGTTTTCGAATACAAGATAATCTAAAATTTGATTGATAAAATCATGAAGTGCTATCTTCCAAAGAATTAAGTAGTTTAACTTATAAGTACTTATATAAAAAAACCTAGATTAAAGAGCTTGATTAAAAGGAAAACTTTTATCACTTTTCAGCATGACTTTTTACTACTCTTGGAAGAATTATATTTATTATAAAATTTTAACTAAATATAGTTTCTTCCTTCTAATTAATTAATAATTTTTAAAAATTATGTTTGGTGTTTTAAATAAATTCATTATAATCGTACTTAGAAATCAACGAAAAGCAAAATAAAAAACTGTATTTGGGCATTTCTTAAAAACTCTTTAAATTTTGCATTAAGTATAATTTCTTATATCAAAAAACACAGCAAACTAAAACAACAATTACTTGACTTCCGAAAGTCGGACAAAGCATTACTAATTCCTTTATTTGATTACTTCCAAAAACAACACTTCAATTTATACCATATTTCATTAAATCACATTTCCACTTTTAATCAAAAAGTGTAGTGATAGTTCCTATTGTTTTGATACAGATTTAAAATTTTATTCCTGAGAAATCATTTTAGCCTTTGACCCAAAATCACTGGCCTGATAAACTATTTCCTTTATCAAAAGCAATTGAATTAAATAGAATTACCAACCATATAACAACAAACATTTATGAACAAAATTTTACTATTCTTGTGGGGAATACTGTTGGTTTCATCAACAGCTTTCTCTCAAAAACAAACTGTTACGGGAACAGTCACTTCCGCTGAAGATGGTACAGCAATGCCCGGTGTAACTATATTAATCAAAGGAACTACAAGTGGTACAAATACAAGTAGTGAAGGGAAGTTTAGCATTGCATGTCAGCCCAAAGATATACTAGTATTTACTTTCGTTGGGATGACTCCTTATGAAGTTCCAGTGGGTTCGCAAAGCTCAATCTCAGTAAAAATGAAACCTGATGTCATGCAACTCAGTGAAGTAGTTGTTACAGCATTAGGCGTACAAAGAGATAAAAAAGCATTGGGTTTCTCTCAGCAACAACTTAAGGGTGAGAGTGTTGTAGAAGCAAGATCAACCAACTTAGCGAATGGGCTTTCTGGTAAAATTGCTGGTTTCAGAGTAAATACTAGTTCTGGACCGGGTGCAGCTGCTACCATTCAAATCCGTGGTTCATCTTCAGTTTCGGGTAATAACCAGCCTTTAGTGGTAATTGATGGTGTACCTATTCAACAATCATTTGATAAGCAATTCGGTTCGGGTTTATCGGAAGTAAACCCAGATAACATCAAAGATATTGCTGTTTTAAAAGGGCCAAACGCTGCGGCCTTGTATGGTTCAAGAGCGGCCAATGGTGTTATTTTGATTACTACCAAAAACGGTGCAGGAACTAAAGGCATTGGTGTAGAAGTAAATTCAAACTTTGTTGCTGATAGACCATTCATTTCTCCTAACTTCCAAAATACTTATGGTGGTGGTAACGGATACCGTACTTGGTACAGTGATGGTTGGAGTGGTTCTATTACAGATGCCAATCAAATTGCACAATACAGAGCGGCTTATGGGCCAAATGCGCCTTTGAGTGGTACGGATGGAACTGACGAAAGTTGGGGAGCGCCAATGGATGGAAGATTGGTTCGTCAATGGTGGACTGGTACTGATGTTGCGCCACTTACGCCACAGCCAAATAACTACCAAGAATTCTGGCAAACAGGAACAGCCTTTACTAACAACGTAGCTATTTCTGGCGCAAACGATAAAGGAAATTTCCGTTTATCAGTTGGGCATCTCGACCAAAAAGGAATTATGTATTACAATGATTTTCACCGTAATAACTTCAAATTTAACTCTGGGTACAACTTTACAAACAAATTCAACATTACTTTATCAGCGGAGTACGTAAAATCTTGGGCAGATAACCGCAGTTATGCTTCTGGACAAGAATTTATCTGGTCTCATCGTAGTGTATCGTGGGCGCAATTACGTGACTGGGAATCATATACTTCAACACATATTCAAAGAGCAGTTGCGGGCAGATTACCAGACAACGACCCACCAAACTGGCAACATACTTTCTTTACGAATCCTTACTATATTCAACAAAAATTACCTTCGTCAAATGATAAAGATCGCTTAGTTGGAAACATTGCTTTGAACTATAAAATCTTGCCTTCATTAAGTGTAATGTTGAGAACAGGAACAGACGTTTGGTCGGATACTCGTATCAATATTGTCAACTTTGAAAGAGTAAGAAATGGAAACCGTACTCCGGGTCGTTTCTCAGAAGAAGTACTTCGTCGCCAAGAAACAAACACCGATGCGATATTAACGTATAACGGAAACGTTAATAAAGACATTTCAATTACTGCACAAGCTGGTGGAATTGTAAGAAGCAATTATTACAAAAGAAATTATATCTACGTTGGTGAATTAGTAATCGACGGATTATACAATGCAGGGAATGCAGTACCAAGCCAAAACACAATTGCTTCAACCATTACGAAGAGTGAAGTACAAAGTGCTTTTGGTTCTGTAAACTTAGGTTTCAAAAATGCCATTTTCTTAGATTTAACTGCTCGTAACGACTGGTCATCTACTTTACCTGCTGGCAACAGATCATACTTTTATCCATCAGCATCTTTGAGTGCAGTTTTCACTGATTTAATTGATGGTATCAAAGGAGATGTTTTATCATTCGGAAAAGCACGTTTCAGTTTGGCACAAGTAGGTAACGATGCCGACCCATATCAATTGGCACAAACTTATCGTGCTGGTACTTCATGGAATGGGGCAACTCCAGAATTTGCAGAAAATACTACGATTTCAAACTCAACGCTTAAACCAGAAATTACAACGGGTTTAGAAGCAGGTTTAGATCTTCGCTTATTTAAAGGAAAGGTAAATTTAGACCTTACATACTATGAGCAAAAAACCAAAAACCAAATCTTAGGTGTTGAGATTTCAAAAGCTACAGGTTATAATACTCGTATTCTAAATGCTGGTCAAATCTCTAACTCAGGTATTGAAGTAACGCTTTCAGGTACTCCATTAAAGCTTTCAAACGGTTTTTCTTGGGATGTTAGCTTCAACTTCTCTCGTAACAGAAACAAAGTGGTTGAATTGGCTGAAGGCTTAACTACTTATGTGTTGAACGAACGTAGAGGTTTAACTTCGGAAGCAAGAGTTGGTCAGCCTTACGGAACACTTTATGGTTATGGATTTGAAAGAGCTCCAGACGGACAATTAATCATGGTGAATGGTTTACCTCAACTTTCAACCACCCAAAAAATCTTAGGTAATATTCAACCAGATTGGATTGGTGGTTTCACGAACTCATTTTCTTACAAAAACTTCTCTTTATCTACTTTGATTGATGTACGTATGGGTGGTTCTATTTTTGACGAAGGAACAGCCAATGCTCGTTGGACAGGACAATATGCAGAAACAGCTGTTGGTCGTGAGGAAGGTGTAATTGGTTCAGGAGTGAAGGTGGTATCTACAAACTCTGATGGAACAAAAGTATATGCTCCAAACGATGTTATTGTAAGTGCCAACCAATACTATGGCTATAACAACCCACGCCGTTATCATGAAGCAGCCATTTTTGATGGTAGCTTTGTAAAATTGCGTGAAGTATCATTCGGTTATAAGTTACCAACAGCTTTAGTGAAAAAATTAGGTTTCCAATCAGCAAAAATTTCAGCAGTAGGGCGTAACGTCTTGATGATATTCAAAAATCATCCTCACCAAGACCCAGAAATTGATGCAAATGGTGGTAACAGACAAGGCTTTGGTTACGGAGAGTTACCTTCAACTAGAAGTATTGGAGCCAACTTATCATTCAGCTTCTAAACAACAAAGTAGATTAACTCAATCATTGTGAGGACTAGTAAAGCAAAACGAAAACTCACATTCATTTAAAAAGATTTTTATAACATGAGAAAATATAGCAAAATATACCTTCTGGCTACCAGCATTATTTTAGCGGCAGGGTCTTGTACTAGTACTTTCGATAAAATGAATGTTGACCCGAACAATCCGTCGTCGATTACGCCACAATTCCTTTTACCAACTGGTATTGAAAGTTCCATCGACCGCTACTGGGGACATCGTACCCGTTTTGAAAGAATCAATCTTGACGGTGCAGCACTTTGGATTCAACATTTAACCAGAAATATTTACTCAAACGAAGGGGATAACTACGGTATCTCACAAGCACTGCCACTAAATAACTGGAAAGGTTTTTTCAACGATGCACAATCGAACTTCAATAGAATCATCGCTATTTCTGGAGAAAAAGGAACTACTCCTAACGCAAACTACGAAGGCATTGCCTTAGTAATGCGTACTTGGAACTTCTCTTTATTAACAGATATGTGGGGAGCAATTCCATATTCTGAAGCCTTAAAAGGAACAGCAGAAGCCCCAATCTATACGCCTGCTTATGATTCAATGGAGAAAGTATATGCAGGAATGCTTGAAGACTTGAAAGTAGCCAATGAAAAGTTGAGCGTTGCTGGTCCTGCGGTTTCTGGAGACATTCTTTACAGCGGCAATATTTTAAAATGGAAAAAATTTGCCAACTCTTTGCGTTTGCGTCTTGCTAACCGTCAAGCTGCTAAAAAACCAGCTGAGTCAAGAGCAATTATGCGTGAAATTCTAGCTGACCCAGTAAAGTACCCAATCTTCACCAGTAATGATGATAATGCTTCGCTAAAATGTACTACGATTTTACCAAGTAATAACGAGTGGAATCAAGTATTGATTCAAGACGGTAGAACCGACTGGAATTTAAGTAAAACATTGGTTGATAAAATGAACGGAGTAAGCGATGCCAGAATCAAAATTTTTGGAAATCCAAACAAAGTAGGTAAATATGAAGGTCATGCCAACGGTTTACCAGATGCTATCGCTACAACTTACTTAGAAAGCAGTTCAACAATTGGTAGTTTCTTTACTGCCGCAGCGGCACCAGAAGTAGTGATGACTTATGCAGAACTCCAATTTATTTTAGCTGAAGCAAGTATTGATGGAGACATCACTGGTGATGCGCAAGCTTATTTCGAAAAAGGTATCACGGCTTCATTTGCTCAATATGCAGCTACTGGAGCAAGCGATTTAATTGCACAATTAGGAACAGTTACTCGTGAAAAAATTCTTGACCAAAAATGGATTGCTTTATTTGGACAAGGCATTGAGGCTTGGACAGAGTATCGTAGAACAGGTTATCCTGTGATGCCAGCAGCCGACCCAAGAGCAGTTTTCGAAAATGGAGCAATTATTCCGACACGATTACCTTATCCGGGCTCAGAATATTCATTGAATGCTAAAAATGTGGCTGAAGGAGAAAAACTAAATGGTGGTCCGAACGACATGAAAACCAAACTTTGGTGGGCAGAAAAATAAACCAAAGGCAGAAGTACTTAACATTAAATTAGAACAATCATGAAACACATAGATAAATTACCCCCAATTATTCTTATTGCTCTTTTCGCATTATTAACGATGGCTTCTTGTAAAAATGTTGATGACCCATTCGTTCCGAGAGTAGTTTCTCCAGTTTTAGTAGCCATTGATGGCACAGCTCCTGGTGATTTTGCAACTGAACCAACCATTAGTTATACCAAAACAGGCAATGTGGTTTTATCGGCTAGAATACTTGAACTAGACAAAACCAACCTTTTAGATTACACTAAAGGGATTGATTCTCTCCCAGTAGCAAATACAAAAATCACGATTACCTTGCGTAATAGTGGTGCAGTTGTAGCAGAGCTAACAACTGATGCAAAAGGTAAAATCAGTGTAGAAAAAACGTGGCAATCTTTAGGACTTACAAGCCCAGCTTCAGGAAATAGCATTCCTCTTAATTGGAGTGGTACATATAAAAGTCAAGCCTTTACTCGTCTGTCTAGGGTTTCCGTAAAATAGCTTAGATTCAATCAATAAAGTCTATAGATTCGATTCCTGAATATTATTTTTGTACAACATTTTTTACATAAATGAGTGTTTTCCTCTATTTAAAAAAAAACTTATTTTATGTACTTTTGCAAAGTAATTTAAATAATAGATAATTTTACAACAGAAAAAACGTGCATTTTTAAATATATTATCATTTATCAATGCATTTTTAAACGAAAAAATTATCAAAATCAATTTTGATTTTAAAAACTTTAAATTACCTTTAAATAAAAATAGTACAACAATCATACTTCATCAATCTATAAAATCAATTTCCGAATTCTACGGGGTTCAAACCCCGTAGGAGTTCAGAGAATTTACTTAGCAGACTTTCATTGAAATATATAAAAGCTTTATTATCTTCATCATAAATTTAATTCATTCACTCTTAAACGTTGTGTGAAATGTCATCAAATCTGAATCGCCGTAATTGGCTCAAAAAAAGTCTTTTTGCAACCGCTGGTTTAACTACAGCGTCTGCTTTCATTCAAAAAGCTGCTGCAAATCCTGTCCTTAGACAAGAATTACAATATAGCCTTCTTCCAGAATTTCTACTTGAAAAAGAATACTCAAATATCCCTGTTGCAGCCAAAACTCTTGTTAGATTAAGTGCTAACGAAAATCCTTGGGGACCATCAGAAAAAACAAAGCAAGCTTTAATTGGTGCAATTGGCGATGCTAACCGTTATGCCTTCAAACTTCGTGGCGAATTGGTAAAAGCTATCGCTGAAAAAGAAGGAGTACCTGAAAACTATATTTTATTAGGTGCTGGTTCTTCTGAGTTATTAACAGCTTCTTTAGTAGCTTACGGACAAAAAGGCAAAATCATCGTTGGTGACCCTTGTTACATTTCTGGTAATGAAGAAAGAGTACCAATGGAAAAAGTTGCCTTAACAAAAGATTACCAATATGATTTAGACGCCATTGCTGGAAAAATCAACGGTTCGCAAAGTTTGGTATATGTTACCAATCCAAACAACCCAATTGGTGCAGTATTACCTTCAGAATCATTCAGTGCTTTTATTGATAAAGTTTCAGACAAAATCACTGTTCTTTCTGATGAAGCTTATATCGACTATGCAAAAGACCCTAAAACTGCTTCTATGATTCCAGCCGTTAAAGCTGGGAAAAATGTTTTGGTTCTTCGTACAATGTCTAAATTATATGCTTTTGCAGGTTTACGTTGTGGATATGCAATTGCTAAGCCAGAGATTTTAAAAATGATTCAACCATATTGTTCAGGTGGTTTTGATATGTCTGTTCCATCTTTTGCTGCTGCTATCGCTGCATTTAAAGATGTTGAATTCCAACAATTGACATTGAAAAACACTGAGGAATCAAAACAATACTTGTATTCATTCTTAACCAAAGCTGGATATACATACATTCCATCATCTGCCAACTTCGTTATTTTCCCTCTAAAAATGAAAGGTTCTGATATGTTAGCCAAAATGGCTGCTGAAGGCGTCATGCTTAGAAAATGGGAATTTGATCGTCAACATTGGTGCCGAGTTTCAATCGGAACAATGGACGAAATGAAGGCATTCGCCGAAGCCTTTACAAAGGTTATTTCTTAGTTCTGTAATTCCTTGTGAAAACGTTTCATCCTTTATATTTCACAAGGAATTACTAATTTGCGACAGATGACAAGAAGAGATTTTATCGAAAAAACTGGTTCTGCCAGTTACCTGACCATGCTAGGTTTCGGTTTAATACCTGAAGCTAAAGCCGAGCCACTTAACTTACAACGAAACAAAGCCAATAAAAAGATTATCATTTTAGGAGCAGGTTTAGCTGGAATGTCAAGTGCTTATGAATTAATAAAATTAGGATATGAAGTAACCATTTTAGAAGCAAGAAGTCGCCCAGGCGGTAGAGTTTGGACAGTTAGAGGCGGAACTACAGAAACTGAAATTGGTGGTATTACACAAACTTGTAAGTTCGATAAAGGTCTTTATTATAACGGTGGAGCAGCCAGAATCCCACACAATCACAAGCTTTCTTTACACTATTGCCGTGAATTCAATATCCCTTTAGAGATATTCATGAATGTAAACGAAGGAGCTTACTATTATTCAGAAGGAACTGGTAAATTATCGAACAAACCTGTTAAAATTAGAGAGATTCATGCAGATGTGCGTGGATACACAAATGAGCTTTTAACAAAAGCGATTGACAAAAAAGCATTAGACGAAGAAGTTACCAAAGAAGACCTTGAAAAATTAAGTGCTTACTTAAAAGAAGAGGGCGATTTGGACATCATGAAAAAGTACAAAGGTTCTGAACGTCATGGTTATAAACGTCAAGGTGGATACGGAGAGCAATCTCCAGAATTAGCTTCACCACATTTATTACATGATATTGTTGAATCTGGGCTTTTTCATCCAGCTTTTTCAAATGTTGGTGAATATACTTTTAATCAACAACCTGTAATGTTACAACCTGTTGGTGGAATGGACGCACTTCCTTATGCTTTTGCACAGAGATTAGAAGGTAAAATTCAATTTCAAGCAGAAGTACAAGAAATCAGAAAAACTTCGCCGGGCGTAAAAATTGTTTATAAAGACAAAACAGGTACAGTTAAAGAAATTCTAGGTGATTATTGTATTTGCACAATTCCATTACCAGTTTTAAAAGGTATTACTTCTGATTTATCCTCAGATATTCGTAGAGCAGCAGATTTTGTGCCTTATATGAATACTGGAAAGATTGGTTTGCAATTTAAAAGAAGGTTCTGGGAAGAAGATGACAACATATTTGGTGGAATTTCTAAAACCAATATGGACATTACACAAATTTTTTATCCTTCTTACAATTTTATGGGTAAAAAAGGCGTGTTGAAAGGCTATTACAATTTTCACGATAGAGCTTTAAGGTTGGGAAATCTTAGTTTAGCAGAACGAGAAAAAGTAGCCTTAGAACAAGGTGGAAAAATTCATCCACAGTATAAAACTGAATTTGAAAGTTCTTTTTCATTAGCTTGGCAAAAAATTAATTATTCAAAAGGCGGTTGGGCAGAATACAGCGAATCAGCAAGAAAACGCTTCTATCATGCTTTGATTAAACCTGATGATGAAATTTATTTAGCTGGAGAACATACTTCTCATTTAACAGCTTGGATGGCTGGAGCATTGGAATCTGCCAATTCAGTAGTTACACAAATTCACAAACGAGTAAATGCGGCTTAGCTTTCGACTCGTAAAACAAGATTTTAGCATGAAGAAATTTATATACTTTATTACCTTACTTTTTTTATCAACTAGTGTTTTCGCCCAAGAAGGTGAAAAAATGGGTATCAAACTAAGTGAATTTGAAGCTGTAAAGAAAATCGCTATCAAAAACTTAGATAAAGATACTTATGTGAAAGATGGAAACTTTGTATTAGATAACAGTACTTCTCCTTATGTTTTTAAGTTTTCAGACGGTTTAGAGCGAAGAATTTACTTGTATAAAGTACTTGAATCGGCTGGAATGAAAGAAATTGCTAACTTAATGATTTTTACCACACCAAAAGATGGAAAAAGAATCAGTTTAGTCGTTCCAAATCCATTAGCTGAAAAAGAAACTTGGGGTAAATATATTGATGATTTGAAAGATGGCGAAAAAGCTGTCTCTGGGTTTTCATCTTGTGTAGCTTTCGTTTTGGCAAAAGAATTCTCTGGTGTCGCTGGCGATAAAGGCAAAGAAGAAGACAAGTATGAATATTGTTTTCCAGCCGAAGCTAAAATCACAATGGCTAATGGTGAAACAAAAAACATTAGTGATGTAAAAGTCGGCGAGTATGTAGTTTCTTATAATGTTATCAAGAAAACTGCTGAGTCAACAATTGTAGAGAAAATTGATATTCATGAAAATAGTGAATTCGATATTGTAAAAGTATTTTTAGTAGATCCAAGTGAAATGATTACGGCTTCTGTATCTGTCAAATACAAATTAAAAGAGCTTGAAGCAACTGCTAATCACCCGATTTATACTGAAAATGGTAAAACAACGATGGGAGATTTAAAAGTTGGACAAAATGTGTTTGTTTACGATAGCGAAACAAATAAATTTAAAAAGTTCAATGTATTTCTTACAAAAGCTGGCGCTAGAAAAGTAAACAAAGTTTATAATTTGATTACAGAAAAAAATAGTTATCTGGTAAACTCAGTTGTAGTTTTAAAGAAATAAAAATATTTAATTTTTTGAGATTGTTTTTGGATATTTCCGTAAATCCTTTCTCCTTTGGGGAAGGGATTTATTTTTTTATAAGCAATTCAAAATGAAATACTTACGATAAACTTTCTAATAAAAGATAGAATTATTAAAATTAAAACTTGTTATAAAAATACATTAAGTGAAAAAAAAAGTCAATAAAGTTATATTTTATATAAAATTTTATTCTACCTTTGTAAAGGCTTAAACGCCAATATCCAAAAACAATCTTAAAAATAAATGAAACGCATAGTGGTTGCAACATTCATTGTTGGACTTCTTGCTACTTCATGCACTCGGGAAACAATATTTGTGAAAGCCAACAATGACTTTCATGCTATAAATACCGAAAATCGTTCTTTCACGATAGTTCAGGAAGTGAGTCGCCCACAAGAACCAATATCATCGTTAAACGAAATGGTGATTAAAGAGGAAATTGAGAAACAAATGGAAATAAGAGGATACACTGAAAGTAGAGAAAATGCAGATGTGTTGATTTCTTATGCTATTTATGATAAGAACCTCAATTTACAACAAGTAAAAAAAGTGTACGGAAACACACAGACACAAAATGATGAGTTTGAGGTGTATCGAAAAAACTTAAAGAATGGTACTTTAATCATTTCGATGATTGACAAAAATTCTAACAAAGTATTTTGGACTGGTTACGCTTCTAAAATTTTGAAATTCAACAAATCTCTAGCGAATAGAGATTTAAAAAATATTACCAGAGCAATTTTTGATAATTATAGAGTAACCGCCAATAGTTATTTGGCAAAAAACAATTAACAATCCTCTTATACAATACCATTTAACAATGAAGCTCTGAAAACCTCGATTACATCGAGGTTTTTTATTTTATAGGAGTTTGCTCATTACTTCTTTTATCTCCTCAGAAACGTCAACTCTAGCACTAATTTTCTCCAAATCAGTTAAAAGAGTGGATAAAAATTGTTGATGAGCTTCTGACTGTTCATTAAAAGGACGATGAGCCAATCTTTTCTTAATTTGATTCCAATCTACAATAAAAGATTTTAATTCATCGTCGAAATAAGCATCCGCAAATTTTTCATAAATATAGTTTTCGGCTACTTCATTTGGATGAATTAAATCAGCTTTATAAAAGCGATAATCACGCAAATCATCCATCATTAATTCATAAGCAGGAAAGTATGCTACATCGCTATAATCTGCCGTTAAATAATGACAAGCCGCACGAAGTATTGATTTAGAAATCTGATTCTCTGGAATGCCATCTTTGGTATGTCTTACTGGCGAAAGTGTAAGAATTATTCTTAAATCAGGATTTACGGCTTTCAACTGCTTATGCAGCATCGCAAAGCTTTTACAAATGTCTTTTACACTCAATAAGTCTTTTTCAAAAAGCTTATTCGGCATTTTATGGCAATTTGCCACATAAACTGGAGTCGATAAAAGTTTGTAAATAAAAGCTGTTCCGAAAGTAATTAAAACGAAATTGGCTGATTGAAGTTTGCTTGATAAGTCGTTGATGCTCTCATTGATTGTTTTAGCTAATTCTTCTTTTGTATTAGCAAAAAACTGTGAATGAAAATCATAATGAAACCAAGTACTTTGGTTTTCGATGAAGAGGCGTTCATCCGCCAATTGATAGTCAGGAGATAAAACCTTAAAAATTGAAATTGGATTAAATAAAGTTCCTAAAGGGTTTACTTCAATTTTTAACTTATTATTTTTCAATTGATTCCCAACTACATCTGCAAAGCAAGAGCCTAACGTAATGAGTTGAGAATCAAGAGAAATCTTATTTTGAGCTTTTGGAATCGTAAACGTTGTCCTAAATTCAGCCATGAAGAGCTTATTTTTGTTTAACCGTAAACGCTAAAGTATCTGCATTTACACCTGTAAAGATACCTAATCCGTTAGTAATTGTACTAGGTGGCGTACTGATGTTTTGCGAAGTACTTCCTGTGCTGTTATACAAAGCTGCATAATCTGGGTTTACTTTTAACAACACAATATTATGTTTTCCAAAATATTGAAATTGCTGAGAACGTAATATCGTAGTAGTTCCTTGTACTGGTTGACTTCTAAAACGTCTTGTTAAATCGCTAAAATTAGTCGTTGTTGGCAAAGTAATAATTAATACTGGGCTTACTTCAAGGTTATCAACAACTACAAAATGATAATCGCTGGTTGGATTACTCCATGTTAAATTAACATTTACATTTTCATCGACACCACCACCAAAACCACCACCAGAAGAAAGATTCAATTTAGTACGTGCAATCGAAGTAATATCGGTAGTAAAACCAACTGGCTTTGTTGGAATAATGGTACTTGCCGTTACAGGGTTACCATTGTAAACAAATGACAAATTATAAGTAACACCAACCTTCAGCTTTACATTTGTATCTGATTTATACAAGCCCTCTCCTACCGAAGTTAACGCATAACTATTAGTACCATCCGAAACTTTGATGTCTAATCCATTGATAGGCGTTTGCGTATTTGAAGTATCTTCATTGTAGGCAATTTCTTTTTTTACAATCAAAGAAATTGGTTTTCCCGCCACTAAATATGCTTCTACAATCGGTTTAGCTCCTCCCTGAATAAAATTAGAATCCTCTTCACAAGAAATTAAAAAACCAAGTAATGAAACACTCAATACAAAAGTAAAGAGATTCTTTTTTGATGATATATAACTGATATATGATTTCATTTTTTCTTCTTTAATTTGATTTTTTGCTTGACTAGATAACCCAAAACAAAAAACATTTCAACTTACTTGAACTTATAACTAAATGTGATGTTAGGCGTGAAACCTAAATAATTTACATCCGTGATTGAAAGATACTTATCTCCTGTAGTTGCATCAGTAATGGTTTGATATTTTTTGTACCAAACATTTGTTCTTCCGTAAGCATTAAATACAGAGAATCCGATACTTCCACGTGAGAAATTGTAAGTAGCTGAAACATCTAAACGATGCGAAGCTGGCAAACGATTTCCATTTGTAATTGATGGATCGGTAAAGTCAATTTCTGTTCCGTCTAATAGTTTTACGGTATAACCACCCACAATTGAAGTATAAGGTTTTCCTGAAGCGTAAATCCAAGTAGCTGCTAAATCCCAACGACCTAATTTATAGATGTTCACCGATTTGAATTCGTGTCTTACATCAAAGTTTGAAGGGAAAGAATTGGCTGAGAATTGAGCGATATATTTATCAGAATGAGCAAAAGTATAACCAACCCAACCAGTATAATCACCAAATTTCTTCTGAACCAAAAAGTCAATTCCTTTTACTTTACCTGTACCGTTGAAGAAAGTTTCATTCGCAATTAAACCACGTCCAATTTGCGGTGCAAAACGTAATGTATAACGAGTATCGTTTTGAATATCCTTATAATATCCTTCCACATCAAACAGGTAATCATTCAATTCATAACTCAATCCAAAAATATAGTGAGTTGAAGAAGTAACTGGCAAGTAAGAATTATTAGCCAAAACCCAGAAATTACGACTTCCGTTTGAAATATCTTCTCTTTCAACCTGTTTAGCAAACTGATAATAAATACCCCAAGCTCCTTTGAACTTCAAACGGTCGTTTACTGAATAAGTACCTGAAAGTCTTGGTTCAAAATAATTTTTACTTGTTACATCAAAATAATTGGCTCTGATACCAGCCTTCAACACCAATTTACTATCAAATAATTTTATTTGATCTTGTAAATAAGCGGTCAACAAACTTCCTTTATCGTTTTTAGCGATAATGACCGTTGTATCATTTTGGCTGTTAGAATATTGAATATTAAGTCTTGTCGCTTGAATACCAAAAGCTAACTGATTACTTTTTGAAGTATTGTATTCAATGTCAGTTTTAGCAGAAAAGTCTTTTAAATCGTTACTTTCAATTGAACCAAACTTAACGGTAGTCGTTTCATTATTTCTTACAAATGAGTTTTCACTTGTATTATCTCTTCCACTAAAGAAGTTTGAATAACTAATCAAGGTATTTGTATAGAATTTATCACTCCATTTTTTCGACCATTTCAAACTCGTACCAGTATTTCCCCATTTAGAAAGGTCGGTATTGTTGAAACCTCCTCCACCACCAAATGGCAAACCTAAACTTTGCGAATTATCAAGGTAATCTTCTCCGTTGTAAATACTCAAACTTACGTTTTCATTTTCAGAAGGTTTGAAAGTAATTTTTCCATTCAAATCATAAAAATATGAAGTTGCTGTTTGTGCACTCTGAGTCCTTCTGAAACCTCCACCAAAGCCTCCGCCTTGTGTACTAGTAGTACTTGAATTAAAAGTATTAAAAATCTTATTATATAACGGACCAGCCCATGAACGACGACCCGCTACCGAGAATGTCACTTTTTTGTCTTTAGTAACAGGACCTTCCGCCCAAACATTGGCACTGATTAAGCTTAAATCTCCACCAAAATTAAATTCTCTTTTATTACCATCTTTACTTGTAATTTCAACTACAGATGAAATTCTTCCTCCAAATTTAGCATCAAAACCACCTTTATAAAGCTGAACATCTTTGATTGGATTTGAGTTGAAAGCCGAGAAGAAACCATAAAGGTGATCAACATAATAAACCGTAAAACCATCGTAAAGTACAAGGTTTTGGTCTGGCGTACCACCACGAACATACAAACCAGAAGAAGATTGGTTGGCAGCACTAATACCTGGCATTAACTGAAAAGAACGGAAAATATCTTTTTCACCAACGTTAGGTAATTTTGCAATATTCCGAGGAGTCATTTTAAACATACCAATTGTTTCGGCAGCTTTCAATACTTCTGTTTTCTCGCCTTTTACTACTACTTCATCCAATTCTGTATTATCTGGTTCCATTTCGATAGTAATGCCGGAAATGGGTGCATCAGGTACCAATTTTATCGTCGTAGTTACATAACCAATGTAGCTTAAAATTAAGGTTGTTGTATCTGTAGGTACTTTCAAGAGCGTAAAATAACCGTCCACATTGGTTTGTGTACCTGTTTTTTTACTCTTAATCATGATATTAACGAATGGAAGTGGCTCTGATGAACGAGCATCAAGAATTTTTCCGGTAAAAGTAAAATCGAATTTCGTAGCAGGTTTTAAAGCAGCTTGGCGACGAGTATTTTGTGGAATTGCTTCCATCGCTGGACGATTAACAGCAATCTGCGGTGTTGTTCCTTGTGATGTTGGAGCAGTAATTCCAGCATCTGCAATTGCTGGCGCAGGTACGGCAGAGTTTCCTCCATAATAAGTACCACTATTGTAACTACTTTTCACATAGACTTTTTGTGATTTAGGAACAATATGAACTAATTGATTATCATCTACATAAAACTTCAGCCCAGAACCTTTCAAAAGTCCTCTCATACCTGTTTCTAATGACATATTATCAAACCAGTAACTTGCATATAAGCCTTTAATTTTAGTAGGATCATAAATAAATTTAGCACCTACTTTTGTTTCTAAATCAGCTAAAATTTCGGCTAGAGGGCGATTATTATAGAATTCATCTTTGATAGTAATCCCAGTAGTTGTTGTAACCTGCGAAAATACCTTCACTGAGAATAGTACTAAAGTGGTTAAGAGAAAAAGTTTTTTCATGAAATACAGTTGGTTAATCCGAGTACAAAGTTAGGGCAATCTTCTCATAAATTGCCACTTACTTTAGAATACATCAAATAGACCGCTATTATTGTGCGATAGTTGCGTTAAAAAATGTTAAATGCTTTGATATGATATGAAAACGAGCAATATGCTTACTTATTGACCGATGCTTTTAAAAAAGCCTTCTGAATAACTTTCGCTGATGGGAATTTGTGCATTACCAATTTTAATCTTTAAGTTTCTGATAGATTCGATTTTATCTAAGGAAACAATAAAAGACTTGTGTACTCTGTAGCAATCGGGTGTTGGGAGTTTCTCTTCAATAGCTTTCATCGTCATTCTGGTAACAATAGGCTTTGAAGAAGTAGAAGTGTAGATTTTGATATAGTCTTTCAAACCTTCAATATAAGTAATTTCTGAAACCTTAATTTTCACTAATGAATAATCAGCATTTACAAAAATGGCTGATATTTTATCTACTACAGGCTCTTCGCTTACTTGTGGTTTATTTCGTAAAGTATATAATTCAGACGCTTTGTTGACCGCTTTTAAAAATCTTTCAAAATCAATAGGCTTCAAAAGATAATCTACTACATCTAATTCAAAACCTTCAAGTGCATATTGTTTATAAGCCGTAACAAAAATTACCATTGGTTTCGTTTTCAAGCTATGCAAAAACTGAACGCCAGTAATACCGGGCATTTGTATGTCCAGAAATATCAAATCTATCTGTTCATTTTGTAAAACTTCAATCGCATCAAAAGCATTTTTACAGCGTTTTACAAGTTTCAAAAATGGTATTTTATTAATATTGTCCTCAAGTAAATCAAGGGCTAGACTTTCATCATCTACGGCAATACAATTCAGCATAAGCAATCTTATTTATCACATTTCAACACTTTGAAAGAGTAAAATATGTTTTATCTATCTTCAAAGATACTCTTTTTGTGCTATTGGAAAATTACAAAATCAAATTAAGCCAATTCATCTTTACGAATGATGACAAGCTTTATTTTGTAATAATCATCTTGATCTTTAATGATTAACTGATGATTCTCTGGATAAAGTAATTCAAGCCTACGTTTTACATTGGCAAGACCAATACCAGAAGCTTCATCTTTTTTCTCTATAAACTGTCTATTTACTTTATTACTTACTTCAAATGTCAAACTGTTTTTTTGGGTTGTCAAAGTAATTTCAATGGTTGGGTTCGAAATCATGCCGACGCCATGTTTAAAAGAATTTTCCACAAAAGGAATCAATAACATGGGTTCAATCGTTTGATTTTTATCTAAATTTCCAACTTCAAAATTGATTGCAATATCATCGCCAAAACGTAATTGTTGAAGCTCAATATAAGCTCTGAGGTACTGAGCTTCTCGCCCTAAAGTTACCATTGCATCATCAGATTCATAAAGCATGTAACGCATTAAATCAGAAAGTTTTACGACTACGGGTTCTACTTTTTCTGGTTTTCTTCTTGAGAGTGAAACGATACTATTTAATACGTTAAATATAAAATGTGGACTAATCTGCGAGCGTAAAAAGGATAATTCAGATTTTAGCCTTTCGTTTTCCTGTTCTTTTTTCGATTTTTCATATTCCAGAGTATCAGACACAATGCGATAAGAAGTACTAATTGCTAGAAAGAAAAGTATCTGAAAAGTAAAACCTGTTTTGGGGATAAATTTTGCATGTAAAAAAACACTTTTCACAATTGTTGTCAGCAAAAACACTGAAGCAATGAGTATAACAATTGAAAGCAAATACCACCAAATACCTTTTGTCTTTAAAATCTTAGGAATTAGGAAATTACTATTCAAGTAAAAAAACGGTATATTCAATAAAGTAAAAATGGCGAAAAAAGTAGTAATTGATACTTTGGGTGTCGGCGGAGGACGACGAATAATTGATTTAACAGGTTCTGCATTTTGAGATTGTAACAAAAAAGGTAAAGCCAACATAAAAGCCCAAAATGCAATATGGAGAAACACAACTTGATATTTTGTTAAATTAGTTTTAGTCATTTGAGACATCTCATTTTAAAGCAGTTATTCATCGAATAGCCTATTGATAAAAAGGCAGTCAGACAAATTTAATTAAAGATAAGCTGTTAAAAAACATAATAGTATATTCCGTAAATTTGTGCAGACCATTAAGCTTATAAAAGCGACCATTGAATATCAAATCTAATTTTTTCAATTCAATCAAAAAATGAAAGAGATAATCTTAATCTTCGCTGTACTTACAGCCATCGGAAACGTAGCGTATTCGCAAGAAAAACCCAATAAAGTGGCAAAAGCCACCATTAGTAAAGTAAAGAAAGAAGTAATTCTGGAAGAAGGGAAAGACCCAATTTGCAAAATGCACGTAGAAAAAGACGCTAAAAACACTTCTACTTATCAGGGCAAAAAAGTACATTTTTGTAGTATTGTTTGCAAAGAAATGTTTGATAAAAATCCAGAAAAATATGCTTTAAAAGCGGCTGTGAAGCGTTAAAATTAGTAATATTCGTTTTATTTAAAATAAATGTATTAGTAGAACTCAAAAAGAATATTCGTGATGAAAACTCTTGAAAAACTAAAAGCTATTTTCCTGAGAATAGATGATGCTAAAAGTAATTCAGAAATCGAAGCTTTGAGTTTAGAAGTAGATAAGTTATTAAATGAAACTCATGAAAGACCAATTGAAGGAATTGCTGGTTTTTTACTAGAACGGGCTAATTTATTGAATCAAAAAATAAAATCAATAAGTACTGAATTTGAGGTAAATGTGGTTCAATGAATCTATTTTGCAATTCATAAAAAAACACCCTCCAAAGCAAACAAAAAGTTATCAGGAGGGTGTTTCTATTTCAGGTAAAACTATACTTCCATTTTAGTCCAAACTGCACCTGCTGCATTTGATTTTAAAACGGTATCAATAAACACCATTCCACGTAAACCTTCTTCGATTCCCATGAAATCATGGATTTCTGGATCGTAGCCCGATGTATTTTCACCTTCTCCATTCAAACCACCAGTAGCATTTTTCTGTGCTTCCTCTCCCCATCTTGCACGAAGTGCATAAGTGAAATTACGATAAATATTGGCAAATGTTTCAATATATCCTTCTGGATGACCTGCTGGCTGACGAGTATGCGCTTGAGCAGCTTTAGATAAATTACCCACACCAGTACGGATAATTCTTGAACCATTTTCTTGATTTGTCAAAATCAAGGTATTTGGCTCCATTTGTTTCCATTTCAAACCACCAAATTCACCATATACTCTGATATTCAAATCATTTTCTTCTCCATTACAAATTTGTGAATTGTGCAAAATCCCTTTTGCTCCATTATCAAAACGTAAAAGCATATTGGCATCATCATCCAATTGACGACCTTCTACGAAAATCGTTAAGTCAGCACAAATCTCAGTAATTTTTAAACCTGTAATATATTCAGCCAAGTTTTCGGCATGTGTACCAATATCTCCTACTCCACCAGCTGCTCCACTTCTTGCTGGGTCGGTTCTCCAAGCGGCTTGTTTTTGTCCAGTTGCCTCCACCAATTGTGCCAACCAACCTTGTGGATATTCAACAATTACTTTACGGATTTTACCAATTGCACCAGCTTTAATCAAAGCTCTTGCTTCTTTCACCATCGGATACCCAGAGTAATTATGCGTTAAAGCATAAATCAATCCTGATTCCTCAATAATATCTTTTAATAAATAAGCTTCTTTAGAATTTAAGGTAGCAGGCTTATCAGATACCACATGAAACCCATTTTCTAAAGCCATTTTTGCCGCAGGAAAATGAACATGGTTTGGAGTAACAATAGAAACAAAATCCATTCTTTCTCCTTCTGGTAATGCTTTTTCTGCCAAAATCATTTCCTCAAATGAACCATAAACACGGTCGGGAGAAAGATATAATGCTTCACCCGTAGCTTTTGACTTTGCAGGGTCAGAACTAAACGCTCCGCAAACTAATTCAATTTCGCCATCCAATGCCGCTCCACGACGGTGAACAGCTCCGATGAAAGCTTCCAAGCTTCCACCAATCATACCCATTCTAATTTTTCTTGCCATTTTTCGTATCAATCAGTCGGTAAGTAATTGTTTTATGTATTTTATTACCACAAATTTACCGCATAGTATTTTAATAAATTCCTTTCTTGTGATAAACTAAGTACAAAATTTCATAAAAATACTGATAAGAACTTACAGACAATCTGAAAAAAAATTCGTTTTTTTGATAGATTTTTCTTTGATGATTTTTCACATATCTAAGATTCCTAATTATTCAAACACATTTTAAATCCCTAATCAACTATGTCTCAAATCGTTAACCGTGACAAACTTTTCTTAGGAAGTTGTTTTGCCTTAATTACTACGGCAATGGCTTTCGGTATCCGTGCAGGTGTCCTTACTCAACTCGGTGTAGAATTCAACCTTTCGTCACAAGAACTTGGTTACGTAAATCAAATGGCTTTCTTGGGCTTTCCTATCGCAATGATTATCGGTGGCCCTCTTTATAATGCACTTGGTCCTAAAAAAATTATCTGGGTTGCTTTTGTAACACACGTTTTAGGTTTAATAATGACTATCTTTTCTGGTGGATTTTGGACTTTACTAATCTCAACTTTCTTCGTTGGTTTCGGGAATGGTACTGTTGAAGCTGCTTGTAATCCGATGATTTCGGATATGTACGAAGGAAACGAGAAAACCAAAATGTTAAACCGTTTCCACATGTGGTTTCCAGGTGGTATTGTAATCGGTAGTTTGCTTTCTCAATTCATGACTTCTGCAAACATGGGCTGGCAATTACAAATCGGTGCAATTTTAGTTCCTGCTGTTATTTATGCCTTTTTATTCTTCGGTCAAGCATTTCCAGCTAGTCAAGACGAAGGTGCAGTTTCTACTGGCGAGAACTTCAAAGCAATGCTATCACCATTATATATTTTCATGTTAGCTTGTATGGCTTTAACAGCGATTTCAGAATTCGGTCCAGAACAATGGATTGGTCCAATTCTTGGTAAAGCTGGTGCAAGTCCAATGATTATTTTGGCTTTGGTAACTGGTTTAATGGCAGTAGGTCGCTACTTTGCTGGGCCTATCGTTCACTCTATCAACCCAACAGGCGTATTATTGGCATCAGCCATTTTTGCTACAATAGGTGTTGTATTAATGAGCCAAGCAACTGGTCCTATGGTTTATGTTTCAGCAGTAATTTTCGCAATTGGCGTATGTTACTTCTGGCCAACGATGATTGGCTTCGTTGCTGAAAACCTACCTCGTACTGGTGCTTTTGGTCTTTCTATCATGGGTGGTATGGGTATGTTCTCTACTTCTATCTTCCAACCAATCATTGGTGCATGGTTAGATGGCGAAACGGCTAAAGCTGCCGAAGCTGGATTGACAGGTGATGCTGCTGAATTAGCTGCAGGACAAGCAACTTTGCAAAATATGGCGATTTTCCCAATTATCTTAATTGCTGCTTTCATTGGCTTATACTTATATAAGCGTAAAAATGCTACTGCTCACGCATAAGATATTCAACCATATTCCTTAAAACGAAACCCCACAAATACTTGTTATTCTGTGGGGTTTCTTGATTTTAAAGCATATTTTTTTTACTTTTATTTAATAAAAATCAAATGTTATGCTGACCGTTTCTGAAAAAATATATACTGTAACAGAATACTTCGAGCTGGAAAAAACCTCAGAAGTAAAGCATGAATTTGTAGAAGGACACCTTATTGAAATGCCTGGAGAAAAGAAAATTGCAAATCGTATCGCTGGAAGTCTTTACGCTTTACTGTTACAACTACTGAACCAAGAAATTTTTGATGTTTACTTTCAAGATGTACGCTTAAGTACCGTAAAAGGTAAACGCTATCGCTATCCCGATGTAATGGTTGTACCAACGATTGATGATGAAGATGAATATACTGTTCATCAAGCAGTATTAGTAGCAGAAATACTTTCTCCAACAACTGAAAAAACTGATAGAAACGAAAAGCTGAAAGAATATTCCAAAATACCAACGCTACAATATTATTTATTGATTTCACAAGAAGAACCAATCATCGAATTGTATAGAAGAAACGGAGCTATTTTCGAATACCTTTTCTTTACTGACAAGACTGAACGTATTGATTTACCTTTCTTTGATGTATCATTTACATTAAATGACATATACAAAAAAATACTTTGAAATGTCATTAATCATACTTTCACCAAACAAAGCCTTGTAGATATTTGTAGTATCTGCAAGGCTTTTTGTTTAAGTAAAATACTTTGTTTGTTATCAGTATTTTTGAGGAATCAATTGGTTATTCAGTTTAAAATGAATCAGACAAAAATGTTAAAAATCGGGAAAAGGCTACTCATTGCATATATCATTCTCTTTATCTTCTCACAAATCTTGTCTTCTTGTTTCAGTTTCAGAATGAGTCAGCAGGAAATTGATAAAGCTTTTATTGGCTTCAAGCAAAAGCCAATCCAACGTCAAATAGAAGTACAAGGAAGAAAAATGAACTTTGCCGAAATCGGGAATGATTCTTTGCCTGTCGCTTTCTTTGTGCATGGTTCGCCCGGTTCTTGGACGGCTTTTATTGATTTTATGAAAGATACTGTTCTGTTGAAAAAAGTAAAAATGGTTTCGGTTGATAGAATCGGTTTTGGAGCATCTGAGCTTGGCGAGGGTGAAAAGTCTTTACAAACACAAGTAGAGTTGCTGAAACCCATCGTTGCTTATGAAAAACGTTTTGGTAAAAAAATCATCCTCATCGGACATTCTTTGGGTGGCCCAGTCATTGCGAAAATGGCGATGGAGTATCCTGAATTGATAGATAAACTCATCATCGTAGCAGGTTCTATCGCTCCAGATTTAGAACCCAACGAAAAATGGTTTAGAATTCCGATGGCATTTACGCCCATTAGAGTATTAATTCCTGCCTCTTTTCGGGCTTCTAATGACGAAATCTTATTTTTGAAACCAGAATTAGAAAAGATGTTACCTTTGTGGAAAAATATTCGGCAACCCGTTATCGTGATTCAAGGAGGAAAAGATATGTTGGTGAATCCGAAAAATGCAGATTTTGCCAAAAAAATGTTGGTCAATTCAGCTAAAGTAGAAATCGTACGGGTAGATACCATGAATCATTTCGTGCCATGGTCGCATCCGTTTTTAATAAAGAAGGTAATAAGCGATGAGCTTTGAGCAGTGAGCAATGAGATATGAGCTTTGAGATTTTGGAAAACAAAAAACTCACAGCTCACAGCTCACAACTCAAAGCTTACAGCTCACAACTCAAAGCTAAAACATGAAACTAAGAGTAGGACAAGGCTACGACGTACATCGTCTGGAAGAAGGAAGAGATTTTTGGTTGGGTGGAATTATCGTTCCCCACACACATGGAGCTGTTGGGCATTCAGATGCCGACATCGTTTGTCACGTAATTTGTGATGCCCTTTTGGGAGCTGCCAATATGCGCAATATCGGTTACCATTTCTCGGACAAAGACCCAAAATACAAAGGCGTCGATTCTAAGATTTTGGTAAAAAGAGTATTAGAAATGATTCGTGAAGCAGGTTGGGAAGTGAATAATCTCGACGTAACGGTGATTTTACAAGAACCCAAACTCAATCCGCATATTCCAGCTATGAAAACCTGTTTGGCAGCAGTAATGAACATTCCCGAAGAAGATATTGCTATCAAAGCTACTACTTCCGAACACATTGGTTTTGTAGGTCGTGGCGAAGGCATAGCTGCCCAATGTGTGGCTTTGATTTGTAAAGAGTAAGAATATTGCACAAACCCCGAAGAGCTAAAAGAATTATCACTTACTGAATAATTCTTTTAGCCCTTCGGGGTTTTTATGCTTAATACTTCTAAACCTTAATTTGCTTAAACACTCTGCCCAAAAGTTAGCAGATTATTGTCAGGGTCTAGGATTGAGAACTCTTTTTGTCCCCACGGTTTTAGCTGTAAATGTCCTGCTGGATGGATACTTGTTTTGTTAGCTAAAAACGTTTGGTACAATTGGTCAATATCATCTGTTCGGATATATACCTGACCATAGTTTTCGTTGGGGTCTAGTGCTGTAAACTCAAAGAAGTGAATTTGAATATTATCTTTTTGTACCATCAAATAACCTTCAAAATCAGCGCTCCCAAATTCTTGAAAGCCCAATTGATTAATATAAAAATCCCTTGTAATAGCCTTATTACGCATGGGAAGTTTAGGATTGATGTCGGTAAGCATATTTTAATTGTTTAATGCTAAAAGAAATATTGTTTGTAAAAGTATTTGCAGACAGCTCCTGCATTTTATTTATCGTTTCAAGGCGAAATCACTAATGCTGTTTGGTGTCTTTATACTGCCAAAGAACATTAATGATTTTCCAAGTACCATTAAGTTTCACAATGTGCATATAGTCAATCCATTCGTCTGCAATTAATTTTACAGAGGCTGTACGCTCTGAAACGTCAAGCAGTATAACTTCTTTTTTAGGTGACGAAGGAAATTTGTCGCCATTCTTATTATAACTTTCTGCCAGCAAAACCATCGATTCAGTTGTCGTTTCTCGTACATAATCTTTTCCTGTTGCTTTGTCTTTCCAAAAAGTACGTTTAACCATTCTAGGGTGTAATGCCCCATCCATTTGTTTAGGATTTGGCTTGTGTTGAGATTCTATATAGTCAAGAGCGGCTTGTTTGATTGCTAAACTATCTTGTTTAGTTTGTCCAAAAACCATATTACTCGTCAGAAATAATACAAGGCATAAAAGAACATGTTTTGTCTTCATTTTAGCTGTTTTGTTGATGAATAAAGTTTAGTAAAATTTTGTATTGTTGGGTGTGATGATAATTTACGTTGTCTCCGCTATTCAAAGTTTAAAACGTTGAATTACAAATACGCTTGCAGTCTCAGACTGTATTTTATTTATCGTTCCAAGTCAAAAAAGACATGGAACAGCAAGGGACGCTCTTCCATGTTTTAAGTCTTAGGAGAGCCTAAGACTAATTGGAGACCAATTAGATTCTATTCAGATTTATTTGTCGGTAAATTGTCTCTTGTATTTTTTTGAACTGCAATCGCTCCAAATATACCTAATAAGAATGCAAAAGCATAAAATCCCTTCTCGCTCGGTAATAATGTAGCGTTCCAAAGCCCTATGATTAGTAAAGCAATAGATAAAATTGTTGCAAACCAGCAAATGTTGTAATAAATGTCTGTTACTGGATAACCGTCAAGCCTATCTCTAACGCTTTTTTGTAGCGAAACCACAGCTAATAATCCAAACATTAAAACTGTGAAATAATAGCCTTTTTCGTTCAAGAGCATTTCCGAACCAAAGAGTCCAGCTAAATAACCAATAATTCCTGTACCTAATGCTACCCAAGATGCTGCTACGAATGCCGTTGATGTTTTTTGTTTATTTATAAGTTAAGAATAATGTTTTTTCATGTGTAATTATAAACGTGATAATTTTACTTCTCAGCCATTGACTGTGTCTCCAAACACAATTTAAACACCCCAACAACAAATTTCAAGCGAGACGCTCTTCCATATTTTACGTCTTAAGAGGACGACTTGAAATAATGAAAAGACACTCTTATTGGTCTTCGTTTTTAATATTTTTTTCTACGCTTCTTGATTTTCTCTTTTACCTATGCTGAGCGTTTTTCTTTGAATCTACAATTGTCGTAATAGTATCATTCTCAATAATGGCATGAAGCGTTCCATCTGGATTTACAATTGCCTTTGTATTACCGTTACCAACTATTATGGTCTGTGTTCCATCAGCATTCACGACAGTTTTAGTACTACCCTTGCCAATAACTTTGGTAATTTTTCCATTCGGATTCACAATTGTGTTAGTGTTACCGTTGTCAATAAGTGTAGAGTGCGTTCCATCAGGATTCACGATTGTCTTGATATTACCTTCGCCAACAACTGTAGAGTGTGTTCCATTAGGGTTCACAATTATTTTGGTACTACCATTATCAACAAGGATGGAATGTGTTCCGTCTGAATTTACGATAACCTTGTGAGTTTGGGCATATCCTTCCAAGGCAAATAACCCCAATAAAATGATTAATATTATTTTCATAGTCGTGTTTATTGTAAAATATAAATTCCTTTAACAAATTTCAAGCGGGACGCTCTTCTATGTTTTAAGTCTTAGGAGAGCCTAAGACTAGTTGGAGAAAAAAGATTTGAAACAGCCAGTGATAGTCTATTTTAAATAATAATAACCCGTTACGATAGCATTTTCTAGTTTTTCTCCTCGTAAACTTCTAGGCTTATTGATATCCATCGTAAAGTTAATATCATATTTAAATCTAATTCTTACTTCTCTTCCATCTTTGATGAGTGATTCTACAAAGCCTGCTGTTATCATTTTTACTACCCTCTCTTGCTTAGGAATAACTAATTGAAAATTGATGATGTCGTCTAGGTCTTGTTTTTCGTAGTTCCCCTCTTTATCCATAGTTCCCATTTCAATTCCACTTATTGCTTGTTCTGATTCCATCCACATTTCATTATGATACCATGGCTCATATTTTGACTTCCTATTTTCTATTTCAACACAAGAGTAAAGCCATTCTTGAATCATATAATCTGTATCCGTTTTATTTACAAACGTTAGTATTAATCTGGGTTTTGAATCTTTATATACATAGTTCATAGAAACATCAACCGAATGATTGATAACTTGCTCTTTATCTTCTTGATTATAATTTACACAACCAGTGATTATCAAAATCACCATTAAAAAAAATGAAAGCCTTTGTTGAAGTTTTTGCATGGACTCCTTAATGTTAAATACTCCTCTTCATAAATTTAGAGTGGGACGCTCTATTTTAGGTCTTAGGAAAACCTAAGACCAGTTGGAGAAATACCTTGTCAACGACTGTTATTTCTTGTCATGTCAACAACATTCTTTGCACTTAAATTAGGAAATGAATACCTATTTTTATCTCCTTTATAGCTTGCTTCAATTCTATCCCAAGTCTGTTTATTAATTTTATTTATCCCAGGACTTATTTGAAAAAACTCTTCATGCTTTTCATCAAATATGTCTTTATAGTAAATAGCGACATAAGTATCAATATCATAATAACCAAATTTTGAAAGACTGTCTCTCAGAACTATTTCTTTAGCACCATGGTGATTATTGTCTATTTGATAAACCAATCCCTCACTTTCCCCTGTTATAATACCTCTCATGTTTAAATAACTATCAAGAGGAATGTTCAATGTATCATAGTCTGGACGGTAAGTAAATCTATAAAACGAATATTCCTTTGTGTCAAAGTCGGATAATTTGCCTCCTCTATTAAAGAATAACCAAACATCATTGTCATATATTTTAAGTTGAGTATTATACTCTTGCGTCATTCTAATTTCCAGTTGCGGTAAATTTTCCTCATACATAATCTTTGTTTGATTATCAGCTATTCGATTTGCCTCAATTGAAACTTTTATTGCCATAAAAGATAGTAAGGTAGCAACTATTACTTCAAAAAAAATCTTATTGTCACTTAATACTTTCCGTATTTTTTCAATTTTTAATTTCATATTTAATAGTCTTTATAATAACTGCAAACTTCCTAAAATAGGAGAAGACTCGTCATATAATTAAAATACGATTAACTTTCCATTCACCTAAAGTATCACATTAATTTTTAATATAAAACTCCGTAAATAGCTTTATCCTAAGTATTTATTATTCGGTATTTATCGCTTTAATTTTATTCTGATAGATGCACCACTCATGGCATGAATGACAGAGGTTTGTCACTTCTCCAAATGAAATATAATTCATACCATGAGTATTTATGAGCAAAACATCAGACGATGAAACCTTCCCGCAACGTGCAGGAGCAAAACATCATGCGATGAAACCTCCCTGCAATGTGCAGGAGCAAAACATCATGCGATGAAACCTTCCTGCAACGTGCAGGAACAAAACATCAGGTGATGAAACCTTCCTGCAATGTGCAGGAGCAAAACATCATGCGATGAAACCTTCCTGCAACGTGCAGGAGCAAAACATCATGCGATGAAACCTTCCTGCACGTTGCAGGAGCAAAACATCAAGCGATGATACCCTCCTGCAACGTGCAGGAAAAAATATTTTGTTAATTCATTATCAATCAGCACTTAGCATTCTATTATTTATTATATTCAAATATTATTTACAGGATTACTCTATTATTTTGAAAGATACACTTTAAATTAAACATACACACATGATTACTTCTCCAAAACTCTCCAATTACCGTAATGCTTCCTTGCTTACGTTTCTAAGTACAGTAGTCACTATCTGCAACAAGTTTGATGTAGAAGCATTAAAAATTAACACCGAAGTAGCCAAGATTGCTACCGATGTAGAGTCGCTTGAGGCATTGTTTTCTTTAGCCAAAAAGAATGACAATACCGAATCCTTAGAAAATTTGGATACTCGTCGTGATGCCGCAACCTTATCTATACAGGGAATTGTGGAATGTTATGCCAGACATTTTGACAAAAGCTATGAGGATGCCGCTAAAGCTATTCTAAAAACTTTTGCTAGACATGGAAAAGGAATTACCAGACAGGTATATAGAGACCAAACCGCTACTACCAGAAGCTTGATAAATGATTTTGAAAGTGATGCTATTGTAAGTACAGCCTTGAACAAACTGCATTTAACAGAATGGGTACAGGAATTGAAATTAGCGAATGAAGCCTTTGATGCAGTGTATGTGGCTCGTAACATGGAACTATCTGTACAACCAGACCAGAATTTTAAAGACAAAAAAACAATGGCTATCGAGGATTATAGAAGATTGATTGATGTATTGAAAGCCTTTAACATCATTAATCCTAATGGCGATTATGATAAAATTTTAAAGGCTCTTAATGAATTGGTTTTGAAGTATAATGTTTAAACCTCTCATCACTTTATATTCAATAGGGGTGGGCTTAAGTCCACCCCTATTGAAATAAAGTCAATTTTAAACCTATGAGGTTTTAAAAACCTCATAGGTTTGTTATACTTACTTAATAAAGATATGCAATGGCTGTATGTCTTTTCCATTCATGTTAAGCTTTGCGTAGGTTGATGCGTTTTTCCAGCATGTTGAAGCTCCGTTTTCATAACCAACTCCATACACATCATTTCCATGCTTAACAAGGCTATTGGCTATTGAGCCATTTACATTACTAAAATACTGAAGTCCTTCAGCATTATTTTTCCAGTAGCAAGCCTTCCCATTATTCATACCTGATAGGTAAAAATCATCTCCTTCAAAAATCATTGGCGATTGGCTACCGTAATTGCTTTGTGCATTTGCTTTTGCAAGCTTAATAATTTCTTTACCCGACCCATCTGGGTTTAGCTTTAATACCGCTATGTATAATTTGCTATTCGCTTCAAAGTAAGCACCAACAATATACAACTTTGTTTTGTTGGCATAAATATATCTTGGACTAAAACTATCATCCTCTGAAAGACTAATAGATTGTTGTGTACCACCTGCTATTCTAAGCATGACCGATTTCACAACACCATTGATACCTTGTGTGCCAACGGCAAAATACTCATTATCAAGTTTAGTAATATCAGCAAGGTTATGCACAGCGCCTTGGTTGTTTGAAGCAATTAAAACAGTATTATTGCCTTCTTGTAGGTAAAAATTAGGTCTGGTAAAACCCCCAGGCGTAGAACGATAAAAATAACTTAACTGATTCTGAAAAACCTTATAAGCTATCACCATTGCATTGGACTCTGTACTGTTGATGGCAGTAATTAACTGCTGGTTTTTTCGGTATTTATAAGAACCGCCGATATAAATATCTTGATTATGATAATAGCCAAATTTTATATCTAAACCTGTAGCAGTGGCACTCATATCTACCGTTTTTTCAGCATTCCACAATACGACACCGTCGCTATTGGTGTTACCGACAGTATGACCTAAAACATGTAATTGTGGATTTGTTTGATTAATAATTTCTTCACTATTGCAGGCAAAGAGGCTGATAATACTTACAAAAAGTATTAGCCATGAGTTTAAAGTTTTCATTTAAAAAGGTTGTGATTATGAGGTTATATTGGCTTTTTTAGCGCAACAAACTAAAGATGCACTTTTCCCTTAATTGGTTGGAAACGTTTTTACAATTTTCAAAAAATGATACGAAAAATGTTTATCCACTCATGGCATGAATGACAGAGGTTTGTCGATGCCCCAAACTAAATAAAGTCAATTTTAAACCTATGAGGTTTTAAAAACCTCATAGATTTGCTAAAAATGTAATCTCAACTGTACTTTCACTTCTGAACGATGCGGAGCAGAGATTTCATCTAAACCTGAGCCAAAAGTAAGGGCATCGCCCAATAAATCCGTCCTTGCCCAACGAATCCAAGCATCCACATTCCGATTGATTTTGTATTTCGCCAAGAGATAATGCCGAAAACCATGTTCGTAATAAGCAGGAAAGGAAAAGGCATAGAGGACATCTTGTTCATAGAAATATTGTCGATTATCATAATCATCCGTCTTGAAAAAAGCGATTCTGCTCGATAAAGCAATCCGACCAAAATCTGCATTGACATCTTGGACAATGGCAAAACCTTTGGTAAGGGCTTGTCCATCAAACTGAAAAGTACTTGCCGAAGCCCTTGTTTGAAACTCCCAAGTTTTAGAGAGTTTGTAATTTACATTCACCAACAAAGCCCTTTTAGTTCTTTCCCTTACCACGGTGATTTCTCTGGTTTTCTCCTTCCCTTTATCCAAATACGTTTCCGAGATTTTGGTATTCTCTTCCTTATTCTCCTGCCTGATTTGCAGATAAGCCTGTAGCTTTTTAGACGGTTGGAAAGTCAATCGTCCCAAATAATCAAAACCTTTGGTTGGTTGTTTATCTACCAAATAACGATACCAAGGAAAGTAAAAATAATCGAAATAAGCCGAAGCAGACCATTTTCTATTGATAGCGTGTTTGATGCCCGTATAAACTCCCCGTTCGTTGATATTTCGGGAGTTTTCAGAAAAACCATTGGCGTAAAAACTATGGAAATTTTTATCATAATTCCGAAACAGTACCGAAATATCTGTTTGTTTACTCAGGCTGGCTAACATACCCGTTACTGCCCCTACTCCACCACTTTCTGAACGAGCGATTTCACCAAAGAGATTATAATTCTGGAAATGATAACTCCAATGCAAGCCTGCTAAGAAGTTCTCTTTCCCAGAAAACTCAAATTGATTATAAACCTTATCCGCTTTAATCAAGGGCAAACTAAAATTGGTTTGCAACAAAGTAATTCCCGTTTGCAAAGTATTGCTTTTGTTATGATAACTAATATTTACACCGATGTTCTCTTCCCTTAAAGAAGCTTTGTCAGCAATTTCAGAAGGCGTGCGATGTAAACCAGAAGTTTGAAGCGAAGTAACAAAAGCGACGTCGGTATTGGGATACGTTTCCAAATTTGCGTCACGTTTGATACGAGAATAAAAAGCGGTAAAATCAAAAGAATGAATTTGATAAGTAGCAGTTCCGCCACGAAAGAAATTACTTTCCATCACCGAAGAATATGGACGAGCGCCAAGATGGTTTCGGCGAGTCGTTAAAACAGTTTCGGCACCTTTGCCCAAATAGAATCCAGCAGCAGAAACCAATCCTTGTCCGAATTGTAATTGATAATCGCCCAAAGTGATGTTTTTCCAATGTCCTTTGTTTTGCACTTGGAAATGAAAAGAAGTAAAATCTGTAATTTGGCTTTCGCCTTCATCTTTTTCGATGGTGAAACCTGCTCTAAAATCTTTGGGTAAAGCAATTTTATAACGTGCATATAATTTCATCGGCGAACCTTCATAACGCACTTTACTGCGTGCATCTGGTTCGGTAAATCCTTTCTTGGTTTCCAAATATTGCGTGTATCTCAACAAGAAGTACTGATTGGCTTTTTGTAAGCTATTTTGAAAAGTTTTGATAGAAAATCCATCAGCATTTACCCGCACGAAGGGAATGAATTTATAAATAGTCGGCAAATCAAAATCGGGAATGGGTTGCAATTCATAGATTGACAATAGTTTTCCAACATTTTCACGATAAGTAAAAAAGGCATTCAATTGTTTTTCGGAAAGTAAGTAAAGGGAAGCTAATTCTTGTCGAGAGACTGTATTCAAATCTAAAGGATTCAAATAATTTTGATAGAGCGATTCGAATAATTCTTCGGAAACACCATCAACAGGATTTCCTAAGATTTCCTGAATGAGATTACGAATATTACTTTCTTGTGTAGAAAGTTCTTGAGCATTGATTTGCGTATAAACTACAATGCTCAATGTGAGGAGTAGGATTTTTTTCATGGTAGAAATATTTAATGTGCAGTACAAAAAAAGAGATGCTTTGAGTATTTAAACCAAAAGCATCTCTTAAATCGCTTTGTACTAACAAGTTAAATATTTTTACTGAAATTTTCTAGCGACAACTTCTAAAAAATCGTTAGCTTCTTCTGCTACTGAAATCCAATTATATTTTGGTGCTAAAAACTTATTCATATAACTTTTAGCATCCGATAAATTTCCACAAGCATCAATTTTATCAATGGCATTGCTGTATGCGTTGATGTCTCCGTCAAATAATTTACCGATGAATACAAACTTCTGATTTAAACTTACGCCATCGGCAATACTCTTGATGGGGCGATTGAAAGCTAAATCTGCTAATGGAGTACCTCCAACAATGGCATCTCTTTTCAGCAAATCATTCACCGTTGGTAAATCGCCAATGAAAGTATCATTGAGGCGGTCAATTCCGGGTAATTTGATTTCTGCTGGCGTTCCTTTTCTATCTATCTCCGCTTGAATTTTATCAACCGTTGGCAAAGGCACATCTTCATCGTCTAAATCTTCTTCTGGTTCAATGTCAAAAAAAGATTGAGTGGCTTTCTTCACAGGAATTTCTTCTACTACTTTTACAGTAGTTTTGATAAAATCTTCTTTTCTGAAAGGCACTTTTGCTGATAATATTTCAAAAAACTTATCTGCATTTTCAAATTCTACTTTATCGCTGATTTCCTTTAGCCAATTCAAGGCAACTGTTACATATACTTTATCATCGCTTCCCATTTTCTCCGCCATCGACTTCGCAATATGGTTGTTGATTTTCGTATATTTTACAAGTTGCGCCAAACGCTCTTTGGTGAGTGTAAACTCTGGAGAATCTCTGACAAAATCATCGAAATATTTACTTGGGTCAAGTAAAAGAATGATAGTTCTAACAACTGCTTTCGATAGCATTGGTTCAAAATGCTCTCGTTTTACCATAATATGTTGTGAAGCCGTATTCATAAAAGCTTTCAGAGCAGCTTTTACGTCGTCATTATCAAAATTAAAGTAAGGGCTTTTAAACGCTTCTGTATCTGCTTTCCATTTCTCGAACAAATCGCTCACCACAAACATATTTACTTGTGCAACGTTACTCAGCTTCAAGATTTGTTGACCATTAATGGTAGCAGTTCTATTAAAAAAATCATCACAAACTCGTGCGGCGTATTGCTGTCCGTAATTTTCGATTGCCGAAAAATCTAACTTCATGATTTCTTAGAGGGTCTTTTTAACTATTTGAAATATCGTAATAAATAATACTTATTAACAAAGTTAATATTTTAATAAGTCAGAAAGAAGGGTGATTTCTCCAATCAAGCCTATATTACATAACAGAGCAACAAGTATTAGAGTAAACGCAAAAATTGAACCAAAGATTATTAAATAAAAGAAACTAATCTATAAATCCTTCAAAAGACGTTTTCTTTGAACGTTTTGAAGTAATTATTAAGCTACACAACAAAGTCCACAAAAAAACCTGTGAAGTTCACAGGTTCTTTTATTAACTAATTTCTAGCTTTTCGCAGGCTTTCATGGCCGCTGTTTGTTCAGCTTTCTTCTTGGAATAACCTTGTCCTATCGAAAAGGCTTCTTCATTCACAAAAATGGTAGCAGTAAATTCTTTATTATGTTTTGAGCCTTCTTCGATAATTTCAAACCTAATTGGTTTGCCTTCTCTTTGTGCCCATTCAATGACAATTGATTTAAAATTAGGATTGTTTTGTACAACCGTTTCAATATCAAAATGCTGAGTAAGTATTTTCTTGATGATAAACGACCTTGTAAATCGAAAGCCTTTGTCTAAGTAAATCGCACCGATTAAAGCTTCGAGTGCATCGCCGTACATAGAAGTTCTGGTCAATACTGTTTTACGATTTCCATCATATTCTACAAGCCTGTCCAAACCAATTTTTCTAGCCACAACATTCAAAGACTCTCGGCTAACCATTCTTGAGCGAATTTCAGTTAGGAAACCTTCATCTTTAAAAGGAAATTTCTTAAACAAATATTCCGCTGTAATCATCCCTAATACTGAGTCTCCTAAAAATTCAAGACGTTCATTAGAATCCTTGTAACCTTTAGCTATTGTTTCTTTTGATACTGAAGAGTGCATAAAAGCTAATCGATACAACATTAAATTCGAGGGATTCTCTCCGATAATATGTTCTACTGCATTTTTTAGCTTTTTGTCTTTAGGATCACTTGAAAAAAAATCAATAATTGGTGATAGCATATTTTTAAAATGATAATTGATAGTTAAACCCTGATAGCCAAAGCTGATTAAAGGAGATTACAACATTAATAAAAAAATTTGACTTCGCCTTAACTACTATCAATTATCCTCTAATGCACTATCAACGATAAAGCTATATTTTTTTGAAAATAACTGTAGCATTATGACCTCCGAAGCCAAAACCATTACTTAAAACGACATCAATTTTTCTTTCTTGTGCTTTATTTAAAGTCAAGTTCAAGCGATTATCAACTTCTGGATCTTCCGTGAAGTGGTTAATCGTTGGTGGAACAATTTGATGTTGCATTGCTAAAATTGAAGCAACAGCTTCGATAGCTCCAGCCCCACCTAATAAGTGCCCAGTCATAGACTTTGTCGAGCTAATGTTCATTTTGTAAGCATGCTCACCAAATAAATCTACAATAGCTTTTAATTCTTGAGGGTCACCAAGTGGTGTTGAAGTACCATGAGTATTGATATAATCTACTTCTTCTGGTTGGATTCCAGCATCATCAAGGGCATCTTTCATTGAAAGTAATGCGCCATAACCTTCTGGATGTGGTGCTGTGATGTGATAAGCATCTGAAGAAAAACCTCCACCGATTAATTCTGCGTAGATTTTTGCGCCACGAGCAATCGCATGGTCATAATCTTCAAGGATTAATGCACCAGCACCTTCGCCTACAACAAAACCATCACGGTCTTTGTCATAAGGACGAGAAGCCGTTTTAGGGTCATCATTACGTTCCGACATTGCACGCATAGCAGTAAAACCACCCACACTGGCAATCGTTACAGCCGCTTCCGAGCCACCCGTTACACAAATATTGATACGCCCTAATCTGATATAATTAAAAGCATCAATAATAGCGTTGTTAGCAGAAGAACAAGCCGAAACTGTTACGTAGTTTGGTCCACGGAAACCATGACGAATTGAAATGTTACCAGATGCTGAATCGGCAATCATTTTCGGGATAAAGAAAGGATTGATTTTAGGAGTACCATCGCCTTTTCCGAAGTAAATCATTTCTTCTTCAAAAGTTTTTAAGCCCCCGATACCAGAACCCCAAATTACACCTACTTTATTTTTATCTATATTTTCAAGATCAAGACCTGAATCCACAATGGCTTCATCAGCAGCAACAACAGCGTATTGCGTAAATTGATCCATCCGACGAGCATCTTGGCGGGGAATAAATTTTGTAACGTCAAAATTCTTCAATTCGCAAGCAAAGCGAGTACGGAATTTTGAAGCATCAAATTTTGTGATATTATCACAACCACTGACACCGTTTTTTAATCCATCCCAAAATTCTGGCACAGTATTTCCGATAGGAGTCAACGCACCTATTCCCGTTACAACTACTCTTTTAAAACTCTTCATGAGAAAAATAAAATTTAACTAATTTTATATTAGATAAAAGACGAAAGACAAAAGATGATATTTGAATAATTTGTCAGCAAACTCATCTTATTATTTAAAATTTCTTGGTTTTACCTTCTTGGGCTTTTATCTAAGCATATAATTAATACTCAAATTTGAGCATAATTAACCTGAAAATCAATAAAAATGTGCTAATCTGTCTATAAAACTATGGTTCAGGAAGAATCAATAATTTTACTTTCAAATTAGCACATAAAGAAGTTCAGATTACTTGGCGTTTTCTTCAAGATATGTGATTGCCTGACCAACTGTTTGGATATTTTCAGCTTGATCATCTGGAATAGAAACGTTGAATTCCTTTTCAAATTCCATGATTAATTCTACTGTATCCAATGAGTCTGCACCCAAATCATTTGTGAATGAAGCCTCTGGAGTAACTTCTGCTGCGTCAACGCCCAACTTCTCGACGATAATGCCTTTTACTTTTTCTGCAATGTCTGCCATTTTTAGAACGAATTTTGGTTAGAAAAACGGTGCAAAGATGATGATAAAAATTAGATTATCAAACATTTTTTTAATACCGCATTACTATGAAAAGATTTACTATAATTATTTAAAGAATATTATTAAAAACATAATGAAGCAGCCCCTAAAAGACCTGCATCGTTGCCTAAAGTAGCACGTTTGATGGTCAAACCATCAGCATGATATTTCGTTAACCAGTGCTCCATCTTAGCTGTCATTGATGGTAAAATGTAATCAAAAGAAGCAGATAAACCTCCGCCAATTAGGATTAAATTAATATCAAGGATAGCCACTAAGTGACATAAATTCTCGCCTAGCAACTCTCCTACTTTAGCAAATACTTGTAATGCCAACACATCACCTTCAGAAGCAGAGGCTACTAAGCCAGTCGTAGAAATTGTACCATCATCTGGCAATTGAGTAATTCCTCTAAACTCTTTTCTCATCGAATTTGCAAGGTCTAACAACTCATTTTTGCCAATATTTCTTTCTAATACTTTACCATTCACTGAAGGAGTATGTCCTGGTTCCATTGCATTTCCTCTACCTCCAGAAAATACTTTTTTACCAATAATTGCTGCACCGCCAACACCAGTACCTAAAGTAATGAAAATATAGCTTTCGTCGATACGTTCTTCACCAAAATAAAACTCTCCTAACGCTGCTGCATTAGCATCATTTTCAAGGAAAAAGTCAACTGCTGGAAAACGCTTTTTAAGTATTTCAACTAAAGGTACGTTATTTAACTCTGGAATTGCTGTAATTTCAAGTGGCGTTACTCTTGCCGAATTAATCATTCCCGGTAAGCCGATTCCTACTTTTGTAATATTTTTATTGTCGATTAATTGTAAACCGATTGCTTCTCCAAGACGATCCTCAAAATGCCCTGATTTTCTCCAGCTCACAGTATCGTGACTATAAAAATTAGAAATCTGACCCGTTTCTGAATTTACGATGCCCATTTTGACATTCGTTCCGCCAATGTCTATGCCTAAGTACTCGACTGCCGCCATTATTTTGTATTGTATAGTGATAGTAAAAGTTTTGTGGTGTCAAAAATACGGAATTTTTATCAGTGGATAATACAAACTAAAAACGAATTACGTCTTTTTATGTACTATCCTGTATTATTGAGGGGAACTATTTGTACTTTTTTATCATTATTTGTTGTCAAAGTTATTCTACAATTCCTCCTTTATTACCTAAACCCGCTTTTTTGAGCTGTTCTACAATTTCAAAAACGGCTGGACAAACTTTAGTATTCTCTAAAGTAAGTGGTAAAATTCCTGCAATATTTTTACGATCAGTATGTGGATACTCCCGGCAAGCCTTTGGTCTGACATCATAAATAGAACAATAATTATCCGAACCCAAGAAAGTGCAAGGCGTAACATTCAGTACATAATCATGGTCGCTATCTAAATGTAAATGTTCTTTTACCAATTGTGCAGGACGAATACGCAAATGTTTTGCAATGCGGTCAATATCAATATCTGTAAAAATTGGACTCGTTGTTTTACAACAATTTCCGCATTTCAAACAATCTACTTCATCAAACACTTCATCATGAACAGGATGAAAAGCTTCGTCCAATTTCTTGATTTTTTTATTTTTAAGTCTATCGAAAAACTTTTTATTTTCAGGAAACTTCAAGCGAGCTTGTTCGTTGAAAGCTTCTATATTTTCTTCTGTGTATATCATGGGATAAGTAAAATGTAAATCGATTACTTCTGATTTACTAAATCGCAAATAAAAAGGTTCGACAATTTACAAAAAACTGTCGAACCTTTTGGAAATATTATATTGCTTATTAAGCCAATGCACCTTTCAATACACATTCGTCACGGTCTGGACCGGTTGAAATGAAATTGATTGGTAAGCCTAATTTTTCTTCTAAGAAATTAATATAGCCCGTTAATTCAGCTGGAAGGCTTTCAAAAGTTCTTAAGCCTTCTAATGAACAATTCCAACCTTTCAAGGTTTCATATACTGGTTCTACAATCGTATCAGTCATGTCGTAAGGCAATTGCTCAGTAATTGTTCCATCTGGTAATTTATAAGCTACACATACTTCAATTTCTTCAAAAATATTCAATACGTCTGCCTTCATCATTACCAATTGCGTAACGCCATTAATCATCATGGCATATTTCAATGCTGGTAAATCAATCCAACCACAACGACGAGGGCGACCAGTAGTTGAACCAAATTCACGACCTTCTTGACGCATTCTTTCACCTACTTCATCCATTAATTCTGTTGGGAATGGACCAGAACCTACACGTGTAGCATAAGCTTTGAAGATACCGTAAACTTCGCCAATATTTTTTGGAGCAACGCCCAAACCTGTACAAGCACCAGCAGAAATTGTATTTGAAGAAGTAACAAATGGATATGAACCAAAATCAACGTCTAATAAACTTCCTTGAGCACCTTCTGCCAAGATTGTTTTTCCAGCCGTAAGTGCATGATTTACTGAATACTCAGAATCTACCAAACGGAATTGTTTCATAAATTCTACTGCTTCAAAGAAATCAGCTTCAGCAGCAGTAAGATCGTATTCAAAATGATAAACATCTAAAACCGCTTTGTGACGAGCCACCAAAGCATCGTATTTTGCTTTGAAGTTTGGTGAAATCATATCACCAACTCTTAAACCTTGACGAGAAATTTTGTCGGTATAAGTTGGTCCAATTCCTTTCAAAGTTGAACCAATTTTGGCATCACCTTTCGCTTTTTCGTAAGCAGCATCTAACAAACGGTGTGTTGGAAGAATAATAGAAGCTTTTTTAGAAACTTCTAAGTTTTCCAATACATTCAAATTATACTTAGCAAGTCCATCAATTTCTTTTTTGAAAATAATTGGATCGAGTACAACGCCATTACCAATGATGTTTTGTACATCCTGACGGAAAATTCCAGAAGGAATTTGGTGCAAAACATGTTTAAAACCATCGAATTCAAGGGTATGTCCAGCATTTGGGCCACCTTGAAAACGTGCAACTACCTGATATTTAGGGGCTAAAACATCTACTATTTTACCCTTTCCTTCATCACCCCACTGCAAACCCAACAATACATCTACTGCCATTTTTTTGTTTTTTGGTTGTCAATCTCACGAAGGAAGCATCTGGCGGTGGCAGACCAGTTCCCTCCTGACGTTAAGATAACAGGAAACAGAAAAATCAAAAAAGAATAAACCACCTAATCAAAGTCGCAAAGATAAACAAACAAAAATAAAACCTCACAAGAATTTCAATAATGCTGTAGTTTTAGTGATGAGTATTTCAAAATAATTTCCTAGAAAACATAAAATCTGCCATATCATTCATAACCCGAATGATATGGCAGATTTTATGTGGTTGATAAATAATGTTAATTGTGGTCTCTGTTAGACATTTCTCTTTCAGCTAACATCGCTTTTTTATGTTCGCATTCAGTTTTAGTACAAGCACCATAAAAAATCAATGAATGGTGCATCACATTAAACTGTAACATTTCACCTACCATTGATTGTATTGTTTGGACTCTTGGGTCACAAAATTCGGTAACATGATGGCATTCCGTACAAATCAAATGATCGTGTTGACGACGTCCGTAAGATTTCTCATACTGAGCCTGGTTTCGACCAAATTGATGCTTTGAAACTAAATCACATTCTACTAGCACATCCAATGTGTTATAAACTGTAGCACGTGAGACTTGATATTTCTTATTTTTCATCGAAATATACAATTCCTCCACGTCGAAATGATCATCTCTTGTGTAAATCTCCTCCAAAATAGCAAAACGTTCTGGAGTTTTTCGAAGACTTTTATTTTCAAGATAAGCAGTAAAAATCTTCTTTACTGCCTCTAATGTGGCGTTTGATGGCATTACTGACTGTTTTCAGAAAAACAAAAAATAAAATTCATTGATTCAGTATTTAGACTAAATCAATTTTGGAAAGTAAAATAAATCAATTTTTAAGAGAAAAAGAAATTCTACTCACCTCTTTCAATTTGAATAACGCCATCAACTTGCTCTAAAGAATGAACAAGTGTTTCAAGATGTTGTGTATCTTGAACCATTAATGCGATTTTTCCTTCGAAGATTCCTTCTTTTACTCCAATAGATAGATTTTGGATATTTACTTTTAATTCTTGTGAAATTACTCTTGTCACATCGTTCATTAAGCCCATCCTGTCAGTTCCTCTGATAATTAAATGAGCGACAAACGACATCTTCACTTGGCTAGTCCACAAGGCTTTGATTACTCTATCACCATGACGAGACAATAATTCTGTTGCATTCGGACAAGACGTTCTATGAATTTTAATACCTTCATTAATCGTAACAAATCCAAAAACGGTATCACCAGCAATAGGATTACAGCATTTGGCGAGCGTGTAATCTACTCTGTCCATGTCTTCTCCAATCAAAATCGCATCGGCATTTTTCACATCGCCATGTAATTTTTTGAGTTCTTTAATGACATTTTTGGTATTGGTTAATGGCTCTTGAATCGCTTTTGTCGCTTGCTTGCGTTCATGAGCTTCACGATCAGACTTCCATTTTTTGATTTCATCTAAACTGATATAAGCTTTTCCGAAACGATAAAAAAGGTCATTAGAATCCTTCGCATTAAAATATGCACGAAGTTGATTGGTGATTTCGAGCGTTAAAGTATTTACACCAAGTACTTTTAAGCGATGTTCAATCATATCACGCCCCATGATGACGTGCTGCTTATTGGCTTCTTTTATATAATCTTTGATACGAGCTTTCGCCTTGGTCGTCGCCACAAAAGCCAACCAATCTTCTGAAGGTTTTTGCTTAGGCGAAGTCATACATTCAATAATATCGCCAGTTTTGAGTTTATGACTCAAAGGGACTAACTTATTATTTACTTTTGCCCCAATACACCTCGCTCCTACTTCAGAGTGAATCTCAAATGCAAAATCTAGTGCAGTTGCACCATCTTTTAGCACAATTAGTTTACCTTTTGGAGTATAAACAAAAATTTCATCATTGTACAAACTACTTCTAATATCATCTACCAATTCAACGGCAGACTGCGATTTATCAGAAGTATCTAAAGCTTCACGTATCTGGCTTAACCAAGATTCAAAAGCTTTATTGGTACGAGTATCGTTTCCTTTATATTTCCAGTGAGCAGCAAAACCTTTTTCGGCAATTTCATCCATCCGAGTCGTTCGGATTTGTACTTCTACCCAACGTCCACGCCTTCCAGAACTCATTACTGTAGTATGTAAAGATTCATAACCATTTGATTTTGGGTTAGAAATCCAATCTTTCAAACGTTCTGGATTAGGTTTGTAATGGTCGGTTACCATCGAATAAACAGCCCAACAAGCAGATTTCTCTAATTCAGTAGGAACATCTAAAATTACCCGCACCGCAAAAAGGTCATAAATTTCCTCAAAGGGAGTATTATTCTTTTTGAGTTTATGATAGATAGAATAAATTGATTTCGGGCGACCTTTCACAATGTGTTTGTAACCCATCAGGTTTAAGTCTTTCTCAATCGGTCGAATAAAGTTTTGAATAAAACTCTCTCTTGAAGTTTTGGTTTCTTTTAACTTCTTAGCAATATCTTTATAGGCTTCTGGTTCAGTATATTTCAAGCATAAATCTTCTAATTCAGATTTGATAGCATGAAGCCCCAAACGATGCGCCAATGGTGCATACAAATAAAAAGTTTCAGAACTGATTTTCAATTGTTTATCACGAGGCATACTTCCCAAAGTTCGCATATTATGCAAACGGTCGGCAAGCTTTATCAGAATTACTCGAATATCATCCGAAAGTGTCAATAACATTTTACGGAAGTTTTCCGCTTGTTGCGAACTTCCATAATCAAAAACACCTGAAATTTTAGTAAGTCCATCAATGATTTTAGCCACATTTCTCCCAAAAATGGCTTCGATTTCTGACAACTCAATTTCTGTATCTTCTACCACATCATGCAGTAAAGCACACATAATCGAAGTAGCACCTAAACCTATTTCCTCAACACAAATCTGAGCTACCGCAATAGGATGATAAATGTAAGGCTCACCAGATTTCCTCCTCATCTCTTTATGAGCTTCGGCAGATAACATGAAAGCTTTTTTTATCAGTTTAGCATCATCATCTTGCAGGTATGGACGGGCAATATTGAGTAATTTTCGGTATCGCTTTAGGATCTCTTTTCGTTCTTGCTCTAAATCTATTTCTTTTACTTCCACGGTGTTATTCAAGGACAAATGAGTATTTTTTGAAAGACTATGAATTAGTGTTTAATCTAAATTAGCGAATTTTAAGGGAAACGACAAATTGAAGTCTATTTAATTTTATAGACTTGTGTATGCTTTTTTCAGAAATTAGAGTAAAGTCCTGATTGATAATTAGTCGCAATTATTTTATTGAATCACGGGGCATTTTATATTTGGAGAGAGATGGTAAATTAAACGAAAGCTAGTCAATACATAAATATCATCTAATCTACTTGCTCCATTTCTAGCAGAACCTTGAGGAAAAATATTAGGGAAAGAGCTTACAGGTGTTAATGAGGGATTGGCATAAATAGGATTCACATTTCTAGCTAAATATTGCCTTATTGCAGCTTCTCTATTATTACCTGAATTAACAGCAATCAATTCGTACTCTCTATGACCCATAGCAGCAGCAAGTGGACTTATTGCAAGCAATTCATTGGAGCTAGCATAGTTCCCTCCAATATCATCAAGATAATCAGTTAAGTTATAACGTACTCCAATTTCTACTCCTAAGTCAACCTTTCTGTTTATTTTGTATTTTAATCCAAAACCGAGTGGAAAATTCAAGGCAAATAGCTCATATTTTGATTTTGGATTAATTGCCAGACCTTGCCCTTCTGTATGAAGTGGCTGAAGACTAACCCATTCACCAGCAGTTGCTTCAGAACCAACAAAATCTAATGGTACTTTAGCAACAGGATTATGGTGAAAAAAAGCAAATCCTAAAAATAAGTACGGAGTGATAGTTGCTCGTTTTTGAAAATTTCTACTTCCTCTAATGATATTAAAAATACCTTTAAATGATAATTCTTGTATATCATTTCTAAAATGCGCATTTCTCATAAAAGCATTTTGCTGAACAGCAACTCCTTCTAATTCGTTATCATCTCCAGCAATTCTTACCCATGTTAACGCTATATTTCCGGAAAATCTAGGAGAAAAATGTCTTGTTAAATCAAAGGAGAGGTTCCAACGTATATTTTGTAAAGTAGATTGTATTGGTCTATTAATAGGAACAATGTCTCCATAATAGTTTGCTGTTCCTATTCCAAAAGCAATATCAGAGTGTTTTTCAAATAGTTTTTTCTGTGAAAATACCTGAAAACACAGGCATAGAGCAATCATTATTTTACAAAAGGTTCTGACTAGCATCCGTAAATCTGTCTGTTTTATTTTTAAACGAGCAAATAACTATAAAAATACAAAGAATTTCACAAATTAAGCCACCGTTACTTTTCAATCGATATTAAATAATTTTATTTCACTATCTATATCCTTTGTTTCTTTTATAAAACAAAAAATCTCCTGAGTACGACTTAGGAGATTTTTTGCAAAAATGATACAATTGAGGATTAAGCAACAGTAGAAATCGCTTTCATATCAGTCATCGCTTGACGCAACTCAGCACCTACATATTCAATATCGTGTGAACGAAGTGCTTCGTTTACTGCAATGATTGTTCTGTTATCAACACCATTATCTTTCCCTGCATTGAAGTTAGTACCGATAATATCTGTTTCAACAGTTGTCATGAAATCAGCTAATAAAGGCTTACAAGCGTGGTCGAATAAATAACATCCGTATTCAGCAGTATCTGAAATTACAGAGTTCATTTCGAATAATTTTCTACGAGCAATCGTGTTAGCAATTAGCGGAGTTTCGTGTAATGATTCATAATAAGCAGATTCTTCTTTGATACCTGCTTCAACCATTGTTTCAAATGCCAATTCAACACCTGCACGAACCATCGCAACCATCAATAAACCGTTATCGAAGTATTCTTGTTCTGCAATTTTAACATCACCTGCTGGCGTTTTTTCAAAAGCAGTTTCGCCAGTAGCAGCTCTCCAAGTCAACAAGTTTTTGTCGTTGTTTGCCCAGTCAGCCATCATTGTTGAAGAGAACTCTCCGCTCATGATGTCGTCTTGGTGTTTTTGGAACAACGGACGCATAATATCTTTCAATTCTTCAGAAATTTCAAATGCTTTAATTTTAGCAGGGTTTGAAAGTCTATCGAACATCGCAGTAATACCACCTTGTTTCAACGCTTCAGTGATTACTTCCCATCCGTATTGAATTAATTTAGAAGCATAACCAGCATCGATTCCTTTTTCAACCATTTTGTCAAAACAAAGGATAGAACCCGTTTGTAACAAACCACAAAGGATAGTTTGCTCACCCATTAAGTCAGATTTTACTTCTGCTACGAAAGATGATTTCAACACACCCGCACGGTGTCCACCAGTACCGACACAATAAGCTTTTGCGTAAGCCCAACCTTTTCCTTCAGGGTCGTTTTCTGGGTGAACGGCAATCAAAGTAGGCACACCAAAACCACGAACATATTCAGCACGTACTTCTGAACCTGGGCATTTTGGAGCAACCATGATTACAGTAATATCTTTACGGATTTGCATTCCTTCTTCAACGATGTTGAAACCGTGTGAATAAGAAAGTGTAGCACCTTCTTTCATCAAAGGCATTACAGCGTTTACTACTGAAGTATGTTGTTTATCTGGCGTAAGGTTGATTACTAAATCAGCCGAAGGAATCAATTGCTCATAAGTACCTACTGTGAAATTATTTTCAGTAGCACTTTTCCAAGATTGTCTCTTGCTATCAATTGCTTCTTGACGTAAAGCATAAGAAACATCTAAACCTGAATCTCTCAAGTTTAAACCTTGGTTCAAACCTTGTGCTCCACAACCTACTACTACGATTTTCTTTCCGATTAATGCACTTACTCCGTCAGTGAATTCAGTGTTATCCATGAATTCACAAACACCTAACTGATTTAATTTTTCTCTTAATGAAAGAGTATTGAAATAATTTGCCATTTTTTGAATGTTTTTGATTTTAAAGAACGCTGTCGAGACCTAAAATTCACGACATCGTTAAAATATTTACAAAGTTGATAAAAATCATTAATTAATGATTGGTAAATTCATGTTTAATTTAGGTACTTTTTATGGCTAAGTTATATTTACTTAAATACTTTTTATTTTAAACAGATGATTTTAAAACTTTTACAGAAAAAAGCAATTGTGTAATTTTATCAAATGAAACAGCTTGACATTCCCGTTTATAGCATTGATAGGTTTAATAATAAATCTGAAAAAACGATTCAATTTCAGATTGAGCACTATGATATTAATCGAAATTTTAAAGTAACGTATCCACATCGTCACGATGATTTTTATGAAATACTCTTTCTTACACAAGGAGAAGGCATTCATACGATTGATTTTCAGAATTATACCATCAAGCCTAATACGATTTTCTTTCTTTCTCCCGGACAAATTCATGAATTGAATCTCTCAGAAGATGTGAAAGGTTATATATTTCTGTTCACTTCTTCTTTTTATCATTTTAATAAAACCGACCCTTACAAACTTTTTGAACTTCCGTTTTTCTATAATTTGAATCAAGAAACGCCACCAATTTATTTGGAAAATGAAAGTGAGAAACAAGTAATTACGGAGCTTTTCAAAAATGCTATTTACGAAAATCAGCAAAACCTAACTGATTCAGAAGAAGCTATTCGGGCTTTGTTGGATTTAATTTTGATTCAGTGTAAGCGAATTTATCCACTCAGTAATTATGACGATAAAACCAGTAAAGGTAAAATCATGGTGAAGCGTTTCAAGCAATTGATTGAAGAAAAAAGTCAGGAAAATTTATCGGTGAAAGATTATGCCAGCTTACTTTCCATCACACCTAATTACCTTAGCGAAACCGTAAAAAGTGTAACAGGAAGAACTTCTACCGATTTAATTAATGATAGAATGATTATGGAAATAAAGCGTTTTTTAACCCATACCGATTTAGGAATCTCAGAAATTGCTTATCAATTAAACTTTTCAGACCAATCGTATTTTTCGAAGTATTTTAAAAAATTGACGAATCAATCGCCCTTAGAATTCAGAAATTCACTTTCAAAATAAGGAAAGGCATTTATTCCTTACAAACTATCTTATATTTGTAAAATAAAAATTAAAGGCTTTATTTCATCAACATGGCTAATAAAACAGATCAAAAACAAGATGCTATTTTCCCCACGCTCGAAAGTATTTATGAAGCGGCTGAGCGCCTTCGTGGTGTAGCAGTTCATACTCCACTTACCGAAAACATTGTTCTTTCCGAACGCTATGATGCTAATATCTTTTTAAAAAGAGAGGATTTACAAATTGTTCGCTCCTATAAAATCAGAGGTGCATACAATAAAATGGCTAGGCTTTCTGCGGAAGAATTGGCGAAAGGAGTAGTTTGTGCTTCTGCGGGAAATCATGCACAAGGCATGGCTTACGCTTGCCATAAAATGAAAGTAAAAGGCACGATTTTTATGCCTACAACTACGCCTAATCAGAAAATCAAACAAGTAAAAATGTTTGGGAAAGATGATATTGAAGTAATGCTAGTTGGCGATACTTACGATGATGCGTCAAATGCTGCCAAGCAATATTGCGAAGAACACAATGCTACTTACGTTCATCCTTTTGATGATATGGATGTGATTACTGGTCAGGCGACTGTCGGGCTTGAAATCTTTAAAGATTCGGATGTTAAGATAGATTATATCATTTTGGCAATTGGTGGCGGTGGAGTTTCAGCTGGTGTTTCTACGGTTTTCAAACAACTTTCTCCACATACCAAAATCATCGGTGTTGAACCTGCTGGTGCGGCTTCAATGAAAGCAAGTCTTGAGATTGGTCATGTAATTGAATTGGAAAGCATTGACAAATTTGTAGATGGAGCAGCCGTTAAGCGTGTTGGCGAAAAGACTTTCAATATTTGTAAAGAAACATTGGATAATATTATTGTTGTTCCAGAAGGCAAAGTATGTACAACTATTTTAGAACTGTATAACGAATCTGCCATTGTAGCCGAACCAGCAGGAGCTTTAACCATTGCCGCTTTGGATTTTATGAAAGAGGAAATAAAAGGTAAAAATGTGGTTTGTTTGGTTTCTGGTGGAAATAATGACATTACTCGTACCGAAGAAATAAAGGAACGTTCACTCCTTTATGAAGGCTTAAAACATTACTTTATTATTCGTTTTCCACAAAGAGCAGGCGCATTGAAGAATTTTTTAAATAATGTATTGGGAGAAGAAGATGACATTACTTTATTTGAGTACCAGAAAAAAACAAACCGAGAATCTGGTCCTGTATTGTTAGGCATCGAACTGAAACACAAAGAGGATTATGAACCCATGTTAGAGCGAATGATTGAACAAAATATAGTCTATCAAAAATTGAACGAACAACCTGATTTATTTTCGGTGTTGGTGTAAAGAATTAGGATTTGTCTTAGCTGGGTAAAAACTCGTTTGAAATATTTCGAGATTTTGCCCAGTAAGAAGCCATCATTTCTTCTGAACCCCCAAGATTATACCAAAAATGTTCAACAGTATCGGGAGATTGGTAAGCAAAGAAAAAATGCCATTGAAATAGATATTTGGCTTGGGGTTTATCAATTTCAAAAGTATCTGCATACAAAGTAACCTCCTCAATAATAGCCAAATATTTATACTTCAACTTTGGGTCATAGCTTCTAATGTCCTCTATTATTTGCGGGTCTTTCTTTTCTGCAAGATTAAGTAAATTGAATAAATCAAGCATTTTCTCATCTCCCAGAAATGATTTCCACAAAGAAGATAAATTTTGTAATCGCTTAAACTTTTGTTGTTTTTGGTACTGGTACAAAGCAAAAATACCTCCAAAAATTACCATTAAAGGCTGAATAATATCTTTTAAAATGTTCATTATTTCGTGTTTTTTGCTTGCTAAGGTATTATTTTTTCACACAATAGTCAAGAATTTGTGATTCATTAAATCAAAAATTAAGGCTATGTTTAGTGTACTCCTGAGAAGTATCAAAAACATAGCCTTATTATACTAACGCAAATTATGGAAATTGAAGCTTTATAATGCTGAGTCAAAAACTTTTAAATCTTCGCTTCTTTAAAGCTATTTTTCTCTGCTTTAGAAACACTCAATATCAACTCTGCGACAAGACCAGTCCAACCCGTTTGGTGTGCAGCTCCTAGCCCTTTCCCAGTATCACCGTCAAAATATTCATTGAAAAGAATCAAATCTTTGAAGTGAGGGTCGCTTTGCATTTTTTCGTATTTCTCATACATTGGACGTCTTCCTTCACTGTTTTCAGTAAATAGATTTATCAAACGCTCTGAAATACTTATCGCAGCTTCTTTAATACTCACCATATTACCAGAATTGGTAGGATATTCTACCTCATAATCGTTTCCATAATATTCTTGGAACTTCATCAGCGAATCAATCAATAAGAAATTCATTGGGAACCAAATTGGTCCACGCCAGTTTGAGTTTCCACCAAACATACTTCCAGTTGATTCGGCAGGTGTATAATCCACTCTGAGTACATCGCCATTTACTCTGAACTGATAAGGATATTCTAAATGATATTTTGAAAGTGAACGAATACCAAAATCAGAAAGGAATTCTGTTTCGTCAAACATTCTTTTCATAATCATTTTCATACGGTGACCTCTCAGAATTGCGAGTAATCTACTTTCTCCTTTACCTGATTCATACCAACGGGAAATCAAACTTGCTAAGTCGGGTCTATTCGCTAAAACCCATTCTACTCTTCGACGGAAATCTGGTAACTTTTCAAGCATTTCAGGATTCAAGACTTCTACTGCAAAAAGAGGAATTAAACCAACCATCGACCTGATTTTCAACAACATACTATTATTGTTCGGTAAATGAAGCATATCATAATAGAATTGGTCTTCTTCATCCCAAAGACTAATTTCATCTCCTCCAAGCGATTGCATCGCTCCTGCAATATGCAAAAAGTGTTCGAAGAATTTTGAAGCCATGTCTTGATAAACAGGACGTTCCAAGGCAATTTCTACGGCAATTCGTAACATATTCAAGCTGTACATAGCCATCCAACCAGTACCGTCAGCTTGTTCTAAACGTCCGCCAGTTGGTAAAGTAGCCGAACGGTCGAATACTCCGATATTATCCATGCCAAGGAAACCTCCACCAAAAATATTATTACCTCCTTCATCTTTTAGGTTTACCCACCAAGTAAAATTTAGTAATAATTTATGAAAGATTTTTTCAAGGAAGGCAATATCGCCTTTGCCATTCATTTCTTTGTCAATTTCATAAACCTTCCAAGTTGCCCAAGCATGTACAGGCGGATTCACATCCGAAAACGACCATTCATAAGCAGGAATTTGTCCGTTCGGGTGCATATAATACTCACGGAGGACTACAGCTAATTGACGTTTCGCAAAATCTGGGTCAACCCTAGCCAATGGCAAAGTATGGAAGGCTAAATCCCAAGCTGCAAACCACGGATACTCCCATTTATCGGGCATCGACAAAATATTGGCTGAATACATGTGTCGCCAACCTGCATTTCTTCCATACTTTCTATATTCCGAAGGCTTTGGCATAGCAGGGTCACCTTTTATCCATTCGTTGATATTATAATAATACCATTGCTTCGTCCAGAGCATTCCTGCGTAAGCTTGTCGCTGGATTTTTAACAATTCTGGATTTTCTACACCTTGCTGTACTTCTTCATAAAACTGATTTCCTTCACGAATACGTTTATCCATTGTATCTTCAAAACCACCAAATGGTTCAAGAATAGAATGGTCAACTAAACGAAGTCTAACCGTATAACTATCACCGCCTTTAATGGTTTTAGTGTATCTAGCCGCTGCTTTTGTACCAATGTTATTCGGATTTATAGCGGTTTTCTTATCATCAACAATATAATCATTGATACCATCCTTACAATAAGGCGAAGCATTTCCTACTTTATAAAGACGTTCAAAATTGGTTTCGTTTTCACAGAAAAGTAATTCCTGAGCATTTTCGCAGTACAGTTTGTAATGACCAATATTTTTATTGTCAATATCGATGGCTTTCTTCGCCACACCAGTCATCATTGGTTTGTACTTGTAGTTTTCGTAGCCCCAGCTCCAAGTATTTCTAAACCAAACAGTTGGTAAAATAGTAAGTGGTGCTGCTTTTTTACTTCTATTATGAGCCGTTATTTTGATAAGAATATCTTGTTCGTCTGCTTTAGAATATTCTATAAAAATATCGAAGTACTCATTGTTATCAAAAACACCTGTATCAAGAATTTCATATTCAGGCTCTAAACGAGAACGCTTTCTACTTTCAGAAACCAATTGATCATAAGGATATGAATTAATTGGATATTTATAGAGCATTTTCATGTAGGAGTGTGTCGGCGTAGAGTCAAGGTAATAATATAATTCCTTTACATCTTCTCCGTGATTAGACTCGCTACCAGTTAAACCAAAAAGACGTTCTTTTAAAATATGGTCGTTATGATTCCAAAAAGCCAAAGCAAAACAAATATGAGATTTGTTGTCTGAAATACCAGCAATTCCTTCTTCGCCCCAACGATAAGCAATTGAACGTGCCATATCATGTGTCACTGAATTCCAAGCATCCTGATTGGCTGAGTAATCTTCTCTAACTGTACCCCATTGCCGCTCTGAGAGATAAGGCCCCCACTTTTTCCACCCCTTATTATCTTTGCGAGTATTCAATCGCAGCTTCTCCGCACTTATACTTTTACTCATACCTTTTTATATAAATGGTTATCAATAAGTTTCTAATAAAAATTTACTTTTTTATTTATAATTTTAATATGTAAAATACCAAAAGATGCAAAGTATTGCAATATTCTATTCACTCAATGCACTTGTATGCAATAATACCTCCAAATTTAAAAAAAACACCCAAACCTTTATCATAATAGCCTTGCTAAATAGCTTAAAATGCAACTTTTAGAGTAATTATACTTAATAAATGCTATTGTTCCATCATTAAAAGGTTAAAATTTCTATTATTTTTTTTGCGTTTTACCTTCAATAAAGCCTAAAAATAGCCCAAAAAGTTGCTATTATTAAATCTTGTAAGACCCAACAATGGATTGCTTCATTTATAGCGCATTTTTCCGCATGATAGTACAGGACGGTTTAAGATACGGAGAATTCTAGTTTTGCTAAACATTAATTATTATATTTTTTATAAAAAAATGGCAACCAAGACATTCAAATACGTAAGCTATCTTTGGGACGAAGCCAAAGCTGCTGAACTAGCAGGCGACGAAGTAGCTTTATTCATTTATCGCTCAAACCTCTTAGGAGCGGATCTCCGTTTAACAAATTATGGCGGTGGAAACACTTCTGTTAAAATCGTAGATAAAGACCCATTAACGGGAAATCAAACTGATGTGATGTGGATTAAAGGCTCTGGTGGTGACATCGGTACTTTGAAAAAATCAGGTTGCGCAGCTTTATATGTTGACAGACTTCGTGCTTTAGAAAACGTGTATCGTGGCATCGAATTCGAAGATGAAATGGTAGAATTATTCAACCACTGTATCTTCGATTTAGCTTCTAAAGCTCCTTCTATTGATACTCCTCTTCACGGGTTTTTACCATTTGCTCATATCGACCACTTGCACCCAGATGCAGCCATTGCCATCGCAGCAGCAAAAGACGGTAAGCAAATCACAGAAGAATTATTTAACGGTGAAATCGGCTGGGTAGGCTGGCAACGTCCAGGTTTCGACTTGGGTCTTCAATTACGTGAATGTTTGGAAGAAGCAGCTTCTCGTGGTATCAAATTAAAAGGTATCATGTTGGGTTCACATGGTTTGTTTACTTGGGGCGATACTTCTTTCGATTCTTATATCAATACTTTAGAAGTAATCGAAAAATGTGCTGAATACTTAGAAGCAAACTATGGTAAAAAAGCACCAGTTTTCGGTGGACAAAAAATTGAAAGTCTTCCTGAAGCTGACCGTAAGAAACAAGCAGCTTCTATTGCTCCTATCTTACGTGGTTTCTGTTCTTCATATCGTAATATGATTGGACATTTCACTGATGATGCTCGTGTGTTAGAATTTACTAATTCAAACGACCTTGCAAAGTTAGCTCCACTTGGTACTTCTTGTCCTGACCACTTCCTACGTACAAAAATTTCTCCTTTGGTGCTTGAATTAGAGCCAAACGAAGATTTGACAGACGTAGCTGCTATCAAAGCAAAATTAGAACCTGCTTTTGAAGCTTACCGTGCGATGTACACCGAGTACTACAATACTTGCAAAAGAGATAACTCTCCAGCCATGCGTGACCCTAACCCAGTGGTAATCCTTTATCCAGGTGTAGGTATGTTTACTTTCTCGAAAGATAAAACAACAGCACGTTTAGCTTCAGAATATTATGTAAATGCTGTGAACGTAATGAAAGGTGCAGAAGCTGTTTCTGAATATACTTCATTGCCACGTCAGGAAGCATTTGATATTGAATATTGGTTATTGGAAGAAGCTAAATTACAACGTATGCCAAAACCAAAAGCACTTTCTGGTAGAATTGCTTTAATCACTGGTTCGGCTGGTGGTATTGGTAAGGCAATCGCTAAGAAATTTGCAGAAGAAGGTGCTTGCGTAGTAATCAACGACATCAACCAAGAACGTTTGGACGGAGCAAAAGCTGAATTCATTGGAAAATTCGGAAAAGATGCTGTTTCTTCTACTTTACTGAATGTGACAGACGCTACTTCAATCGCTTTAGCTTTTGACGAAGCAGCCTTGGCTTTCGGTGGTGTTGACATCGTAGTAAATAATGCTGGTATCAGTATTTCAAAATCTATTGCCGAACATTCTATCGAAGAGTGGGATAGATTATATGATATTTTAGTAAAAGGTCAATTCTTGGTTTCACAAGTAGGAGTGGCAATGATGCGTAAACAAAATTTAGGTGGCGACATCGTGAATATTGTTTCTAAAAATGCCGTAGTAGCTGGACCAAACAACCCTGGTTATGGTTCTGCGAAAGCTGCTCAAGCACATTTAACTCGTTTGATGGCGGCAGAATTAGGCGGAGACAAAATCAGAGTAAACACAGTAAATCCAGATGCAGTAATTTCAGATTCAAATATCTGGGCAGGCGGATGGGCTGAAGGCCGTGCGAAAGCTTACGGAATCACAGTGGCTGAATTACCAGCTTATTACGCAAAACGTACTTTATTGAACGAAATCATTCTTCCAGACGATATTGCTAATGCTTGTTTTGCTTTTGTAGGTGGTTTATTAAGTAAATCAACTGGAAATGCCTTAAACGTAGATGGCGGTGTGGCAATGGGCTTCTATCGTTAATTGAATTATGAGTTAGTAATTATGAATTATGTGAATGAAAAAGGAAACTTGAAACATCTCATAATTAATAATTCATAACTCATATTTAAAATTCATCTTTTTTCCTTTCTCTCCAATGCAACTCGAAAAATATAAAATCCAATCACATAACGAAGATGTACTTGCGGGTCATCAACGTAAATTAGCATACACACTTTCGGAAGTAGAAAATGCTGAGAATATCATCCAAAAATTAGTTGATTTCCAAATTGCGATTCCTTCTTGGGCTTTAGGCACTGGTGGTACACGTTTTGGTCGTTTTTCAGGCGGCGGAGAACCTAGAAGTTTGGAAGAAAAAATTGAAGATGTAGGTTTACTTCATTCATTAAACCAAGCAAGTGGTGCTATTTCTTTACACATTCCTTGGGACATACCACAAAATGCACAAGCTATCAAAGTATTGGCGGCACAACATGGTTTGAAATTCGATGCAGTAAACTCAAATACTTTCCAAGACCAAGCTAATCAAGAGTACTCTTATAAATTCGGTTCACTTCAAAACGTTAACAAGGCTATTCGTAAACAAGCGATTGACCATAACATTGAAGTAATTAAACAAGGAATTGAATTGGGTTCTGAATCTTTAACAGTTTGGTTATCTGATGGTTCTTGTTTTCCGGGTCAATTAAATTTCCGTAAAGCTTACCAAAATACTTTGGAAAGTTTAGAGGAAATCTATGCAGCTTTACCAGATAACTGGAAATTGTTCCTAGAATATAAATGTGCTGAACCTAATTTCTATTCAACTACGGTTGGAGATTGGGGACAGTCGTATTCATACGTTAAAAAATTAGGTGATAAAGCTTTTACTTTGGTTGACTTAGGTCACCACTTGCCAAATGCTAACATCGAGCAAATCGTTTCGTTATTATTAATGGAAGGCAAATTAGGTGGTTTCCACTTCAATGATTCTAAATATGGTGATGATGATTTGACTGCTGGTGCATTAAAGCCTTACCAATTGTTCTTAATCTTCAACGAATTAGTAGAAGGAATGGATGCAAGAGGAATGAATCACGCTACAGATTTAGGTTGGATGATTGATGCTTCACACAATGTGAAAGATCCTTTAGAAGATTTATTACAATCTGTTGAAGCTATCATGACTGCTTATGCTCAGGCATTATCGGTTGATAAAAAAGCTTTAGAAATAGCTCAAGAAGAAAATGATGTAGTGCGTTGTCAGGAAATTTTGCAAGATGCTTTCCGTACTGACGTTCGTGCATTGGTAGCAGAGGCTCGTCTTCGTGCTGGTGGTGCATTGAATCCAATTGCATTGTATCGTAACTTGAAAATTAGAGAAAATTTGATTCAAGAAAGAGGCTTGAAAGCCGTTTCTACTGGGCTTTAATGTTGTATGGCAAATAAAACTTCTGTCATTGCGATTTTTGACATTGGCAAAACCAATAAAAAACTGTTTCTCTTTGACGAACAGTATAAAATTGTTTTAGAAAAATCAACCCAATTCGACGAAACCAAAGACGAAGATGGTGATAATTGTGAAGATTTAGACCTCCTCAACTCATGGGTAACCAAAACGTTTGAGGAGGTACTAAACCTTCCTGATTTTGCTATAAAAGCATTAAATTTTTCAACTTACGGAGCAAGCTTTGTTCATCTTAATGCTGATGGCGAAGCCATTGCACCTTTGTATAATTATTTAAAAACGTATCCAGAAAATCTAAAAAAGCAGTTTTACGATACTTATGATGGCGAACAGAAATTCTCACAAATTTCGGCTTCACCAGTATTAGGGAATTTGAATTCTGGAATGGTTTTGTATCGTCTGAAATACGAAAAGCCTGAATTATACGCTAAAATCAAGTATTCGCTTCATTTGCCACAGTACTTGAATTTCTTGTTTACAGGAAATTATTATTCAGATATTACAAGTATTGGTTGCCATACAAACCTTTGGGACTTCACTAAAAATACTTATCATAGATGGGTGCATGAAGAAGGAGTTGACGAGAAATTAGCACCAATTTTTCCTTCTAACCAAGTTCAGCAGAAAAGTATTGGCGAACATGAATTACAAGTAGGCGTAGGTTTACACGATAGTTCGGCAGCTTTGATTCCTTACTTGGCGAGTTTTACAGAACCTTTTATTTTACTTTCAACGGGTACTTGGTGTATAAGCTTGAATCCTTTCAATCATATTCCATTAAGTGCTGAAGAATTGCAATACGATTGTTTATCGTACATGCACTACGAAGGTAAGCCCGTAAAAGCTTCAAGATTATTTGCAGGATATGAACACGAACAACAAACCAAACGTTTGGCTTCGCATTTCAATTTGGCAAATGATTATTACAAAACAGTAAAATGTGATGATGAGCTTTTACAAGCATTAAGGGAAAGTCAATTGCATGGTGATGACGACCATTTGCGAGAAGCAAAGCGTCCGCCATTGCAAGAATCACTTTTTGGAAGTAGAGATTTAACCGTTTTTAGTAATTACGAAGAAGCTTATCACCAATTAATTATCGACATCGTTGCTCAACAATTAATTGCTACCGAATTAGTATTGAATAATTCGCCTGTGAAAAAACTCTTTGTAGATGGTGGTTTTGGAAAGAATGAAATCTTCATGAAACTTTTGGCTATGGCATTTCCAACGTTGGAAGTTTATGCTGCATCGGTAGCTCAAGCCACTTCGTTAGGAGCAGCACTTTCAATTCATAAGTATTGGACAGCGAAAGCTTTACCTGAAAACTTAATTGAATTAAAACATTATCAGCTTTAATTTAAGCTTAGTAATTAAGCCACATATAGAAATTCTTCAAGAAGCGAGCATCTAAAAAATGCTCGTTTTTTATTTTACGGCACAAAAAAAAGTGATTAAACGTATTTGGGGCGTTTAATCACTCAGCTCTGTTAAAAGCACAATTCAACCACGAATTGATTATTATGCCACAAAATTAGTATAAATACTCATACTACAATAAGTATTTGTACTTATTTTTAAAAATAATTTTGATTCATCATTTCACCCTTAAATTGTAATAACACATAAGTACTTGTAAATTGCATTCGCATTGAATTCAAACAAAAGGTAAATGATTGTTTGACACACAATTATAATTAACATGAGTGTTTTAAAAAAACTAGCGAGCGAAACAGCATCGTATGGCATAAGTACTATTTTGGGTAGATCACTAAATTTTCTATTGGTGATTGTTCATACTGCGGCTTTTTTGCCAAAAGAGCTTAACGTAAATGTAAAGCTTTATGCCTACGTAGCCATTGCCAATATTATTTATACTTATGGCATGGAAACAGCTTTTTTCCGTTTTGCAGCAGACGATAAAGCCAAGTATTACAATATCATTCAATCTGCCATTATTGTTAGTAGTTGTATTTTCTCTGGAATACTCATTGTTTTTTCAACGCCCATTATTACAGCTTTAGGTTTTCCCGGCAAAGAAATTTTCTTAATTTGGATTTCACTCATTGTAGCAATTGATGCCATCACTGCCATTCCATTTGCAAGATTGAGATTGGAAAAACAAACCAAAAAATTTGTCAAAGCAAAAATTTTCAACATTCTGGTAAATGTTTTACTAAACGTTATTTTCTTGTTAGGATTCAAAAAAATTGCCGAAGGAGATTATTTACTTTTCTTGCAACCCTTGGCTCAGAAACTGTATTTACCAAGTGTTGGTGCTGGTTATATTTTCTTAGCAAACCTACTTGCCAATGCTTGTTTCTTTTACTTTTTAAGAGCTGAATTCAAAGACTTCAAATTTCAGTTTGATAAAGCTGTTTTAAAAAATTTATTGATTTACGCTTATCCAATCATGGTAATGGGTTTGGCAAGTACATTCAATTTGATGTTTGATAGAATTTTATTAGAAAGATTACTTCCCGAAGGTTTCTATCCCAATCGTACTTCTCAAGAAGCCCTTGGCATTTATGGCAACGTTTATAAACTTTCCATTTTTATGGCTTTGGCTACTCAGGCTTTTCGTTATGCGGCTGAACCATTTTTCTTGGCAAAAGCAGAAGACAAAAATTCACCAGAAACTTTGGCTGATGTTACAAAATGGTTTTTAATTACTTGTGTATTTATTTGGCTTGGAGTATGCTTAAATCTTGATATTTTAAAAGTATTGTTTTTACGAAAACCAATCTATTGGGAAGGCATGAAAGTAGTACCCATTTTACTTTTGGCAAACCTTTTCTTAGGTATTTATTATAATATTTCTGTTTGGTTCAAACTGAATAAAAAAACCTATTTTGGTACTAGAATCACTTTTGCGGGTTTAGCCATTACTATTCTTTTCAACTTTATTCTCATACCCAAAATGGGTTATATGGGCTGTGCAGTCGCTTTTTTGATTTCATGCTTTTCGATGACAGCCCTGTGTTATTACTTCGGTCAAAAGTATTATCCAGTACCTTATAAAATTTTCTCAGGCTTTGGTTATATCATTTCTGCGGGCGTGTTAATTTATTGTACCATGCAAATTCATATTGAAAATCTATGGATTTCTATCCCCTACCATTTCTTATTATTGAGTTTATACACGGCAAGTGTTGTTTTGATTGAGCGAAAGACAATTATTCCACTGAAAGTCAGAGATAAGTATGCTTTTTTAAGATAAAAACATAAACTTTTCGAGTAAATTATAGAACTTTGTATTTATATAGGATTAAAGCCAATATAAATTTTAGGCTTTTCAATAATGTATCGTTTTTTATTTAGATTTTTAATATCTAAAGAGTTTACAGGAAAAATCACAAACAGACGGCATGATAACTGACAATCAAATTCGGAATCAATTTGAGGCCTTAGAAGTAAAACTAAGGAATGTCGTCTTGAGATATAAAGAACTGAAGAATAAACTTGAACAAGCCAATAAAGAAAACGAATCGCTGAAAAATACCTTGGCGGAAACATTAAAGGAAAACCAAGAATTAAATAAAAAATTAAACCAAAGAATAAAAAACTTTAAAAAATCAGATAAAATCAGTAAGATTGCAGTAAACAATCTAAATAGTACAGGCAATAATGCCGAATTGAAAGAAAAACTTGACCAATATATCTTAGAAATAGACAAGTGTATTAGTCAACTTAGTAAATAACAAAGTTTCAAAAATCAATCGTTTAATAGTTCATAGTCTCATTAACTAAATAACTGAAAACTTTTAATTTAAAACTTGAATATAATGGCCGAGAAAGTCCCTTGTAATATAGTCGTTGCCCATGAACCCTTCAACCTATCTGTAGGTAGAGAAGAAGAGGAATTCGTTCGCAAGGCTGCTAAGTTGATTAATGAAAAAATGGATTCTTATCGAGAAACGAAAAAGGTTGAATCTCACCAACGTCTGTTAGCAATTGTTGCTTTAGATTTTGTAATGAGTAACCTTAAATTTGGTGCCAAACACAGTGATCTTCAAAAATCAGTGATGGGGAAGGTTTCTGAATTGGACAAATTATTAAGTTCTGTTACAGAATGAGTTAATATATTTCTTTATTATTTGTTTAAACGTTTTTGTATAAAATTGAGCGAATTAAATCATCCTTTATAAAATTAATACAAGTAACTGAATTCCATAAATTAAACCTTATACATTCTAACGACATGATTTTGACTGGATTCGTTCCCAAAAACAACGCCATACAAATTTCTAGTTTACTTGTTTGATTTATTTTTGAAATAACATTCTCAATTTTAAATAAGATAATACCAACGTTTATTTTTCTTTTCACATTCAAGGCATCTGTCTGTTTTAGTTCCTTTTTTTCACTCAATAGTTGGTCGGATTGCATCACAAAATGCACGAAAACTATTAACTAAAACGATATAAATAATGCTAACTCCCATCATTGCCGCAGTTGCTTCGCTGATAGCGGGAATATTTGTCGGTAAACTTGCTTTTGCAAAGAATACCCAGAGAATTGAAGAAGAAGCAACTTCCAAAGCTGCAGATATTGTCAAAAATGCTGAATTACAAGCAGAAAACATCAAGAAAGATAGAATACTAGAAGCCAAAGAAAAGTTTCTAAAACTTCGTTCAGAATTTGAAGATGATTCAAATAAGAAAAAGCAGATTTTGGTTCAAAATGAGCAAAAATTAAAGGAGCGTGAGCGTAATATTCAGATTTCTATGGAACAAACCAAGAAATTAGAATCTGACTTAAATTCACAAAAACAATCGTTGACTTCTAAAGAAGAAAATCTTAGAAAGAAAACTGAAGAGGCTGATAGAAAAAGAATACAAGCAGAAGAAATGTTGGCTTCGCAAGTAACGCAATTAGAGAAAATTGCAAGCTTAACGGCTGAAGAAGCTCGTCAACAATTGATTGATGCTTTGCGTGCTGAGGCTGAAACGAAGGCTTCGTCTATCATTAAAAATACCATTGAAGAAGCGAAATTAACGGCAACCAAAGAAGCAAAAAAAGTAGTTATTGAAACCATTCAAAGAACGGCTGCTGAAAATGCAATTGAAAACTGTGTATCTGTTTTCAACATTGAATCAGACGATGTGAAAGGTAAAATCATTGGTCGTGAAGGTAGAAATATTCGTGCTTTAGAAGCCGCAACTGGTGTAGAATTTATCGTTGATGATACGCCAGAAGCGATTATTATTTCTGGTTTCGACCCAGTTCGTCGTGAAATTGCTCGTTTGTCATTACACCGTTTAGTACAAGATGGGCGTATTCACCCAGCTCGTATTGAAGAAGTAGTAGCAAAAACGAAGAAAAATATTGATGAAGAAATCATCGAAATTGGAGAACGTACTGTGATTGACTTAGGTATTCACGGTTTACATCCAGAGCTAATTAAAATGGTTGGTAGAATGCGTTTCCGTTCATCTTATGGACAAAACCTTTTACAACACTCTCGTGAAGTAGCAAAGCTTTGTGCTACTATGGCTGCTGAATTAGGTTTAAATGCGAAGTTGGCTAAACGTGCTGGTTTATTACACGATATTGGTAAAGTTTGGCATGAAGAAGCTGAATTGCCTCACGCTATTTTGGGGATGCAATTGGCTGAAAAGTATAAGGAAAATGTAGAAGTTTGCAATGCAATTGGTGCTCACCATGATGAAATTGAAATGACTTCTATGATTTCGCCAATCATTCAGGTTTGTGATGCGATTTCGGGTTCTCGTCCGGGAGCTAGACGTGAGATGATGGAATCTTACATGCGTCGTTTAAAAGAATTAGAAGAATTAGCAGTAAGTTTCAGTGGTGTTCAGAAATGCTATGCCATTCAAGCTGGTAGAGAATTAAGAGTATTGGTAGATTCTGAAAATGTATCTGATGAAAAAGCAAGTATGCTATCTTATGATATTTCTCAAAAAATAGAAAAAGAAATGCAGTATCCGGGGCAAATCAAAGTAACGGTTATTCGTGAAATGAGAGCTGTAAATTATGCAAAGTAATTTTAAAATTAGTTTCAAAAGTGGGATTCAAAATTAGTTTTTGAATCCCACTTTTTTATTAAAACTGTTTTGGTTTCAGTTTTTGACTTGCCAATTCAGCAATTTCTGTAATTCTTCTTTGTCGAGTTTCCGCTTGTTTAGCAAGGACTAACCATTGTAAAATAGCTTTTCTGACAGACTTACTTAAACTTAAAAAGAAGTCCTTTGAACCCGATTTAGTGTTGAATTCATTTTCTAAATCTTCAGGAATGATTAATTCTTCTACTTCATCTAAAATTGACCAAGAACCATTTTGCTTCGCCTTTTCAATACTCTCAAAACCTGCTTCTGTCATCAGTCCTTCATCAATTAAGCGTTGAATCTTTCCTTTATTTATCTTCGACCAAACACTATTAGGTTTTCGTTTACTGAAAAACTGCATAAATGTATCATTCCCAAGCGATTTCTTAGTACTATCTATCCAGCCAAAACAAAGTGCTTCGTCAACAGCATCATTATAACTTACTGTTGGAATATTAGCCTGTATTTTATAATAAACAAGCCAAATTGATTGTTTTGAACGATGATTTTCTGCTAACCACTCTCGCCAATTTTCTCGACTAGTTGGGCTAAAAGTTTCAATTGCTGTTGTCTGCATTTTCACTATTTCATTGAAACGATGATAAAACTTACAATCAAAATACCTACTAAATGATATGCTCCACTTATCATTCCATAAAGAATTGGTCGAGGAATATTTGGATTAATAGCAATGTTAATCGTATTGGCAACCAAATAACCAATGCCAATAAGTAAGGCGAATTCAAAGGCTGAACCCAAAGACTGAACTTTTAAGGCTTCAATCAAAATAGCACTTGCCAGAGTAATCACGAATGAACAAATTGCTGGACCGACGATAAAAATAGTTTTGTTAGGCAAGATTTCTTTATCTCGCCCCAATGAAACTTTGTAGGATTTATTGAAAAACAAAGTGAACCATAAAGCTCCCAATAAAAAATAAATGATAAATGCGAGTAAAACACTCATCCAATTTAAGTTTGTAAGTTGACTAATCATGATATTATTTTTTAGATTATGTCACAAAACTATATTGGAGAAATGACAGCCCTATGTCAGGGGTATAAAATAAATTAATAGAATTTATCAAAATATTCTTGTAAGGTCATTTTATGAGGAGTAAATTTTTCGGTAAGGATTTCCAATTTTTTAATCCTATCCAAACGGAAATATCGAAATTCATTTCGTAAACGGCACCACGCTACCAATAACCAATTTTCTTGTGTACTCAGTAGCGCAAATGGCTCAATCAATCTCTCTGTCGTACTATCGGCTTCGTTGGTGTATGCTATTTTGGTTAGATAAAAATTCGTTAGTGCAAACTGTAAATCAGATAAATTATTACTGTTTCTTTCACCGTTAACATTCTGGCTGAATCTAGTTCGTTCAGCAAGTAAGTTTGCGTTGTCTTTCAGATTATGTTTTAAAACCGCTTTAATTTTGTCGATAGCTTCTGTGTAATCTTTAATAAATGAAGCATCCTTATTTTTCATCACTAACTGTTCTGCAAGAATCAACGCATTAGCTTGATTTTCTGTAAACATGATAGGCGGGATACTATAATGCTCCATCATTGAATAACCTTTTCCCTCTTCTGTAATAATAGGAATTCCTGCCTGTTCCAAAGCTCTAATATCTCTATAAATTGTACGAACACTTACTGAAAATTTGGCAGCCAATTGTGGAGCAGTCGAGATACGCTTTGTTTGCAATTGAGTTAAAATTGCATTCAGTCGTGAAAGACGTTTAGTATCACTATCATTCATTTTTTAGATTTTATGAGTAGCAATTTCGTTAACACAAATTGAAATAGCTAAGACTAATTCCACAAAGTTCCGTCTAAGCCTAAAACAATACCTAGCCAAAGTGAAATAACGAATGAAAGAATGCTGAAAGCAAAAGCCAATACTTTTTTCAAAGTACCTTGAGAACCTACAAAGTCGATTGAATAAAAAGACAAACTCCCAAATGCAGTAGCAATAGGAACAATTATTAAAGGTCTAAGCATCCAAAATTTTCCCCATTCAGGATTAGGTTCTCCAGTTCCAGAAAGGAATAATGAGATAACGATTAATCCTACTCCTCCACCTATTAACATCCTTGTAATAAGCGATTTTCGATTAATTCCTTGTATTGTAAAATTGTTTCTCTGTGTCATAACGAATTGATTTAAAATTTTAAATACAATAAAGTACTTTGAAATACAAAGTAAAATTAAATAATAATCTTATACAAGAAAAGGTTTCAATCTTTATTAAAAAAAGAGAACAAAAAAAAAGAGATTACCTTGATTGAAGGTAATCTCTTTTTGATAAAACGAGTTATTTACGAATACTCTACACAATTTCCCATTCATGCTCTGGTAAATATTCTACCAAACCTTTTTCGGTTTTACCTACGGCTACTCTTCCAGACTTTAGGTATTCCAAAATTTCCCAATTTTTCATGTATTGGTAAAATTCTGCGATTTCAGTTTCTGTACCGTTTTTTTCAATCACTACGTAGTCAAGTCCCCAGTGAACTACTTTCGCATTCCAATCGAGATTGATTTCTTTGATGTTTAAAGGTGAACCTCCAAGCGGTGTAGCCAATTTGAAAAGGGCGATTTCGTTGAAAACAATTTCGTGGTCTAAATAACCGAAAACTGCAAGTACATCAACTACTTTACGAATTTGACGAACCAATTTTTCAACAGCCTCACGACTTTCGTGACGAATTACAATCGTAAATCTTGAAACACCTTTGCGTTCAGTTTCGCAAACATTCAAGGATTCAATATTCAACCTTCTCCTTGTAAAAATAATGGTAATTCGATTTAACAAACCAATGGTATTGGTCGTGAAAACGGATAATGTGTATGTTGTCATTTTTAACTTCTAAATTTAGATTTTAGCTAACAGAATAAACCGTGATTAGAATAATCTGAGAAAAAATGATAGAATGGTAAAAAAATCACTCAATCAGCAATCACTCATTCACTCAATAAATTTACTCTAATCTAATTGCCGAAACACTTGCACCTGCAGGTACCATTGGGAAAACATTTTCTTCTTTCTCACAAATGATTTCTAACAAATAAGGTTTATCAGAAGCCAATAAAGTATCTAAGGAATCTGACAAATTCGCTCTGTCACTAACAGTATGTCCTGCAATACCAAAACCTTTGGCAATAGTAATGAAATCTGGGTTTTGTAATTCTACAAAAGAGTAGCGTTTTTCAAAAAACAGTTGTTGCCATTGGCGAACCATTCCCAAGAAATTATTATTCAAAATAATAATCTTAACTGGCAAACCACTTTGGGCAATCGTTCCTAATTCTTGAAGTGTCATTTGGAAACCACCATCACCAATAATAGCAATTACTTCACGGTCTGGCGCACCAACTTTTGCACCAAATGCTGCTGGCAAAGCAAAGCCCATTGTGCCTGCCCCTCCTGAAGTAACCAACGAATTCCAAGTATTGTATTGATAATAACGATTTGTAACCATTTGGTGTTGACCAACATCTGTAACGGTTACTGCTTCACCTTTTGTTTTATTAGAAAGCATCGTAACGGCCTCTCCCATCCTGATTTTATCACCATCATGGAATACGTCACGCTTCGTAATCTTCTCAAATTCAGCTTCGTCGTACTTCTTAAATTCAGCCTTCCACGTTTCGTGTTTACGCTCTTTTACCAATGGTAATAATGCTTTTAAAACTTGCTTAGCATCGCCAATTACTGGAGCATCTGCAAACACGTTTTTATTGATTTCAGCTGGGTCAATATCAATATGAACAACTTTTGCTTGCTTGATGAATTTTGATAAATCACCTGTAACACGGTCATCAAAACGCATACCTATTGCAATGATTAAATCTGCTTCATCCGTTAACACATTGGCACCATAATTTCCGTGCATACCCAACCAACCGATATAATTCGGATGGTCTGATGGCAATGCCGACATACCTAATAATGTTGTAGCAACTGGAATATCTGTTTTACGAACAAAATCATCAAATTCTTGCTGTGCATTAGAAATAATAATACCATGTCCAGCAAAGATATAAGGCTTCTGTGCAGCATTAATTAATTTGGCTGCCGCTTCCACTTGTTCTTGTTTTGGAGTAAGTCTTGGTCGATAACTTACAATTTCAGTACAAGGTTTGTATTCGAAAGGAATCGTCATCAAATCTGCTTGTGCAGTACGAGTAATGTCTAATAAAACTGGACCCGGACGACCAGACTCAGCAATGTAAAATGCTTTCGCCATTGCCTCTGGGATTTCGTTAGGGTCGGTAATCTGAAAATTCCATTTCGTTACTGGCATCGACATCCCGATAATATCACATTCTTGGAAAGCATCAGTTCCTAATAAATTTGCTTTTACTTGACCAACCAAACAAACCATCGGTGTTGAATCTAATAAAGCATCAGCAATAGGTGTCATTAAGTTGGTTGCTCCCGGTCCAGAAGTTACCATGGCAACCCCAGCACGACCCGTCATACGAGCATAACCTTGTGCTGCATGACCAGCACCTTGTTCATGACGGACAAGAATATGTTTGATTCTATCTTGATAATCGTAGAGGGCATCATACGTTGGCATGATTGCGCCACCCGGATAACCAAAAATGGTTTTTACATTATTTTCTACCAAGCATTGCATGATTGCTTGCGCTCCTGTCAAAAACTTAGCAGGTTCTGTTTTCTTTTCCTCTACGGTCATGGTTTGTGAGTTTTCCATGGTTAACATTATTTATTTTTAATGAATAAATATATTATTGTGGTTTTGTTAGTCTAATCTATTAATGGCTTTCCTATTTTTTCAAATTTTCAATATCATTCAAATCTCTTGGACGACCAGCTGCTTTTTTTGCTAAAATCAAATCATCATAATGTATCAACTTTATACTTAATTCATTATCTATCTGATAATCAATATACTTTTCAAAGGAGTCACCAAAAATCAAACCTTTAACATTAGTGAGAATTTCTATTGCCACAGGTGGCCTTCCAAAAGTAAAGACATCTATTAAGGGATTATTTAAAAAATTATCAATGGTCATATCAAAAATTGGCATACCAAAATCTGCAAATGCACTAACAATTCTTTCATAATTTTCACTGGTTTTTTCAGCCCATAAATCCATATCACCTGTTGTGCGAGGATAACCGTGTAGTATTACAGAATATCCTCCTACCAACAAATATTTCACTTCATACTTGTTAAAAGCTTTAAGAAAGTCTTGAAAGTCCTCATTAAAAATATTACTCATAAGTGTTTTCTATGTGAAAAAAGAGTTTTGTCCATTTTAGGAGGATTCTTAATGTCAAAATTATAAGAGATACTATTCAGATAAAATGATGCTTCTAATCGTTCTATTATAGTTTTATCCTTCCAAAAATTCCGGTTATCACCACTTTCTAAATGGCTTCCCATCTTGAAAAAGTTACGATCTAATTTCATATACTTCTCTTAGTTTTTTAATTATCGAGAGCTTTCAAAAATAGGAATTAATACTAAATTCCTACAAATCCGTCACACAGCCATCGCTTGCTGATGATACGTTTTTCACGTATTTACGTAAAACACCTTGCTTAAATGGTGATTCGATTGGCTTCCAAAGTTTACGTCTTTCAGCTAATTCTTCATCTGAAACATGTACATGAAGAATGTTATTTACGGCATCAATCGTGATTAAATCTCCGTCTTTTACTAAACCAATATTTCCTCCTACTTGAGCTTCAGGCGTAACGTGTCCAACCACAAAACCATGTGTACCACCTGAAAAACGTCCATCGGTAATCATCGCAACTTTATTTCCTAAGCCCGCACCCATCACTGCTGAAGTTGGTTTTAACATTTCTGGCATTCCTGGTCCACCTTTTGGTCCTTCATTACGAATTACAACTACTTGTCCTTCTACGATTTCACCTTTTTGTAAAAACTCAATTACTTCTTCTTCGCATTCGCAAACTTTGGCTACGCCTTCAAATTTCTCACCTTCTTTTCCAGTAATTTTTGCTACGGCGCCACCAGTGGCTAAATTGCCATATAAAATTTGCAAGTGACCAGTTGCTTTGATAGGTTCAGTTAAAGGTTTTATAATCTTCTGAGTTTCAAAATTAATTTCAGGAATTTTAGCCAAGTTTTCTGCAATTGTTTTTCCTGTAATTGTCATACAATCACCGTGCAATAAACCTTCTTGTAATAAATACTTCATTACAGCAGGAACTCCACCAATTGCCAACATATCTTCCATATAGTATTTTCCAGAAGGTTTTAAGTCAGCAAGTAAAGGAGTACGGTCTGAAATATCTTGAATATCTTTTAATGTAAAATCAACTTCTGCGGCACGAGCAATTGCCAAGTAATGAAGTACTGCATTTGTAGAACCACCCATTGCCATTACTACAGTCATCGCATTTTCAAATGCTTTGCGAGTCATAATATCACGTGGACAGATGTTTTTCTCCAACAAGTTCTTCATTGCTGCACCAATAGCTAGACACTCTGCTTTTTTACCTTCGTGAGTAGCTGGATATGATGAAGAGTTTGGTAAAGTTAAGCCCATTGCTTCCATTGAAGATGCCATTGTATTAGCCGTGTACATACCGCCACAAGCACCAGCACCCGGAATTGCATTTTTAATGACTCCTTCATAATCTTCATCAGAAATATTTCCTGCGAATTTTTTCCCTAAAGCTTCAAAAGCCGAAACGATGTCTAATTTTTGTCCTTTATACTCTCCAGAACGAATTGTTCCACCATACACTAACATTGCTGGGCGGTTTAAACGGGCAATTGCCATCATTGCACCCGGCATATTTTTATCGCAACCAACTACGGCAATTACGCCATCGTACCATTGCGCTCCAACTACGTTTTCTATTGAATCGGCAATTAAATCACGAGAAGGCAATGAATAAGACATCCCATTGTTTCCATTCGTCATCCCATCAGAAACCCCAATTGTATGAAAAATCAAACCTACCATGCCATTTTCTTGGATTCCTTTTTTCACATGAACCGACAAACCGTTGAGGTGCATGTTACAAGTATTTCCTTCATAACCCGTACTGGCAATACCAATTTGGGCTTTTTGCATATCTTCAGTAGTTAAGCCAATGCCGTATAACATTGCTTTTGCTGCTGGGTTTGTTACTTCTTGCGTAAGGGTTCTTGAGAATTTGTTTAGTTCTTGTGACATCTTGAATTGAAATGTTTTGAATCAGCATTTAGTGTTTTCACTAAATTTCAACATGATTACTTGGTTAAGTTATTATATCAAAAATGAGATTTGTACTTTATCTGCTTTTTTTACATTTTTCTAAGAATTGAAATCCTTTTAAACAAAAGACCTTTCTCCGGTGTGAGAAAGGTCTTGGTATAGTAAAAATATCAAACCGTCTCACACCTGTTGGGGGAGTAGAATAACCACTAGGACGATATTGATAATTTGATTGAACATCTTTTCTTAGAATTTTTTCTAGCGAAATTTCGCTATTGTTTCTTTGTTTACTTAACAAATATACAGGAGTTAATTTCTTAATTCCAAAGAAACACCAAATAATATTTTAGTAATAAATACTTATACCAATTATTATTTTCTGAATAAACCTTTCGCTTCAAAAGATAATTCTTTAAATAGTTAAAATCATTAGGTTTTATTTTGCAAAACTTTTAAGATTCCAGAGAAAATATTTTTTATTATAATTACCGATTTTTCATTTAGCGAAAATTCGCTAAATGAAAAATCGGTAATAAATTTCAGTGTCAGCTTTATGTGTGTTAATACTTCAAGACAAATATGAGATAGTATTAGAAAGTATAAGCTATTTTATAAGCTTTAGAAATCTAAATAAACAATGATAAAGCCTATCAAACTACATGGCTATTTATATTACATTTGTATAATGTGAAAACAGCTCATATTTGTTTTTATCGGAATAACTATTTATAAAATAACAACGATTTCAAAACTTCCCTGAATTTTATTTAAATGACTTACCTTGCTAATCCTGCTCGCTACGACCAAACGGGTAGCCGTCCGATGGAATTTCGCCGTTGTGGAAATAGTGGCTTACAATTACCTGCTATTTCTTTAGGTTTATGGCATAATTTCGGTGGTGTTGATGTCTTTGAAAACTACCGTGCTATTCTTCAAACAGCTTTCGATAATGGTGTCACGCATTTCGATTTAGCCAATAATTATGGTCCGCCTCCGGGTTCTGCTGAAGAGAACTTTGGCATAATCATGAAAAAAGACTTCATTCCTTATCGTGATGAACTCGTGATTTCTACCAAAGCGGGTTACTTGATGTGGCCTGGTCCTTACGGAGATTGGGGTTCAAAAAAATACTTGGTGTCTAGTCTCGATCAAAGTTTAAAACGCATGGGTTTAGACTATGTGGATATTTTCTATCATCACCGTCCAGACCCAAATACGCCATTGGAAGAAACAATGGCAGCTTTAGACTTAATCGTTAGACAAGGAAAGGCTTTGTATGTTGGTATCTCTAATTATCAAGCGGAAGAAGCTGAAAAAGCCATCGCCATTCTGAATAGATTAGGTACTCCTTGTTTAATTCACCAACCCAAATACTCAATGTTTGAGCGCTGGGTTGAAGGTGGTTTATTAGATGTACTCGGTCGTGAAGGCGTGGGTTGTATTCCTTTTTCTCCTTTGGCACAAGGACTTTTAACCGATAAATATTTAAAAGGTATTCCAAGTGATTCGAGAGCTTCTAAAGCACATGGTTTTTTACAAACCAGTCAAGTGACGCCAGAAGTGATTGCTAAATTAGAAAAACTCAATGCAATTGCGTTGGAACGTGGACAATCTTTAGCTCAAATGGCTTTGGCTTGGTTATTAAAAGATTCAAGAGTTACTTCGGTGTTGATTGGCGCAAGTAGAGTTTCGCAATTATTAGATTCTTTAGATTGCTTGAAAAACAAAAATTTCAGTCAAGAAGAATTAATGAAGATTGAAGAGATTTTAAGCTTTTAGCTATGAGCCGTGAGCTTTGAGCTTTTTAGATTATTTTAGAAAAAAAAGGCTCAAAGCTCATAATTCACTGCTCAAAGCTTTTCTAATAAAAGATAAACAAAAATAACAATCCTAAAAATGCAATATAGAAAGTTAGGAAAAACAGGTTTCGACATCTCAGAAATCAGTTTGGGTACTTGGCAAGTAGGTGGAAAATGGGGTGCTGATTTTAGTCATGAAACGGCAGACGCTATTCTGAATACTGCCGTAGATGCTGGTATTAATTTTATTGATACTGCCGATGTCTATGGCAATGGCGAAAGCGAAAAAGCAGTTGGAAGGTTTGTAAAATCTCATTCTGAACGCCTTTTTGTAGCAACAAAATGTGGGCGACAATTGAATCCACACGTAAACCAAGCGTATCAACCAGCGGTACTTCGCAAATTTGTGGAAGATAGTTTGACCAACATGGGTTTAGAAACCCTTGATTTGATACAACTACATTGCCCACCAACGGAAGTATATTATCGCCCAGAGATTTTTGAATTATTCGACCGTTTAAAAGATGAAGGAAAAATCTTGAATCTGGGTATCAGTGTCGAGAAAGTGGAAGAAGCTTTGAAGGGAATCGAGTACAATAACGTTACTTCGGTACAAATTATCTTCAATGTTTTCCGTCAGCGTCCTGCTGAATTGTTTTTTGAACAAGCCAAGAAAAAGGACATTGGTGTAATTGTAAGAGTACCTTTGGCGAGTGGTTTATTGACTGGTAAATTCTCTAAAAACTCTACTTTTACCGAAGGCGACCACCGCAATTTCAACCGCAATGGCGAACATTTTGATAAAGGTGAAACTTTTTCGGGTATCGACTACGAAACTGGTTTATCGGCTGTGGATGAATTGAAGGCTTTATTTCCAGAACACCCGAATTTAGCGCCTATCGCCTTGCGTTGGATTTTACAACACGATGCCGTAAGTACGGTTATTCCGGGGGCTTCTCGTCCAGAACAAGTATTGTCGAATTTAGATGTTTTCAATATTGCAGATTTAACAACGCAACAAGTTTCTAGTATTAATCAAGTATATCAACAGCGTATTAAACCATTAGTTCATCACTTATGGTAGTGAACAATGGTTATTAATAATCTGAAATTCGTTAATTGCGACAGATTGCTGAAATATTACAACAATATTCTATTATCTTCTTATTCAACTATCAACTATTTCAAGAAAATGAAAAATAATCTCTTCAAAAGTACTCTTTTGTTTTTGTTGGCTTTATCATTTACCAGCACGACTTTTGCACAGCAATTTAAAGTGTTGTTATACACTAAAACTGCTGGCTTTCACCATGAATCAATTCATGAAGGCGTAGCAGCGATTCGTCAATTGGCGGCTCGCCATAATTTCTCGGTAACTTGGCAGGAAAATGCTACTGTTTTCAACGATAAAGATTTGGCGAATTTCAGTGCTGTGATTTTTTTAAATACAACTGGTGATATTTTGAATGATGAACAACAAGCAGCATTCGAGAAATTTATTCGTTCGGGAAAAGGTTATGTGGGAATTCATGCGGCATCGGATACTGAGTACGATTGGACTTGGTACACTAAAATGGTGGGTATGATGTTCAAAATTCACCCTGCACAGCAAACGGCTTATTTGAAAGTTGAAGATAGCAACTTTCCAGGAATGGAGCGTTTCCCTAAAAAATTCCTTTGGACAGACGAATGGTATGAATTTGGCGACCTAAAATCAACAGATTTACACTATTTGATTTCGGTAGATGAAAAATCTTATGAGCCTTATGCAAAATGGGGAACAAACGAAGGAAAAGGTATGGGTAAATTCCATCCAATTTCTTGGTACCATAACTACGATGGTGGTAGAGCATTCTATACTGGTTTAGGACATATTCCATTGACGTTCTCTGACCAAACTTTCTTAGATCATATCTATGGCGGTATTTACTGGGCAGCTACTGGTAAAGGTTTATAGAACTGGTCAGTCTAACGAATTCGATTCTGGTTTATACCTCAAAAAAAATCCTCATATCAACGATATGGGGATTTTTTTGTTTGCCCGAACAACCGCAAGGCTTTGCATCTACAATGATAATATGTTCCAAAATGATTGACCTAATCCACATTTGTATCTAAGCATTTTCCAATAGAAACAGGCTAGATACAAGTATTTCTAAGTATTTCTCAATTGAAACAAATTAGATACAAGTGTTTCTAAGCATTTCTCAATTGAAATATACTAGATACAAGTGTTTCTAAGCATTTCTTAACAGAAACAGATGAGACACAAATGTTTCTAAGCATTTTCCAATAGAAATATACTAGATACAAGTGTTTCCAAGCATTTTCCAATAGAAATAGATTAGATACAGAATTTTCTTAGCATTTCCCACTCAGAAATACTAAGAAACACTTTATGATTTTCACATGAATTATGAAAGGAATGGTCATCATCATATCAATCGCTAAAAATGCTCAAAGCTGACAGCTCATCGCTCAATACTATCTCACAGCCCCTTCAAATAAGTAATACTCAAAGGTACATTTTCTAATTCGTGTTCGCTTTCGTCTTCAATAAAGTAATGTTTGATACCAATCTTTTTGGCTATCTTCAAAATCGCTGGCCAATTGGCTTGTCCTGTTCCCAAAACTACATCATTCTCTGCGGGAGTATGTCCAGAAAAATCACCCACAATACCTTTTTTCAAATCTTTCACGTGCATCAATTTCCAGCGAGAACCATATTTTTGTAACAAAGCTTCTGGATTCGCTCTACCATGAAGTGTCCATAAAACATCCATTTCAAAAGACACATAAGCAGGATTGGTATTCTTTACCAAGTAATCGAAAAGCGTTCCATCTTCGTAAGGTCTGAATTCATAACCGTGGTCATGATAACAGAAAGTAAGTCCATTTTCTTTCAATACTTTTCCTGCCTTGTTGAAAACTGCTACCGCTTTTTTAATGTCCTCAATGGTAAATTCATTGCCTTTGTGAGGAATCCAAGCACACATCACATATTTTGCACCCAAAGCCTTGGCGTTATCCACAACCTCTTGCGGGTTTTTCTCTAATTGTTCATAACTACAGCCCGCCGAAGGAATACTGATACCTCTGTCGTTACAAAGTTTTTTATAATCAGCATTACTCATTCCTTTTGCCCCGCTACTTTCTATTTCTGTAATGCCCATCGCCTTGATTTTATCCAAAGTATTTTCAACAGAAACAGGGAAATGATTACGAAAAGTATAAGCCTGCACACCAAACGGAAAGTTAAATAATGGTTTTGCTTTTTGAGCAAAAGTATCGCCGATACTCAACAAGAACAGCAAAGTAAGAGCGATAATATAAGATTGTTTTTTCATGATTTGTGAAATTTATAATTGAATTGGATGATTGAATGCTAAAAAAATAAGAATCGTTTTTTACGATAAATATGCTTTAAATCTTTCTCGAAAAGCGTATAAGGGTCGTCATAGAACTTCAAGAAATCGGGAACGCTTGTTTGTGTAGGAAAAGGTGCATAAAAATGGGTTGGACTTTTAACATCATTTCGCCAAACCAAGACATAAGCTAGATTCATTTTTTCAGATTTCAGGGCTTTCAACAAAGTCTCCGTCCACCAAGTAGGATTAGGAATTGACTCTAAACCGGTTTCCGTTAAAGCCGCCAAACGATTGGCTTTTTTGGCATAATCAGATACGATTTTTAATTTCTTAATACCCAATGCCAGATTATATTTTCCATTTCTTCCAAAGTCTGCATAATTATCCATTCCCAACATATCTACCCATTCGTCGCCCGGATAACGCTCCAAAAACTCTTGTTCAGTAGTGAATTTACAATCAGGCGAAAAGGCATAAATAAAATTATGAACATCCAGACTATCACGCAGATAAGTAATGGTAAACTGCCACACCGAAATAAAATCTTCCCGAGAACAATAGCTTTTTCCCCACCAAAACCAATCGCCATCAAATTCATGATATGGTCTGAAAATCATCGGTGCTAAAGTACCATCTTGTCCTTTTACCGAATGAGCAAAGTCTGCAACAGTTTTCAAGATTTCCTTATACTTTTCATGATGCGAACCACCCGGTTTTATCAAAGCCATTGAAGCCAACGAAACGGAATCTTTCCAATAAAAACCGCCCTCAGAAGCTGGATTTGAAAAATGCCAAGCAACTGTTATAATGCCCCCACGGTTATAAGTATCGACAACATTTTTGCGTAAAGCCTCCGCCGTTTTGGCAATTTGTTCTTTAGAACGACCCGACAAACCACTAAAATCAACACCAATTACAGCAGGATGCGAACCTGTAACCGATTTTACATCTGAACGATTTTGGTCGCCAGCCCAGCCATGTCCATATTCGGTAGCATGCTGATGTCCAAAAAGAATATTTTTCTTGGAAATTTTTGCTAAACTTTGATAAAGCCTTTTCGCTTCTTTAGTGGCTTTTTTGTCGATTTGTGCCAGCGTAGATTCTACAAAAACGGTACAGAATAATAAGAGTACAAATAGTTTTGGCATAGTTCAACGCTTTAAATGGAGTGAATAATAGATAATTCTTTAAAAATATTGCGTAGAAAATCGACTTCTACCCTTTTCTGAGTGTAAGCAGGTCAGCCAGAAGGCTAAAATTGCATTTTAAAAATATTTTTTAAAATCATTTAGGGATTTTGACGACTTGTTTGACTATACATCAAATATTGATTCCGGAACAATCACATGAAGCATTCACAATTAAGCGATGAACAATTAATAGACTTTCTGAAAAAGGACGATAAAAAGGCCTTTGAGGAAATCTATCATCGTTATTGGTACAAACTTTTTGGCGTTGCCTATCACGAAACAGGTACGAAAGAAGAGGCGGAAGAGCTTGTTCATGATTTGTTTGAGAGTCTTTGGCTAAAACGAGAACAGTTGAATATTCGTTTTTTGAGTGCTTACTTGGTAGTTTCGATAAAACATCTAACAACCAATTATATCAAATCTCAAATCACGAATAGAAAATTTCAGGAGTACATCATTTTCCATGAAATTCAGCAATCGTTCTCTACAGAAGAAATTGTACATTTTGCAGATTTATCAAAAGCAGTAGATGAAGTATTGAAAAAATTACCAGAAAAAACCTGCGAAGTATTTAAGATGAGTCGATTTGAAAATCAATCTGTCAAAGACATCGCCCAACGTTTAGAACTAAGTGAAAAAGCGGTAGAGTATCATATTACCAAATCGTTGAAAGTACTTAGAGAAAACTTAAAAGTATATCATTCTGATAATTAATTCATCAACGCCTATTGTTTACAATTTCAAATCAAATTACAGCAAATACGAAAGATGAACCAATACGATTTCGATAAATTACTAGAAAAATACCTTGAGGGCGCTTGCACAGCAGAGGAAGAAGCGATGGTAAAGGAGTGGTCGGACAATATGCTAAAACATAGTGAACTTAGATTGAATTCAAGCGAAAAAAGCAATATTGAACAACAGCTTTGGGCAAGAATTCAGCAAAGTTTATTTCCTAAAAACATTGTTGCATTACGCTTCAAATGGACGGCAGTTGCCGTGGCGGCTTCCTTGATTATAGGATTTTTTGGCTTATTTTATTATCAAAAAACTACGGCGTACAGCCATTCATTCACAGAAAGTATCGCCAGCAATTTGGGCGTTATTGAAGTAAAAAACACCTCTAATAAACCTCAAAAAATTAAATTAGAAGACGGTAGCGAAATCGTACTAAAAGCAGAAAGTAGCATTAGTTATCCTGAACATTTCAATGATAAAACCCGTAGCGTATATTTAAAAGGCGAAGCATTTTTCAAAGTAAAAAGAAACCCTTCAAAACCTTTTATTGTACATACCCGAGATTTAGTGACAGAAGTATTAGGCACAAGTTTCACCATCAAATCTTACGATGATTCAAAAGCCATTGAAGTATTGGTGGCTACAGGAAGAGTATCGGTTTATGAAAATTCAGAGAAAGATGGCTTTCATAGAAATGGCGTAATTCTGACACCGAACCAGAAAATTGTTTTTGATAAAGAAACGAAAAAACTGATTCCAAGTTTGGTTGAAAATCCAGTTATCGTAAATATTCCTGCTACAACATTAGATTTCATTTTTGAAGAAACGCCACTGACAGAAGTACTTGAACGTTTGAAAGAAGCTTATCAAATAGAATTTGTGGTTGAAAATCACGAACTCAACAAATGTGTATTCACGGCAGATTTAAACGAAATTTCATTACACAGTCAGCTTGATTTAATCTGTAAATCGGTCAACGCTACTTATGAACAGCGTGGAACGGTGATTTTTATCAACGGCTCAGGATGTCAGTGAGGAGTTATGAGTGAGGAGTTGTGAGTTGCGAATGAGGAGTAAAAATTATTCATTCTCAATTCATAACTCACAACCCCTCACTCAAAACTCTTCCCTCAAAAATTCTTAATTCCAAACTCATAACTCAAAACTCTTAATTCCCTTTAACTCCATGAAAACATAGTCGCTTTCAAATGAAAAGCCGATAATGTTACGAGCATTACCGGCCTAAGAAACCCCACCAAACGCCAATTCGGTGACATCAGGACGATGTTCAGGGTTTGTTTTTCCACATTTCACAGTTTAAAAACAGTTAAAAGTATGAAAAAAAAATTATCATTTAAAAAGATTCTCTCCAAAGCGATGCGAATTACCATTACTCAATTATTCCTCTCGATTATCTGTTGCGGAATTTCTCTGGCAAACAGTGCTTTTTCGCAAGAGGTACTCAATAAAAGTATTACGCTAAGAACTGGGACGAGTACAGTTAAAAAAGTATTATTCCAGATAGAGAAGAAAGCAGATGTAAAGTTTGTGTATAGTTCAAATGCCATTCAGGCAGAGCAAATTGTGTCTTTTGACTTTACTGACGATAAATTATCAAAGGTTTTAGAGAAGCTTCTTAGTCCATTAAATATTTCGTATGAAGTAATGGATAATCGTATTCTTCTTCGTAAAAAAACGGTTACTGAAAAAGAAAACATTCAAACAATCATCCCAAACGAAATAATCGCCGAACAAACCATCACGGGAACAATCACCGATGAAAAGGGACAATTTTTACCCGGTGTTTCGGTACTCGTAAAAAATACCAACAGAGGTACAGCAACAGACAGCAAAGGTCAATACAAAATTGCAGTGCCAGACGGTAACAATACTTTGGTTTTCTCATTTGTAGGTTACCAAAAACAAGAAATTGCTGTGGCTGGTCGCTCGGTAATCAACGTTTCGATGTTAGTTGAAAACCAAAGTTTGGAAGAAGTAGTAGTAGTTGGTTATGGTACACAATCACGTAAAAACTTAACCAGTGCGATTACAACCATCAAACCAGAAGACTTGAATAAAGGAGCCATCAGTGATGTTGGGCAGTTATTACAAGGTAAAGTTCCGGGATTGAACATCACAAGAAGTGGTGACCCTAACCGTGCGGCGGCTATCATTTTACGTGGTGCATCTTCATTACGTGATGGCGCACAATCACCATTATTCGTAATTGACGGTGTACCGGGTGCAGATATTTCTTTGATTGCACCAGATGATATTGCTACAATGGACATTTTGAAAGATGCTGCTGCTACTGCAATTTATGGTAACCGTGCTGCCAATGGTGTAATCATGGTTACGACAAAACGTGCTAATAAAGGACAAATGCAGGTTTCATATAGTTCGTATATGGCAATCGACAAAGTGTCTAAGCAATACAACATGATGGATGCTAATCAGTTGAAAACATTTTTAACGAAAAATGGACAAGCTTTATCACCAGAAGATGATTTAGGTGCAAATACCAACTGGCAAGATGCTGTTCAACGTAGTTCAGCGATTAGCCAAAACCATAATGTTTCATTTGGTGGTGGAAACGAAAATACGATTTACAATGCAAGTATCAACTACTTCGACCAAGAAGGTATTGTAAAATCAAGTGCTTTAAACCGTGTGGTAGCAAGATTATCTATCGAACAAAAAGCATTTAACGATAATTTGAAATTAGGTTTATCAGTAACCAATTCAGTAAGTGATGCAAAATGGGTTCCATATAGAAACACTGTTTTAGCACAAATGTTGACTTATTTGCCAACTGCTCCTGTACACAATGCAGACGGTTCTTTTTATGATAACTTCAACAAATCTAGTTATTACAACCCTGTTTCTTTGATTGAAAATGGACAAGAACGTTTGAAATACAAGAGTTTAATCGGTACTTTCTTCGGGCAGTTAAAACTTCCTTTAGGTTTTACTTATGATGTTAAATTCTCGTACCAAAACTTCCAAACGAATTATGGCGCTTACTACAACAGTTATTATACACAATATTATAATAACATCCGTAGTACACCAGAACCTCCGGGAAACCCATCTTTCATCACTTTAGTAGGTGCAAATGGTTTGGCAACAAGAAATGCGTATCAGAATACTCAGAGTTTATTAGAAACATATCTTACTTGGGATAAACAAATCGGCGACCATTCAATTAATGCTGTTGTGGGTTATTCTTGGCAAGAAAGTATCAATGGCGATGGCTTCCAAGCAACTAGCACAAACTTTCCAGTTGATGCCGTTGGTTACAACAATTTAGGTTTAGGAAACCCTTATGCGGTTAACTCATTCAGAGTAAATTATGGTGGTGATAATTACCAACAAGTACGTTTAATTTCAGATTTCGGACGTGTTAACTATAATTATAAAAACAAATACTTATTACAAGGCTCAGTTCGCCGTGACGGTTCGTCAGTATTTGGGTTGAACAAACAGTGGGGATATTTCCCAGCAGTAGGTTTTGCTTGGAGAGTTGACCAAGAAGCATTCATGGAAAAACAACGAATTTTTAGTGAATTAAAATTACGTCTTAGTTATGGTGTAACAGGTAACTCCGCAGGCTTTAGCCCATATACCACGAAATTGATTTACGGAAACGTTGGTACATTTTATTACAATGGGGCACAACAAGCAGCGATTGGTGCATTACAAAACGAAAACCCAGATTTAGGTTGGGAAAAAACAGCGACTTCTAACTTAGGTCTTGATTTTGCCATTGCTAAAGGAAAAGTAAGCGGTACATTAGAAGTATATGATAAAACAACTTCTGATTTGATTTGGACATATCCAGTAAGTACTGTCTTATATCCAAATGGTTCATTAACTGCCAATGTTGGAAAAATGAGCAACAAAGGGGTAGAATTTACCTTAAATGTAAATGCGGTTAAAACCCAAAACTTTTCTTGGAATACTACTATCAACTTAGCGCATAATCAAAACAAAATTGTTAGTCTTTCGAATTCAACGCTTAAAACAGATTCAGTTAAAATTGTACAACCTGATGGTGCTGGACAAACTGGAGAAACTGTACAGGTAATCGTAGCAGGACAACCAATCGGTCAATTCTTTACTTATGAATATGCAGGAAAAGATGCAAATGGTGTTTCGCAATACTACAATGCAAAAGGTGAATTGACGACCAAACCAATTAGTGTAAAAGACTATAAAGCTTTGGGAAATGCACAACCTAAATTATTAATAGGCTGGTCAAACAATTTTACATACAAAAACTTCGATTTGAATATTTTCATGCGTGCGGTTTTAGGAAACAAAATCATGAATATTACTCGTGCAGATTTGTTCAGACCAAGTACAGCAAGATTTACCAACATTCCTGTTGAAGTTGCCGAAGAATCAGCAAACGATTTTAACTCTTATCGTTACTCATCACGTTTCTTAGAAAATGGTAGCTACTTGCGTTTAGATAATGCTACTTTGGGCTATTCGTTCAAAAACATTTCTAAAGACGTCAAACGTATTCGTTTGTATGCCTCAGTAAACAACTTGTTTGTGATTACGGGCTATAAAGGTATCGACCCTGAAATCAATCAAGGTGGTACAGCTCCGGGTGTAGATGCTAACAACTTCTATCCTAAAACACGTACATTCTTGTTTGGTGTTTCCGCCTCATTCTAAAAACATTTACAATAATTCAAACAGTACCTAGAAGCAATTACTGAATAAATGATGCTTTTGGAGAAATTCTTCTTAGAGAATTAGGTACTGTTCAAAACTATTAATGCTAGAAACAGATGAAAAAAATATTTCAATTGATAATAACCATTGCAAGCATAAGTGGATTAATGGCTTGCCATGACCTTGACGTCCCCGTAACAACACAACTAACGCCAGATATTTTCCCTCAAACGCCTACTCAGTTTATCCAAGCTGCGGGACCAACGTACAATGCTTTTCGTCAAAATTATTCAACTGACTACTGGTTTTTACAGTCGTTGAGTACTGATGAAGCTATTTTACCTGCACGTGGAGGAAACTGGTATGATGGCGGACGTTATGAGCAACATCATAAACACACTTGGAACCAAGATAACCCACACGTACAAAGTGCTTGGTCATGGTTAACAAGTACCATCAGTACAAGTAATCAGAATATTTTCTTGATTTCAAAAGCACCAGAATCTCCCGCAAAACAAACCAGTCTTGCTGAACTAAGAACAATGCGTGCGATGTGTTATTTTATGATGATGGATATGTGGGGAAATATCCCAATTTCAACAAAATTTGGTGATACAACCACAGCTAGAACAACTGCAAGAGCTGATGTATTTAAGTTTATCGAGAAAGAATTACAAGAAAGTATTCCAAACTTAAGCACAGTAGTTGGTCAAGAAACATACGGTCGTCCAAACAAATATACTGCTTATACAATATTAGCGAAAATGTATTTGAATGCTGAAGTTTACACAGGTACTGCACGTTGGAACGATGCCATCATTGCTTGTGATAATGTCATCAGTTCAGGAAAATATGCTATCGAAAGTGATTATCGAAAAATGTTTTTCGTGAATAACGGACCACAAATCAAGGAATTTATTTTTGCCATTCCTTACGATGCCTCCGCTCCTAACGGTTATATGTTTTATGCTCGATACTCGCTACCAAGATCATTGCGTGCGAAATACAGCTTGCCTTTTACTCCAAGTTCAGCAGCAAGTACACTTCCAGAATTTTATGCTTATTTCAACGATGCAAAAGATGTAAGAAATCAGCAATGGATTACTGGAAAACAATTTGATTACAAGGGCAATCCAGTAATGGTAAGTACAACAAAACAAGGTTATGACGAAGATTACAAAGGTGCAGATGCTGGAACGGCTTTATCTTATCAAGTTGACATAACACCAGATGTTATCATCAAAAAACCTGCAACGTTTGACTTAGGAAATGATGAAAAAGCATGGAATATGGGTTACCGTAACAACAAATTCTATGCAGACAGTACTTCGGCAACTAGAAATCAAAATAACGATGTGCCGATTTTCAGATATGCTGATGTATTGTTGATGAAAGCTGAGGCAATTGCTAGAGGTGGTTCTGCGACAAACGGACAAACAGCAATCTCTTTAGTAAACGAAGTAAGAAGCAAACGTACTACTTCAGCGGCTTGGACTTCTGTTACTTTACAACAACTTTATGAAGAAAGAGCAAGAGAATTCACTTGGGAAGCTTGGCACCGTAATGATATGATTCGTTTTGGTAAATACGAAGATACTTGGGGAGCAAAAACGGATAAAGATGTTAAAAAACGCCTTTTCCCGATTCCAACCAATGCTTTGCAATTGAACAGATCGTTAACGCAAAACCCTGGTTATTAAAATTTAATTGACTGACTAATTATCAATAGCTTTGTATTAAAGAATTTTCTTGGTGCAAAGCTATTGTTTTCAAAAGCCATCTTGAAAATCTGTTCAGACTATTATTACAAACATTACTTATGCAAAAAGGTATAAATTCAACTCGATTACAATCCTTGGATGCGCTTCGAGGTTTTGATATGTTTTGGATTATTAGTGGCGAAGGCTTGATTCACGAATGGGCAAAAGCTTCTGATAACAGCACAATCAACTGGATCTCTAGTCAATTACATCATTCAGAATGGAACGGTTTTACCTTTTACGATTTAATATTTCCACTTTTTATTTTCATTGCTGGTATTTCAATGCCATACAGTATCGGCAAACAATTAGCAAATCCACAAAATACTAAACTCTTTATTCTAAAAAGTTTATTCAAGAGAACGATTATCTTAATCATTTTAGGAACAATCGTCAATGGTTTATTCAAATTCCAAGGCTATGAAAATACTCGTATCGCCAGTGTTTTGGGTAGAATTGCCCTTTCTTGTTTATTCGCAGGAATTATTTTTATTTATACTGAACTCAGAACGCAAATCATCCTTTTCTTCGGTATTCTCATTGCTTACTTTTTACTTTTAAAATACGTTCCTGTTCCAGATTTTGGTGCTGGAATATTCACGAAAGAAGGCAATTTATCAGCCTATATCGACCGATTATTTTTACCGGGAAAACTTCACCGAAAAGTATATGACCCGGAAGGTTTACTTTCTACTTTACCTGCCATTTGTAATGCTTTATTAGGTGTATTTGTTGGGCAATTTTTACGTTCAGTAAATATTTCAAAAATCAAAAAAGTAATAGCAATGTCAGCAACGGGCATTGTTTTGATTCTCTTCGCTTGGGCTTGGAATCCGATTTTTCCAATTAATAAAATCATGTGGACAAGTTCATTCGTACTTTGTTCGGGAGGATTCAGTTTACTTTTTATGGCTTTCTTTTACTTAATTATTGATGTATTGGAAATCAAATTTTGGATAGCGCCATTCGTTTGGATTGGTATGAATTCCATCACAATTTACTTGGCAGCACACGGATTAATTAATTTTGAATCAACAACACTTTATTTATTTGGTGGTTTAATACAGCAAGTAGCCATCACTTGGCAACCAGTAGCTTTAGCAGGCGGAATCGTAATAGTACAATTAGGGTTTTTATACTTTTTATATCGTCAGAAATGGTTTTTGAAAGTATAAATTCAAGATAGCATTTACCAAAAAATCGAAATAAGTATTCGGAATAAATTAATTAAGGATATTAATTGAGCTTAAAGTCTCATCATTAAACATCATACAAATCCTTATAGGTTTGAGTAAATTCCTCCGAATACTTCACATATTCTAAATAAACATGAATTATAAAAAAATTCTTTTTGCGCTGTTATTGCCTCTAGGAAGTGTGGCACAAAAACAGCCCGCAGATTATGTCAATCCGCTGATTGGTTCAGCACCAAGTACCACAGAAAGTGCCAAAAAACACAGCGAAGCAGGTTCTGAAATGAAAGGGCAAATTGTACCAGCCATTGGCGTGCCACAAGGTATGACTTCTTGGACGCCCCAAACCAGAGCAACGGAATTAAAGTGTATTCCACCATTTTATTATAACGATACTAAAATTCAAGGTTTCAGAGGAACGCATTGGATGAATGGCAGTTGCGTACAAGACTACGGAAGTGTTACCATCATGCCAATGTCTGGAAAATTAAATGTAAATACTACAGACAGAGGAAGCGATTTTGACCGAAAAACGGAAACTGTAAAACCATCCTATTATCAAGTAACGCTGAAAAAAGGCAACATTAAAGCTGAAATGACTGCTCTTTCTCGTGCAGGATTTTTACAGTTTAATTTCAGTCAAAATCAGGAAAACTATATTGTTGTTGAACCAAATTCTGATGAAGGCGAAGGCTTTGTGGAAATTCATCCAGAAAAAAATGAAATCGTAGGTTATAATCCCGTTCACAGAATTTATCAAGGTGTTGGAAAACCAGCAGGTTTTAGCGGTTATTTCGTCATTCAATTCGACCAAACTTTTACTGATTTTGGCGTTTGGAAAAATAATGAAATAAATAATAAAGTAACAAAAGCACAAGGAAACGGACAGAAACAAACTGTTGGTGCTTATGCCCAATTTGGCAATAAATTAGTAAAAGTACGCATCGGTACTTCTTTCACAAGTTTGGAAGGAGCCAGAAAAAATTTGGAAGGCGAAATCAATCATTGGGATTTTTCTAAAACTCGTCAAGCATCCAATAATGCTTGGAACAAAGCTTTAGGGAAAATAGAAGTAAAAGGCAGCGATTACGACAAAACCTTATTTTATTCTGCACTTTATCATGCCAAACTTACTCCAAGAGTATTCTCGGATATTGATGGTACTTACACTGGTTTTGCCGACGATGATAACATTTATCAAGCCAAAGGATTTGATTATTATGAAGATTATAATCTTTGGGATACTTATCGTGCAGTGCATCCATTGCATACTTTATTAGAACCAAAAATAACGGCAGATATGATGCAGTCTTTGGTTAAAAAAGCCGAACAAGGCACTTGGTTACCCATTTTCCCATGCTGGAATAATTATACCGCTGCCATGATTGGCGACCACGCTACTGCTGCCATTGGCGATGCTTATATCAAAGGAATCAAAGGTTTTGATATAAAAACGGCCTACCAATTCATGCGAAAAAATGCTTTTGAAGTAAATACAGACCAAAAAAGTTATGAAGAAGGAAAAGGCAGAAGAGCTTTGGCATCGTATTTACAATACAATTATATTCCTTTAGAAGATTCTGTTTGGCAAGCTTTTCATAAAAGAGAACAAGTTTCACGTACTTTAGAATACGCTTATGATGATTTTGTATTAGCACAAGTAGCCAAAAAATTAGGCGAAAAAGCGGATTATGAAGCGCTAATGAAACGTTCTAAAAACTATCAAAACGTCATCGACCCACAAACTGGCTACGCTCGTGGACGCTATGCCAATGGCACTTGGATTAAAACTTTTGACCCATTTGCGCAACGCAGTAGTTTCATTACCGAAGGCTCGCCTGCTCAATATACTTTCTATGTTCCACAAGATGTGGAGGGTTTGATTAAACACATTGGTGGAGAAAAATGCTTCATTGAAAAATTAGATACATTGTTCGACCAAGGTTATTATTGGCATGGAAACGAGCCGAATAATCAGATTGTGTATTTGTATCCTTTCGCAAATCAGGCTTGGAAAACACAAGAAAAAGTACGCCAAATTATTAGAGAAGAATACGATATTTCAGCGGGTGGAATGAGTGGAAATGAAGACGGCGGACAAATGTCGGCTTGGTTGGTTTTCAGCATGATGGGCTATTATCCTGTTTGTCCGGGTACACCAAATTATATCATCGGTAGCCCAACATTTGAAGAAACGACTTTGAATTTACCGAATGGTAAAACATTTAAAATCATCGCCAAAGGTAACTCTGCCAAAACACCTTACATTCAATCGGCAACACTCAACGGAAAACCATTTACTCAGAATTTCTTGACACATCAGCAAATTATGGCAGGTGGTATTTTAGATTTGAAAATGAGTAGCCATAAAAGTTTATGAGTTTAGGGTTTATGAGATTATGAGTTCTAGGTTTATTGATTGTACTTGCTATAAGCATGAATTACTTTTAATGGACATTTTCATTTAAAATGTTTGGCAACCCTTTCGGTTGTCAAACTGATTTTTTTTATTGTATAAAAATATTTTATCTATGATATAAATTTGTCCAGCATTCAGATTTCAAGATTAATACAATGTCTTAAAAGCTTCAAATCCAACTACTTATCAGAACAGCTGTTGATACTTCTAAAAAATCTAAATACAACAAACTCTTCAACCTTAAACTCATAATCTCATAGACTCATAAACTCCATAATAACACAGGGCAGAGTTAAACTATTTCATTAAAAAGTTTAATTCTGCGTCAATTGATAACGTTTTTTTCTTTACTTTACTATCTAATAAAAACTACCGAGTACAGCTTTTTATAAAAATCTAATAATCAATCATTTAACTAAAATATGAACCGTAGAGAAGCCGTCCAACGAGTTGCCCTTCTAATGGGAGGCGTACTTTCTGCTCCATTAATGGCAGGAGTAATGGGACAAATTATCAATACTGGAGACAGTGTAGCCGTAAGTATTGAACAAGAAACATTACTGGCAGAAGTAGCTGATATTATCATTCCAACAACTGACACTCCGGGTGCAAAAGCTGCTGGTGCTGAGAAATTTATTGTACGTGTAATGCGTGATTGTTACAAGAAAGAAGACCAAGATAAGTTTTATGCAGGTTTGGCAAAATTAGATGCTGATAGCAAAACTAAATTTGGTAAAGGTTTTATAGAATTAGATACAGCTCAGAAGAACGAAATGGTTAAATTAAGCACAACTGCCGACAAACCTTTCTTTATGAGAATGAAAGAACTAACAGTAACTGGTTATTTTACTTCAGAAATTGGTGCTACTAAAGCATTAGCTTATTTGCCTATTCCGGGTAAATTCCAAGGTTGTGTTCCTTTGAAACCGGGACAAAAAGCATGGGCGTTGTAATAGCTTTTTAGCTTTGAGAAGTGAGCCATGAGATTTTAGATTTTATGCTAAATTCATCCGCTATTTCTCAAAATCATTATCTAATTTTTTGTTTAAACTCAAAGCTGATAGCTCATCGCTCAGGCTTAAAAATATCAAGAGATGTCAAATTTGAATATAGATGCAGTAAAAGGGATGACTTACGATGCCATTGTAATTGGTTCGGGCGTTTCTGGTGGTTGGGCTGCTAAAGAACTAACCGAAAAAGGTTTGAAAGTACTTATGCTCGAAAGAGGTAAGCAATTAGAACACGTTACTGGCTACGAAAATGCCATGAAAGACCCTTGGGAAATGAAATACAATGGTCGCTTAACAATAGAACAAAAAGAATCTCATCCAAAATTAGCCCGTGATTATCCATACAATGAAATGACGGAAAAGTACTGGATGAACGATTCTGACTCATTATATAAAGAAGAAAAACGTTTTGACTGGTATCGTCCAAACATCGTTGGTGGGAAATCAATCATGTGGGGTCGTCAATCTTATCGTTTAAGTGATATTGACTTTGAAGCGAATTTAAAAGATGGTATTGCGGTCGATTGGCCAATTCGTTATAAAGATATTGCTCCTTGGTATTCTTATGTTGAAAAATACGCTGGAATTTCAGGAGAAAAATTAGGTTTGCCTCAATTGCCAGATGGCGAATTCCTTCCTCCAATGGAAATGTTCTGTGTGGAGAAAGAAGTAAAACAACGTCTTGAAAAAACATTTCCGGGTCGTAACCTTACGATGGGACGTGTTGCCAACCTTTCGGAAGCGGCGAAAGAACAATTAGGAATTGGTCGTTCTTCTTGTCAATACCGTAACAAATGTTCTTTGGGTTGTCCATTCGGAGCTTACTTCAGTACACAATCTTGTACTTTACCTCCAGCAGCTAAAACTGGTCGTTTAACTTTACGTCCTGATTCAATCGTAACAGAAATTATGTACGATGAAAACAAGAAAAAAGCAACTGGTGTCCGTGTACGTGATGCTGTAACGATGCAAGATCGTGAGTATTTTGCTAAAATCATCTTCGTGTGTGGTAGTACAATTGGTTCTACTTCATTGATGATGAACTCTGTTTCACATCGTTTCCCAGAAGGTATGGGTAATGATTCTGGTCAATTAGGACATAATTTGATGGATCACCACTTCCGTACAGGTGCTTCGGGTACTTGGGAAGGTGATTTAGATAAATATTACTACGGACGTAGAGCAAATGGTATTTATGTACCACGTTACCGTAACATCGGTTCTGACAAACGTGATTATTTACGTGGCTTTGGTTACCAAGGTGGAGCGAGCCGTCAAGGATGGCAACGTAATGTAGCTGAACTTACTTTTGGTGCTGACTATAAAAACGAAGTAACACAACCGGGTAACTGGTCAATGGGTCTAGGAGGTTTCGGTGAAACTTTACCTTACTACGAAAACAGAATGTTCCTTGACAAAACTACTAAAGATAAGTGGGGAATGCCAGTAGTTGTATTCGATGCTGACTTACGTGAAAACGAAAAGAAAATGCGTATTGATATGATGAACGATGCTAAAGAAATGTTAGAAGCATCTGGCGTGAAAAATGTGAGAACTTATGACAATGGTTCGTATTTAGGAATGGCGATTCACGAAATGGGAACGGCTCGTATGGGACGTGACCCTAAAACTTCGGTATTGAATGCACATAACCAAGTACACGCTGTGAAAAACGTATTTATGACTGACGGTGCTGCCATGACTTCTGCTTCATGTGTGAATCCATCGCTTACTTATATGGCTTTAACAGCAAGAGCAGCAGATTTTGCAGTGAAAGAATTAAAGAAATTGAATCTTTAATAATCAATATTCAATCCAATAAAAATCCCTACAGGAATTGTTTCTTGTAGGGATTTTTTGTTGACTTTATCACTAGAACTGGACTTGAGTGATAAGATTGTATTTAATCTTTCTCTTCCGTCGAAAACTCATGCCATGATTTCAAGTCATGGCATGAGTAAAACTTACAAAGCCTTCGTCTGTTCTGCCACAACAGCAATTCCCTCTTCAAAACTTACTGGATTGTATCCTAATTCAGCAATAGCTTTATCCAAAATAAAACCTGTTCTTGGTGGACGTTTGGCAGGCTGAGTGAAATTACTTGAATCGGCTTCGCTGATTAGTGATTTATCTAAATGGAAAAAATCAGCCGTTTTAATCGCCATTTCATAAGGCGTTAAAAAGTCTTTTCCCGAAATATGAAAAATCCCTTCTTCTTCTTTATCAGTCATCAACCAACAGCCTTTGGCTAAGTCTTCTGCCAAAGTTGGTGTACGAAATTGGTCGGTAACCACTTTGATATTTTTGCCTTCTTCTAAAGATTTTTTTACCCATAAAATTATATTACTTCTGCTCATATCTGAAACAATACCATAAACCAAAACCGTTCTGGCAATACTCCAACGGCATGTTGAACGTCTTACGACTTCCTCCGCTGCATACTTCGTCCAGCCATAATAACTTACTGGACTTGGTTGTGCTTCTTCTGAATATGGCCCAGCCGCACCGTCGAAAACAAAATCCGTTGAAAGATGACAAAGGTAAATATCGTGCTTTTCGCAGGCTTCTGTCAAATACTCCACAGCTTTTACATTCATTACCCAACATAAATCTTTTTCAAATTCGCATTGGTCAACATTCGTCATGGCGGCTGTGTGAATAATGGCATTTGGTTGTATTTTATCAATTACTTCTGCTACTTGTTCAGCATTGGTAATATCCATTTCCTGATATTCGTAGCCTTCTGTAAATGGCAAACGGTTTTTACCTCTTGCCGTAGCAACTAAATGAATATCATTTTGGTTTGCTAATAACAAAACTAGCTTTTGCCCTAGCAGACCATTTGAGCCTGTAATGAGTATTTTCTTTTTTGACATTATATTCTCTATTTCAAGATTTACTCTCCAAAACTATAAGCATACAGTTTTGTAATCTTCTTTTTACGCATTTTTTTACAAGTAATTTTCATCGGAATATCTTTTAAAGGACGATTATTTTTGTCTCTCGCCTGATTTGCTACCGAATCTACGACCCATAAATTATCAATTACTTGTCCGAAAACAGTATAATTTCCATCCAAATGTGGTGTTCCACCAATGGTTTTATAAACGTTTTTCTGTTCTTCTGTATAAGTTCTCAACGGACTTCTCGCCATTTGCTTCGTCAAACTTGAATCATTCCAAATCTGACCTTGTACAATATAATACTGACAACCCGAAGACGCTTTTTCTGGATTATTATCTCGTGCCGCCGCCAAAACACCTTTTTTATGAAACAATTCTGGTGTAATTTCTGCGGGTACTTTGTAGCCCACATCGCCATTCCCTAATACTTCTCCTTCTTTTGCTTTTTTAGAATTCGGGTCTCCACCCTGAATCATAAAAGCCTTAATAACACGGTGAAAAAGTAAACCATCATAAAATTTATGATTCACCAATTTCAAGAAATTCTTTTTGTGCTGTGGCGTTTCATTGTGCAAAATTGCGTGCATTTCGCCAAAAGGCGTGCTAAAAGTAACCAGATAATCTTTTCTTTTACTTTGCGAAAAAGTCTGCAAAGAAATGAATGATGCAAGTAGGAATAAGAGTGTTTTTTTGTTTGAAATCATGCCAAACGAGACCATTTTAGTGAGATGAAATGTTAAAAACTAAATGTACTATTTTTTTCTTGATGCGCAGAATCTCACTTCATAAAAACCAGCATCAGTTTTTGGAATTGGCATATTGTTAACTGGTAATTCATGATTAACTTCAAGCATATTTTGTCAGACATCGAATTATAATCATGCTGCTTAATTCATTACAATCTCAAATATAAATAACTATGAAAAAAACACATTACAGTTTAATTTGCGCTTTACTCCTCAGCTCATCAGCTTTTGCACAGGAAGTCACCAAATTGTATTCAGGTAAAGCCCCAGATTCTGAAAGTTGGACTTGGTCGGAAGCCGAAAGTACGAATAACATTTTCAAAACCAGAGTAATCTATAACGTAGCCGAACCAACCATCACGGCTTTTTTACCCGACAAAGATAAAGCGACTGGAACGGCAATGCTGATTGCACCGGGCGGAGCATTTCATACACTTTCTATTGACAGCGAAGGAATTGAAGTAGCCAAATACTTGAACTCAAAAGGTATTGCGGCATTCGTTTTGAAGTACAGAGTAGCCAGAAGTTTTACCGACGACCCCGTGAAAGAATTAATGGGCAAAATGGGTAACTTCAAAACTTTGGATGAAGAAAACGCTCCAGTGATTCCTTTAGCCATTCAAGATGCTTCAACAGCGATTAAATACATCCGAAAAAATGCAGAAAAGTACGACATCGACCCGAACAAAATTGGGATGATTGGCTTTTCGGCTGGCGGAACACTTACTTTAGGTGCAATGTACAAAGCTACCGAAGAAAGTAAACCTAATTTTATCGCTCCTATTTACGCTTACACAAAAGCAGTAGAGGAAATCAAAAATATTCCTAAAGAAAAAACGCCCATTTTTATCGCTTTGGCTTCCGACGACCAATTGGGTTTTGCACCAGCAAACGCACAATTATATTTAGATTGGAAAGCCGCAGGACAACCTGTGGAAATGCACATTTACGAAAAAGGTGGACATGGTTTTGGTATGAACAAACAAAAAATTCCAACAGATACTTGGTACGAACGTTTTGGCGATTGGCTAAAACTACAAGGTTATCTCAAAAAACGTTACCCTAACAAATGGGAACAACAATTTACCGAAGAACAATTAGAAATGTTTTCAAAACAAAATGCTGAAAGAGAAAGAAGAGATTGGGCAAACTTGGTAAAATACAAAAAAGCCAATGCCGAAATCGGCGAGCCTAAACAAGGACAAACAAGAGTAGTTTTTACAGGAGATTCTATCACAGAAGGCTGGGTTGGTGCTGACGCTGACTTTTTTAATAGCAATAATTATGTAGGAAGAGGCATCAGCGGACAAACGTCTCCACAAACTTTATTACGTTTTCGTCAGGATGTGGTGGATTTGAAACCTAAAGTAGTCATTATCAACATCGGTATCAACGACATTGAAGAAAACACGGGGGATTATATGCAAGAATATACTTTGGCAAACTATAAATCTATGATTGAAATCGCCAAAGCAAATAATATTAAAGTGATTTTGGCTTCGGTGATGCCAGCGGCTGCTTTTCCGTGGAGAAAAGAAATTAAAGATGTACCCATTAAAGTAATGGCTTTGAACGAAGGCATCAAACAATTGGCGAAACAATACAACTTGGTATATCTTGATTACTTCACGCCTTTGAAAGATGAAAGAAATGGATTGAGCAAAGAAATGGCAGAAGATGGCGTACATCCAACAATTACTTGCTATAAAATCATGGAGAAATTAGCTAAAGAAGCTATTACAAAAGCTTTGAAGTAGTTTTTTGATTTGAAAATGTGGGATGATTTGAAGATTTGAAAATGACTTTTTGGTAATTATGTGTCAATAAGTAATTTTCAAATTACCACATTTTCAAATCTTCAAATCACCATTTTATCATTTTCCCACCATAGAAACAGGTCTGCCACGCAAGGCTGACCAAGTTTCATCAATGGCTACTTGTGAAACCGCTTGAAGTCCGATTAAATCAAAAGCAGTCCAAACCGTTTCACGTTTAATATCACTTTTTATTTTACCTGTTCCTTTCGGATAACAAGCCCAAAATACACAATCGAATTTCCCAGCCTTACTTACAGACTGCATTAAAGTCTCTAATTCAGCTTGCTGAACGGCAAATACTTGTACAAAATCGTAAATTCCCTCCGCTTTGGGTTCAGTATCATAATTAGAGCCTACCAATAACGATAAGTAACTTTCAGGAGCATTCACAATCAAAAGCTGTTTATTGCTATCCAAACGAAGTTTTTTGAAGATATTTTCAGCAGACATAAGTAAAAACGTTAATTGTTTATCTATTATCAGTATTTCTAAAAAAGCGGTTTACTAAAACATAATCACTCAATCAAAAATCACTAATTCACTAACTGCTTAGTCCCTCACGAATTTCTTTCAAAATTCTATCTCCGCCCAGTTTTAAAATCTTTTCTGCTAAAGTTTCGCCGATTTCAATCGCATCCGTTCCTGATACTCTTTCTTTTAATACTTCTTGTCCGTCTAAACCGATAATTCCGCCTGTCATCGTCAATTCGCCATTTTCAGCAGTTTGTGCCAAGCCAAAAACTGGAATACTACAACCACCTTGCAAGCGTCTCAAGTAAGCACGTTCTGCCAATAGTTGTTGCTCCGTTTCGGCATGATTACACAATTCACGAATTTTTGCTTTCTTTTCAGCATCCAACGAAACGGCACATTCTATCGCCACAGAACCTTGTCCGACGGCCGGCGTAAACTTATTTAAAGAAATCAACTCAGCAATATGTTCTTCGTAGCCCATGCGATGCACTCCTGCATAAGCCAATAACAAAGCATCACAAACGCCACTTTCTAATTTGCCCATACGAGTTTGCAAATTGCCACGCATATCCACGGTTTTGATGTGCGGATAAAAATGCTTCAACATCGCTACTCTTCGGGTTGAAGAAGTACCAACTACAAAAGGTTTTCCACTTTCCAGCGATAAACTTTTATCATAACTTACCAAAACGTCGTTTACTTTTTCACGCTCGGTAAAGGCAATTAATTCTAAATCATCCGCCAATTCCGATTGTAAATCTTTGGCAGAATGTTGTGCTATATCTATTTCGCCAGAACGAAGTTTTTCTTCTAATTCTTCTGTAAATACTCCTTTTGAGCCAATTTTCGACAAAGAACGGTCTAAGATTTGGTCTCCTTTGGTATTGATAATAACGATTTCAACAGATAAACCGCCTTTTTCTAATGTTTCTTTGATGAAGTACGCTTGCCAAAGTGCTAATTTTGACCCTCTCGTTCCTAATTTTATTGTACTCATGGTTGGATGATTATTAGCTCTGAGCTATAAGCCTTGAGCTGTAAGCTTTTAGTTTTTGGATAATTCCATTTAAAGTAGCTGGAATTATTAAATGATAAATCTTTTACCCTTATTACTCAACAAATTCCAATTAGCAGGCGAATTAATTCGCCTGCTAAAAAGGTAATATTTTCTATCTGCTTGTTAATAATAAAATACAGATAACGGATATACTGTTGACGAATAACGTCTTTTTACTTAGCTTTTGAACAATCGGGCGATGGTTAATGATAAATCTAAATGTAAAATCTTCGCCCTTGCGTTGCGTTCTAAATAATAATATACTTGACTGAATTCTTGTACAATCAGTTCGATAGCTTCAATTTTTACTGCTTTTGAAAAATTTTGCACAAAAGTAAGCTCCTCTCCTTCCAATCTCACCAAAGCTTCTGCTCCGTTTTTCCAAAGTAATAAATCTCTGAAAATATTCAAGCCGTACTCCATCATGCCTTTTTGGTCTTCTTTCGACATTCCGTCAAATTCATCAGCCAATTTTATTAAAGCTGGCACATTGGGTTTGTACGCCATTCGCATCCAATTGGCAAACCATTCGTGCTGTACTTGGCCTTCGTGCGTAGTTAAAGCAACTGCTTTTGAAATATTTCCTTCAGATAAGTACGCAATTTGTTTGGCTCTTTCTGTTGTTACTCCTGTTTTTTCGGTAAGATATTCAACCGTATTTTCATCTGAAAAAGCAGGAATCATTACTCTTTGCGTTCTGGAAAGTATCGTTGTTAATAACTTGTTGGTATCGTTACATACGAGAATAAACAGCGTTTTGGTAGGCGGTTCTTCTAAAATTTTCAATAAAGAATTCGCCGACTCGATGTTCATTAATTCTGGTTGCCAAATAATCAGGATTTTGTACTCCGCTTCAAAAGCCTTGAGCGAAATTTTCTCAATAATATTATGAGCTTCCTTGATAGGAATAATTCCTTGCTTATTGCCAGTTGCACCCGTAAACTCCAACCAATCTGTTAAACTTCTGTACGGACTTTCAATCAAAAACTTACGCCAAGTAGGCAATAATTCCAAAATGGTTTCCTTCGCACTCGGAGTCGGGAAAATATGGTGAATATCAGGATGCACCATTTTTGCCATTTTGATACAAGACGCACAACGTCCACAAGCATCAGTTTCGGTCTTATCCTCGCAATTAATATAAGTTGAATATGCCCAAGCCAAAGCCAAGTTTGCTCCGCCAACTGCTCCATGAAACAATTGTGCATGAGCCACATGGTTCATTTGCACCGAACGAATCAGCGTATTTTTGATGGCACTTAAACCTGGGATTTCTTTAAATAACATTTATTCTTTTTCGATTTGAAAATTTGATGATGTGGGAGAATTTGAAAATTTGATGATTTGAAGATTTGAAAATAAGTAATTGCCCTTTATTTCATTTTCAAATTACCACACTTCCAAATCATCAAATCATCTCAAAAATTGCTTTTAAAATTTGTTCTTCAACGGCATCAAATTCTTTTCCTCTACGTTCCAAGACGGCACGAGCCACTTGGTTTGCTTTACGCAAATGATACGTTTTGAAAGTACCATTTCCATTACTCCACGAAAACGAAGGAATATGTTTTGGTTGAAAATCTGCTCCGAAAATATTGCAATTCACGCCCACAACCGTTCCAGTATTAAACATCGTATTGATACCACATTTAGAATGGTCGCCCATGATTAATCCCACAAATTGCGAACCTGTATTTTCGTAGCGATTACTTACATAACTCCACAATTCTACTTTTGAATAATCATTTTTCAAGTTAGAATTATTGGTATCAGCTCCCCAATTACACCACTCGCCAATCACAGAATTACCCATGAAGCCTTCGTGTCCTTTGTTTGAATTGCCAAAGATAACGGAATTACTGATTTCTCCGCCTACCTTACAATGCGGGCCAATGGTTGTATTTCTACGCATTTTTGCGCCCATATTCACGACAGATTTTTCGCAAATGGCAAAAGGACCTTGAATTAATGCTCCAATACTCAGACTTACATCTTTGCCAATATAAATCGGTCCATGAGTAGCATCGAGCACAACAGATTTTAAATCAACGCCTTCTTCAATGAAAATCTGTGATTCATTATAAAAAGCAGTAAAGCGGTCGCTGATTGGCTGTGAAGTTCTTCCCTGAGTAATTCTCTCAAAATCGCTAATAATTTGCTCGCCGTTGTGTGTATAAATATCTATTGCATGGCGAATGATTCGGAGAGAACCTTCAAAAGTAACCGTATTTTCAAAAGTATTTTTCGTTTCTTTACTTCTATAAGCAAGAATCGTTTCTCCTTGAAGCAAAGCAGTTTCTGGAGCTAATTCTTGAATGGCTTCAACTAACGTTTTCGTCGGACAAACCGCTCCGTTGATAAATATATTATCTTCAGTCAAGATTAATGGATACTTTGTCTGTAAATAATCTTGTGTATCAAATGAAACTTCACTTTGTAAGTACGCTTGCCATTTTTCACTGATGGTTTGAATTCCGATGCGGATTTCGCTGACAGGACGAGTAAAAGTTAGAGGCAACAAAGACTGACGAATCTGTATCTCATCAAAAAGGATAAAATTCATAAACTTAGTACGGAGTATCCCATCCGCTGGGCAAGATTAGTTTAGCGTTTGTAATCGTACAAAATTAATGAAAGTGCTACATTTCACTAATTTTCAGTGTTATCTGTTCATCATTAACAGATAATCGCCACAAATATAAGTTATATATTACCGATAATTTATCATAAAAAAACCTTTCAGATTGCTCTAAAAGGTTTTTTTTCAATTTCGACACCAGTTGGGTAGAAGAATTATTTCTTGCCACCGAAACGTTTGTAGAATTTATCAACACGACCCGCAGTATCCAATAATACATTTTTACCTGTATAGAATGGGTGCGACTCAGAAGAAACCTCGATTTTGAATACTGGATAAGTTTCTCCTTCAAATTCAGTTGTTTCAGTTGTTTTTACACATGATTGTGTTAAAAACTTGTAATCAGCAGACAAATCATGGAAAACCACTGGTCTGTAATCTGGATGAATTCCTTGTTTCATGGTAATATTTTGATTTTGAGACGATTCCCCGCCGTCTCTGGATTGTATATAATGAGTCGTTTGTTAAATTGGGAGATACAGTATTCAAGATGTTTAAAATAATTAAACGAATTACTGATAACAATCGACAAAAGCACTTTTTCTATTTGAGGGTGCAAAATTACATTTTTTTTGGTGGTTTCAAAAACTTTTTTAAGGTAATTTGATTTAAGTTTTCAAGAAAAAGTATTCTTAATTTTTTATAAAAAACTTCAGTATGATTATTCCAAGTTAGACACTTGGCTGAATGGCACTGGGCTTGAATTCTTGTTGTACATAACAAATAGTTTGCTTTTTTTCTTGCTTTTTAATGGTTGGTTATTCGTTGCGAATAGATTAAGAAATTGTTATCTTTGAAGTGCATACCAAAATCATTCATTATTAAAGTTTCTGTTTTATTTAAAGATTTAGCCCATCGAATCAGTCCTTGATTTCTTTGAGATTGCTAACACAAAAATTCTTAAAATTTTAGCCGAATTAATTCTTAAATCATTTTTCATCTTCAAGAAAAAACAATGATTTAAGTAAAAAATAATGGAGATTAAGGAATGAAAAACAAAAGGTTTGTGTTGAAGAGAACACCCACAAAATGGTTTCAACAATATACTCAAGGAATGATTATTTGATTTCTTTGAATGATTATATTCAAGCCTTCTTTCTTTATTTTAATAGAACTGAACACAATAAAAAACCCGAGTTAATATGTACGTTATCAAAAGAGATGGCAGACGTGAGTCTGTAAAGTTTGACAAGATTACCGCCAGAATCGAAAAACTTTGCTATAGTCTCGATCCATTCTTTGTGCAGCCCCTCGAAGTAGCCAAAAAAGTTATTACTGGGCTTTATGATGGAGTAACCACGAGCGAATTAGATAATTTGGCGGCAGAAACAGCTGCGTCGATGACGACGAAGCACCCTGACTATGCCGTACTTGCAGCCAGAATTGCTGTTTCTAATTTGCATAAAGGGACTTTAAAATCGTTCTCGGCAACGATGAAACGTCTCTATAATTACACAGACCCAAAAACTGGCGAAAATGCCGCTTTATTGTCGAAAGAAGTATATGATGTCATTAAGAAAAATGCAGGTGAATTAGACGCTGCTATTATTTATGACCGTGACTTCGGCTACGATTACTTTGGGTTCAAGACTTTAGAAAAATCTTATCTTCTAAAAATGGAAGGTAAAATTGCTGAACGTCCACAACACATGTTGATGCGTGTATCTATTGGTATTCACGGTAGCGATGTTGAAAAAGCCATTGAAACTTACAATTTATTGTCAGAACGTTGGTTTACTCATGCTACTCCTACCCTTTTCAATGCAGGTACACAAAAACCACAAATGTCATCTTGTTTCTTATTAACGATGCAAGACGATTCAATTGAAGGAATTTATGATACATTAAAACAATGTGCTAAAATTTCTCAATCGGCTGGTGGAATTGGTTTATCAATTCACAATGTTCGTGCTACGGGTTCATATATTAAAGGAACAAACGGTACTTCAAACGGTATTGTACCGATGTTGAAAGTATTTAATGATACTGCTCGTTACGTTGACCAAGGAGGAGGAAAACGCAAAGGTTCATTTGCGGTTTACTTAGAACCTTGGCATGCAGATATTTTTGATTTCTTAGAATTAAAGAAAAATCACGGTAAAGAAGAAATGCGTGCAAGAGATTTATTCTACGCATTATGGATTCCAGATTTATTCATGAAACGTGTTAAAGATAATGACACTTGGTCATTACTTTGTCCACACGAATGTCCAGGTTTAGCAGATACTTATGGTGAAGAGTTTGAAAAACTTTATACCAGCTATGAATTAGCTGGAAAAGCACGTAAAGTAATTAAGGCTCAAGATTTATGGTTCGAGATTTTAGAATCTCAAACAGAAACTGGAACGCCTTATATGTTGTTCAAAGACCACGCTAACCGTAAATCAAACCAGAAAAATTTAGGTACAATCAAGTCTTCAAACTTATGTACTGAAATTATGGAATATACTTCTAAAGACGAAGTAGCGGTTTGTAACTTAGCATCTTTAGCTTTACCAAAATTCGTAAAAACTAACGAAAGAGGTTTCCAAGAATTTGACCACCAAGCTTTATATAAAGTAACAAAGGTTGCAGCGAAAAACTTAAATAAAATCATCGACCGTAACTATTATCCAGTTGAAGAAGCAAGACGTTCAAACATGCGTCACCGCCCGATTGGTTTAGGTGTTCAAGGTTTGGCTGATGTATTTATTTTGTTAAGAATGCCTTTTGAATCGGCAGAAGCTAAACAATTGAATAAAGATATTTTTGAAACCATGTACTATGCAGCGATGGAAGCTTCAATGGAATTGGCTATTCAAGAAGGTCCTTATGAAACTTGGGCAGGTTCACCAATCTCGCAAGGTATTTTCCAATTTGATATGTGGGGAGTTACGCCAGAGTCTGGTCGTTGGAATTGGGAAGATTTAAGAGAAAAAGTAAAAACACATGGTGTAAGAAACTCATTATTAGTAGCACCGATGCCAACGGCTTCGACCTCACAAATCTTGGGTAATAACGAATGTTTTGAGCCTTATACTTCAAACATTTACGCACGTAGAGTACTTTCTGGAGAATTCGCTGTAGTGAACAAACACCTTCTTCGTGACTTGGTGAAGTTGAACTTATGGAATGATTCAATGAAAAATAAATTGATTTCTGCCAACGGTTCGGTTCAAAACATTGCTGAAATTCCGCAAAGTTTAAAAGACCTTTATAAAACAGTTTGGGAAATCAAACAAAAAGTAATTATTGAAATGGCTGCCGACAGAGGTGCATATATTTGCCAGTCGCAATCATTAAATATTCATATTCAAGACCCGAACTTTGGTAAACTTACTTCGATGCACTTCTACGCATGGGAAAAAGGCTTGAAAACTGGGATGTATTATCTTAGAACAAAAGCTGCTGCCGATGCTATCAAGTTTACAGTCGAAAAACAAGCCGAAGTGGCCATTGAGCAAGCAAATGTTGTGCAAGAGCACGAGATGAGTTATGAAGCTTATGCCGCACAAGCAGCACAAGCGAAATCATCAGCTGCCTCACTCGTTGTAGGAGGCCTAGACAGCGTAGTCGAACAAAATTGGTCGGCGATGCAATGCTCAATTGACGATCCTGATGGATGCGAAGCCTGCGGGTCTTAATCATTTCAGTTTTTAAAAAGCCCTCATTCCACAAGATTGAGGGCTTTTTTTATAAACTTCATCTAAAATACTGAAAAGAGTAGCAGAAAATTATTAATTTAACTGTTCATTCTTTGAAGTACATGCAATTACTTTGACAAAGATTAAATTGCTTAACATAAAAACAAATCAAGTAACCCGATGAAATCCAAAAATTACTTAATACTTTTAGTCACTTTGTGCTTTTCTATTTTCCTACATATTCATGAAAGTAATGCTCAGTATGGCGGTGGATATGGCTATGGAGGTTACGGAAGAGGTGGAATGGGAAGAAGTACACTACCTCAAGCAGGTGAAGGTACTACCCGAAAAGCAGATTTAGACCCTGAAAAAATGGCTAATGAGGATACTCGTTGGATGATAAAAAAATTAAAACTAACCGAAGAGCAAATTCCAAAAGTTGAAAATGCTAACATTAACTTTGCCTTCAAACGTTTAGATTTTTCGGAAGAAGTAAAGAAAATTGTACCTCCAATTACGGAAGAAGTACGTTCAAAAATCAGAGCAAAAGCTGTGACTATCAAAGAAGAAAGAGATAAAGAAATGAAAGCTATTCTAACAGAAGAGCAATTTCAGATTTATTTGAAAAAGAAGGATAATTATTAAATTGAAACGTAAAGTTGAGCAATAGATAAAAGTATCTTGATTAAAGTAAAATATAACAAAACATCGGAAGTCATCAGCATATATTGCTGATGGCTTTTTTTATGTTAAAAAAATAATTAAAAACATAAAGGTTTACTTCGTAAAAACGCCTAAATTAGTCATTGATTCTTTACCCATTAAACGTTAATTATGAAAAAGCTACTATCCTACTTATCTCTTGCTTTGCTAGCAAGCAGTTGTTTCAAACTTGATAGCCCACCTGATTTCCCAATCACTAGCGAAGGGTATCGACCTATTTATGCAAATGCCGACGAAATAGACAAAGTAGTTATCACTACTCCACAACCATTAAAATCTCCCGGTAAAATTTATATCAAAGACCAGTTTTTATTTGTGAACGAACTTGGTAAAGGCGTTCATATCTTTGATAATAAAGACCCGAAAAGCCCCAAGAAAATTGCCTTTTTGCAAATTCCAAGCAATGTAGATATTGCCATTAGGGGCGATATTTTATATGCCGATAACTTGAAAGATTTGATAAGTATTAATATTAGCAAACCTTCAGAAGCCAAGCTAGTACATCGCCTAAAAGACGTGTTTGAATCTCAAGATTATCCACCAGTTACCAATGTGCGTTTTGAATGTGTTGACAGTAACAAAGGCGTAGTAATTGGTTGGGAAAAAGTTTTAAACGTTGACTACACACTAAAATGCTACAGATGAAAAAGACACAATTATTATATTGTATTTTGGGGTTAATATACCTTCAAAGTTGCCAACAAGGAGCTAACGATTCGGTGTCTCCCTTTGGAAATGGTACAGGTGGTTCTATGGCTCGTTTTACTTTAGGAGATGGCTATCTTTATACAGTAGGCACTAGCAATATGTCTATTTTCGATATTAAGAATACTTCTCCTCAAAAAATCAAAACTATCAATTTAAGCTTTGGCTTAGAAACCATTTACCCTTATAAAAACATGCTTTTTATTGGAAGTAATACGGGAATGCAAATTTTCAATAACCAAGACCCTGCAAATCCATTTTTGCTTTCTACTTATACACACATAAAGAGTTGTGATCCCGTGGTGGTTCAAGATAATTATGCTTATGTGACCTTAAGAAATGGAACATTATGCCAAAGAGGAGTAAATTCTCTGGATATTGTCAATATCAGTAATCCCTCAAACCCTACATTAGTAAAATCCATTCCAATGAAAAACCCTCATGGATTAGCTGTAGATGGGAAAAACCTATTTATCTGTGAAGGTAGTTTTGGGTTAAAATCTTTTGATTTATCAGACCCAGTAAATCCTGTTGAAAAGGAGTTTTTAACTGATGTGGTTTCGTATGATGTTATTCCAAATCAACAAAAACTAATAGTAACTGGTCAGAATGGTATTTATCAATACGATTATAGCGACCCAAAAGCATTAAAACTTCTCAGTAAAATACCTATCGAATGAAATATTCTATCTTAATTATATTATTAGTCTTCAGTCGAATTTTCACATTTGCCCAAAGTGATACTACCATTTCGCATCGACACTTACTTCTCAAAATAGCACCATTGACATATCTAGGAGCCCATGCCGCAATTCAGCTTGGGCTTGAAACAAATATTAGTGCCAGAACCACCATTGCGTTTGATTACGCCTATGGTAATGCTGATATTTCACTATCTGGCACAAAGGGTACTTATGATGAAGGCGAAATATCACAACGATACAGATTAGAATTTAGAAGATATACAAAACCATTTGCTTTGAGAAATAAGGGCATAAATTCTTTTTATGGACTTGAACTCTTCAACCGCACCAATACTTATCCAAGTACTACAACCATTGGTAGAGGGGGAAATTCTTGGAATAATGATTATAAATATTATGAAAAACTCTCTGACGATACTATTTATAAAGTTTGGGGAGCTTATGGAAAAATAGGAGTAATGGGACAAATCAGTGAGCGATTTTGGCTAGAATGGTATGGGGGAATTGGTATGGCTACTCATACAAATACAACTGGTGAATACACATTAGAGCCCAATGACCATGTTTTCTCTGAGAATGGGCGTCCACAAACGATATACTTTAATTTTCATAATCCACTAAACTTTAAAATAACAGGTGTGGATTTTTTATGGTCTTTAAAGTTGAGCTATCAAATTTTATAGAATGGTTATTAACAACATGAGTCATCCCGAATTTTCTCCTAAAATAGCGAGTTTTAGAAGATTTAAAAGTTTTTTGGATTTGTTCTCGTCCTTACTTTTTGTCTTGATACAAAAAGTAACCGCAGCGGCGGCCGCAAAAAAATCAAGAATTCCTAAACTCGCTTCGCTCAAACAGTAGGAATTCGTTACCCATCAATCACCAAAAAGCGGTCGAAAAACTAATTTCGACCGCTTTTTGGTGATTTTAAAATTCGGGATGACTCATGTTTTAATTATTTACTAATCTCCAACATTGCTTTCAACGCCTTTAAAGCAGGAATTCTTACTTCTTCAGGCACTTGAATTTCTGGTAATTCATAGAACATTGCATTGTAGAGTTTTTCCATCGTATTCATTTTCATATATGGACATTCTGAACAAGCACAAGCATTTTTTTCATTCGCTGGTGCAGGAATAAGCTTTTTATGAGGCACAGCCATTTTCATTTTGTGCAAAATACCTGCCTCTGTCGCCACAATAAACTCCTGACAGTCTGATGATTGAACAAAACTTAAAAGCGCCGTAGTTGAACCTACAAAATCTGCTTGAGATAAGATTACTTCCTTACATTCTGGGTGAGCAATCAATAAAGCATTCGGATTTTCTTCTTTCGCTTTCTTGAGTTTTTCCAAAGAAATATCAATATGAACAATACAAGCACCTTCCCACAAAATCAAATCACGACCTGTTTTTTTCGCTACATATCTTCCTAAATTGGCATCAGGAGCAAAAATAATTTGTTTATCGGCAGGAATTGATTCAACCACTTTCACTGCATTTGACGAAGTACAAATAATGTCCGTCATCGCTTTAATATCTGCGGTACAATTGATATAACTCACCACAACAGCCTCCGGATATTTTGCTTTGAAAGCAGCAAATTCCTCTTTCGGAGCAGCATCAGCCAAAGAACAACCAGCGTTTAAATCTGGCAATACTACTTTTTTATTCGGATTAAGAATCTTAGCTGTTTCACCCATGAAGTGTACTCCACAGAAAACAATCATATCAGCATCGGTTTGTTCCGCCGCTTGTGCCAAACCCAAACTATCTCCTAAAAAATCTGCGATTTCCTGAATTTCAGCATCAACATAATAATGAGCTAAGATTACCGCATTTTTCTCTTTTTTAAGTTTTAAAATCTGTTCTTTTAAATCTTCTCCTTTGAACGGAACAGAGCGACTCACATAGCCAACTCGTTGTGATTCTTCTAATAAATTCATTGTTAAAATTTTATATCGTGAGAAAAGACACCTTTTTATTGAGTGATTAAGTAAATAATATTAAAATTGCTAATTACTATTCACCAATCACTCTAATAAGCTTTTAAGCTTAAATCCAAACTATTTACATGATGTGTTAAAGCGCCACAAGAAATATAATCTACACCACAGTCTGCATATTGTCGGACGGTCTTTTCATTAATTCCACCAGAAGCTTCAGTAGGATATTTACCATCAATGATGCTTACAGCCTCACGTAAATCATCAAATGAAAAATTGTCTAACATAATTCTGTTTACTTGTCCTATTGCTAAAACTTCCTGAAGCTCTGTTAAGTTTCTTACTTCAATTTCAATACTTAATGCACGTCCTGTTTCTTTCAAATAATCGTTTGCTTGTTTGATAGCATTGTGAATTCCTCCAGCATAATCCACATGATTATCTTTTATCAAAATCATATCGAACAATGCGTAACGATGATTTTCGGCACCCCCAATTTTACAAGCCCATTTTTCGCAAAGGCGGAAATTTGGCGTTGTTTTACGAGTATCCAATAATTTGGTTTTCGTTCCTTCCAATAATTTCACCATCGAATCGGTATAAGTAGCAATACCAGACATTCTTTGCATACAATTCAGCACCAAGCGTTCTGCCTTTAAAATTGATTGCGAAGAACCTTCAACAGTCAAAACAATTTCTCCTTTTTTTATCGTCGTGCCGTCTTCCAGCAATACTTTTACTTCAAGGGCTTTATCAACTTCTTCAAAAATCATCGTTGCTAAAGTTACTCCCGCTAACATTCCATCTTCTTTTACCAATAGCTTTGCTCGTCCAGTGGCTGTTGCAGGAATCGTTGATAGTGAAGTATGATCACCGTCACCAACATCTTCGGCAAGAGCAGTTTGAATGAATTTTTTGATATATGATGGTTCTAAATAATTAAACATTTCTGCGCTGTTTATGAATGACGGCTCAAAAGTAAGAAATAATTTCTAACAGGTGGAACAATTATTTTAAGTGAGAATTTGGAATTACCAAACAAAAAGTGATAGTTTTGTAATTCAGAATGCAAAAAAATTCACACATAGCTCGTTTGTTCAGCGTCTTTTTGATGTCGCTCGTTATTGTTTTTACCGTTTTTGGTAAAACAATTAATGTTACTCAAAAAAGCCAAAACTTGCTTAGTAAAGTAAAAACAGAACAAAGACAGGACAATCAGGTACCTAAACAATGTTCTGTTTCTGAACTTTCGGTGATGCAGGTTTCTGTACCTGTTAACATTGATTTTGCACAAGAATTCATTTTCCATCCTTGTGAATTTGCTTTTTTATCTTTTGAACGCACCATTCAATCTGTTCAAAATTTAGCATTTCGCCTTCCGCATCTCGAAGTACTTTTCGAGCATTTTATCGTTACCAACGCCCCATAATTTTTTCTTGATAAACATTTTTGATAGAAAATTTCTATCAAATCAAAGACGTTTTGCTATGTCGGCTAAAATGTTACAACCCTAATCATCCGTTTATTTACTCACAATTACTTTTTCCCTACAAAAATGCGTTATAAAAGTGCCATAATTTGGCTGACTGGAATTATTTCAGCCTTATGTTTATTTTTCCTTTCGTTTACTTGGAAAGCAAGCTCAGTTCGTGAAGACGCTATTAATTATGCGACTTCAAAATCTGGAGAATTAGATCCAGCAAAGAAAACTCATTACATTGACTCTCTTTGGAAACAACCTATTTATTTAGGCTTTACTTTACAAGAAGTAACTACTTATGCACTTCATAAAGGTTTGGACTTAGAAGGCGGTCTTCATGCAGTGTTAGAAGTTTCTCCAGTAGAAATCCTTCGTGCATTGTCAGGAAAAAGCAATGATCCTAACTTCGAAAAAGCAATTCAAGAAGCATCTGCTGCACAAGCAACTTCAACAAAAACTTTCAATGAATTATTCTATGAGGCTTTTGCTAAAATTGCTCCGAATCAAAAATTGGCATCAATTTTCGCTAACTCTGTAAATCGTGAAAAATTAAATTCTAATTCTTCAGATTCACAAGTAAAGAAAGTAATCAACGATGAAATTGATGGAGCTGTTGATCGTGTTTATAAAACAGTTCAAACTCGTATTGATAAATTAGGAGTTGCTAACCCTAACATCCAACGTTTACCAGGAACAAACCGTATTCAAGTAGAATTACCAGGTATTGATAATCCTGAACGTGCTAGAAAATTATTATCAGCAGCTTCTAAATTAGAATTTATAGAAGTAGCTGAAATTTCTGAATGGGGACCAGGCTTAAATTCTTTAGGTGAATATTTAACTGCGGAAGAAAAGGCTAAAAAAGCAAGTACTGCAACAGCGACAACTTCTACCGATACTACAAAAGCTGGTGGATTGGCTGGTCAATTATCAGGTGCTGCTAAAGTAGCGAAAAAAGATTCTGCTGTAAAAGACACAACTGCTGGTTCGGCACTTACAAAATTGTTTTTGCCTTTGGATAACCAAGGAAGATCTTGGGGTGTTTTCCGTAAAGATACTGCTCGTGTAAATGAATTGTTCAGTCGTCCTGAAGTAAAAATCATGTTCCCTTCAGGTCTGCAATTTGCTTGGAATGCCATTGGAATTCCTGCAACAAATGGTGACGAAATTATTCCTTTTGAATTCTTGAGAAAAGCAGAAGGACAAAAAGCACCATTGGATGGAGAAGTAATTACAGATGCGGCTCAAGATTTTGACCAAAACGGACGCCCAGAAGTAACCATGAATATGAATGGTACTGGTGCTAGAATTTGGAAAAATTTAACAGCTGCGAATGTTGGAAAACGTATTGCAATTGTATTGGATAACTATATTTACTCTGCTCCAAATATTAACGGAGAAATCGCTGGCGGACGTTCATCAATTTCTGGTTCATTCACAGTTGAACAAGCAAAAGATTTAGCGAACGTAATTAAATCAGGTAAATTATCTGCTCCTACTCGTATCGTTGAAGATGCTTTTATCGGTCCTTCATTAGGTGCTGAGGCTATCAACCAAGGTTATTTCTCAATGGCATTGGGTTTATTGTTAGTTGTTATCTTCATGATTGGTTACTATGGTAGCCCAGGTTGGATGGCTAATGCTGCACTTTTCTTCAACGTATTCTTTATTGCAGGTGTACTAGTACAAATTCAAGCAGCATTAACATTGCCAGGTATCGCAGGTATTGTGTTAACATTAGGTATGGCGGTTGATGCTAACGTATTGATTAACGAGCGTATTCGTGAAGAACTTCACCAAGGAAAAGGTTTATTAGAATCTATCAAACTAGGTTATGAAAAAGCACTTTCGGCTATTATTGATGGTAACGTTACCACAATCATTATCGGGGTTATTTTGATTATTTTTGGTTCAGGTTCTGTAAAAGGATTTGGTGTTACTTTGTGTATCGGCTTAGTTACGTCTGTATTTACTGCTGTATTTGTTTCTCATGTTTTTGTAGATTGGATGGCAAATCGTGCTATCAAAGCTGGAAAAGAAAAAGACGTTACTTTTGAAACATTCATTTCTAAAGATCTTTTCAAAGGACTTAACTTTGACTTTATCGGAAAACGTAAGTATTCATACTGGTTCTCATGGGGTTTAATTGCTGTTGGAGCTATCGTATTAACAATCCAAGGTGGTTTTAACTTAGGTGTTGACTTCAAAGGTGGTCGTTCTTACGTAGTAGAATTATCTAAACCAGTAGAAGCTGGAACAATTAAAGATGGTTTAGCGGATAGCTTTGAAGGAAAAGGTGTTGAAGTAAAAACTTTTAATGGTGACACTAAATTAAAAATCACTACGGCATACTTAGTAGAAGACGAAACGATTCAAGCAAACCAGAAAGTTCGTAAAGCATTAGAAAATGGTTTGAAGACATTTGCTGATGCTAAACCAACAATTGTTTCAGAATCTAAAGTAGGTGCAACCATTGCAGATGATATTTTAAAACAATCATTCATTTCAATTCTTTATGCTCTAGTTGGTATTTTCATTTACATTTTATTACGTTTCCGTAAATGGCAATATTCATTAGGTGGTATTATCGCCCTTTTACACGATTCATTAGTAGTATTAGGAATGGTTGGTATTACTCGCCTTTTCGGATTTGAGTTAGAAGTTGACCAAATCTTTATTGCAGCGGTATTAACTGTAATTGGTTACTCTATTAACGATACCGTGGTAGTATTCGACCGTATTCGTGAAGAAATTGGTCTTGATGCCGATTTGAGCAACAAAGAATTGATGATTAAAACAATTAACCAATCTATTAACCATACTATGAGCCGTACAGTAATGACTGCTACAACAGTATTCTTGGTAGTAACTGTATTGTTATTCTTTGGTGGAGATATTCTAAGAGGTTTCTCATTCGCCATGTTTATCGGTGTTGTTTTCGGTGCTTATTCTTCAATTTTCGTAGCTGCGCCAATCGTAATCGATTTAGGTACGGGTAAGAAAAAAGTTGAACCTGCCGCAAAAGCTTAAATAGTCCATTAAAAGACCTGTAAGTTGATTGACTTGCAGGTCTTTTTTTGTTTTGACACAAAATATTCTGTATCTTCAAAGATGTTTAAACAAAATATACTTTCGTAGAATGAAGTATTAATACTTTTTTATCTCGAAAGGATTTCTTTGAACAAAAAACAGATTTATTAAACTAACCAAAATCTAAAAATCACTTCAAATTCACACAAAAACTAAAACCCTATGAATAACAGTATTTGGCGTAAAAAACCAATGGCAGCCTACGAAGCTGACATGAAAAAATCTGAACTTAAACGTGTTCTTACAAAGTGGGGGCTTACTTCACTAGGTATCGGAGCAATTATTGGTGGAGGTATTTTTACTTTAACGGGTATTGCTGCCCACGACCACGCCGGTCCAGCTTTAGCACTTGCTTTCGTCATTGCAGCCATCGGTTGTACATTTGCTTCCCTTTGTTATGCTGAATTTTCATCCATTCTTCCCGTTGAAGGTTCTGCGTATGCGTATTCTTACGGTACCGTTGGTGAAATCTTTGCTTGGCTAATTGGCTGGAACCTTATCCTTGAATATATGATGGGCGCTACCACAGTAGCGGTAGCATGGTCTGGTTATTTCGAAAAACTCGTTCATTTATTTGGAATTGAATTGCCAGTAACTTTAATGAACGACCCTTATACGGCTGGTACAAAACTAGGTGTTGATGGCCCAGTTCCAGCTTTCAATATTGCAGCCTTTTTTATCACATGGATTGTAACTTCTGTATTAGTAAGAGGTATTCAAGAATCTGCTAAAACAAACAATATTATTGTAATTACTAAACTTTCGGTAGTATTATTCGTAATTATTGTAGGTGCATTCTTTGTAAAAACAGAAAACTGGCATCCATTCATTCCAGAAAGAGTATTTGATGCAGATGGTAAAGGACACTTCGGCTGGGATGGTGTTGTAACTGCAGCAACCATTGTATTCTTTGCTTATATCGGTTTCGATGCCGTATCTACGCAAGCTGGTGAAGCCATCAACCCTCGTAAAGATATTCCTTTTGCTATCGTAGCATCTTTAGTAATCTGTACTATTTTATATATTTTGGTATCTTTAGTATTAACAGGAATGGTAAAATACGACACCCTAGATTTAAAAGCACCAGTAGCTTCGGCTTTTGCTGATGCTGGCTTACCTTGGGCAGTGTTTATCATTACCATTGCTGCTGTAGCTGGTCTTACTTCTGTAATGTTGGTAATGATGCTTGGACAAACTCGTATTTTCTTAGGAATGGCGAAAGATGGTTTATTACCAGCTTTCTTCAAAACGATTCACCCAAATTTCAAAACACCTTGGAAAAGCACAATCTTAGTTGGTCTTATCGTATCAATTGTATCAGCACTTACACCAATTGATAAAGTATCTGAAATGTGTTCAATGGGTACTTTGTTAGCTTTCGCTATGATTTCGGGTGCAGTACTTTTATTGCGTTACCAACAGCCAGACATCGAACGTCCATACAAAGCGCCACTTATCTGGTTTGTAGCACCGATGGGAGTACTTTTCAATGTGTTTTTAATGACACAAGTAAGAAGAGAAACTTGGCACGCATTCTTGATTTGGAGTACTTTAGGTATTTTAGTGTATTTCCTTTACAGTAGAAATAAAAGTAATTTGAATAAGAACTAGTAATTATTTGATTACTCCATTTAAAAACCTCACAGAAAACAAATTTCTGTGAGGTTTCTTTTTTTATGAGTAATTTTGCAACTTATTTAAAAGATTTTTCAGGATTGAGGTGAATTAAAGTACTCAATCACTCATTTATAGATTGAAAATGGCAACCATACAAGAAGAAATACATAAACGCCGTACTTTCGGTATTATCTCTCACCCCGATGCGGGAAAAACAACACTTACCGAAAAATTACTTTTATTTGGAGGTGCTATCCAAACGGCTGGTGCAGTAAAATCAAATAAAATCAAAAAGGGAGCAACTTCCGATTTCATGGAGATTGAACGCCAAAGAGGTATTTCGGTAGCTACTTCTGTAATGACTTTCGAGTACAATAATCTTAAAATCAATATTTTGGATACTCCTGGTCACAAGGATTTTGCTGAAGATACTTATAGAACTTTAACGGCTGTCGATTCTGTAATTTTGGTTATCGACTGCGTAAAAGGTGTAGAAGAGCAAACCGAACGTTTGATGGAAGTTTGTCGTATGAGAAATACGCCTGTAATCGTATTCATCAATAAAATGGATAGAGAAGGACAAAATCCTTTTGATTTACTAGATGAATTAGAACAAAAACTGAATATCAAAGTACGCCCGCTTACTTGGCCAATCAACATTGGTTCAAACTTCAAAGGTGTTTATAATATTTATGAAAAATCGCTGAACATCTTCAATGCGAATAAAACCAAAATTGAAAAAGAAGTTGTTTCAGTAGATATTTGGTCGGAAGAATTAGACAAAAAAGTAGGCGAAAAAGATGCTAATCAATTACGTGAAGATATTGAATTGATTGAAGGCGTTTACGGAGATTTTGACAGAAGTATTTATTTGTCGGGAGAAGTAGCGCCAGTTTTCTTTGGTTCGGCTGTTAATAATTTTGGTGTGCAAGAATTATTGGACACTTTCACTGAAATTGCCCCAAGTACGCAAGCACGAAAAACTGACGTAAGAATTGTAGAACCAGAAGAGAAAAAATTCACTGGTTTTATTTTCAAAATCCACGCCAATCTCGACCCAAAACACCGTGATAGAATTGCTTTCTTAAGAGTTTGTTCAGGAACATTCGAGCGTAATAAATTTTACAAACACGTTCGTTTAGATAAAAACCTTCGTTTCAACAATCCATATAATTTCATGGCTCAAGAAAAAGAAGTAATCGAAGAAGGTTTTCCGGGCGATGTAATTGGTTTATATGATACTGGAAACTTTAAAATTGGCGATACTTTGTCGGAAGGAGAAGTAATGCAATACCAAGGTATTCCAAGTTTCTCTCCAGAAATTTTCAAAGAATTAATGAACCTTGACCCTATGAAATCTAAACAATTGGAAAAAGGAATTCAACAATTGACTGACGAAGGAGTAGCACAATTATTCGTTCAACCACATTTAGGAAATAGAAAAATTGTAGGAACAGTTGGAGAACTTCAATACGAAGTAATTCAATATCGTTTGGAGCATGAGTACGGTGCAAAATGTCGTTTCGACCACCGTGACATTGCCAAAGCTTGTTGGGTAACTTCTGATGACGAGAAAAAACTTACAGAATTTGTAAGATTAAAAGCTCAAAACATCGCACAAGATAAAGACGGGAACTTTGTATTTTTAGCAGAATCAGAATGGATTTTAAGAATGAATATCCAAAATAATCCAGATATTCAATTTCACTTTACTTCGGAATTTAAGAGAGCGGTTGAAGCATAATTATAACTTTTCAAAGAAAATCGACCGTATAATAAGTTTTAAACTCTTGGTAATAATAAATATCAGTATTTTGGCTATATTGTTCTTTTAAATAGATTTAGAACTCACTTAAATCCTGTCTTTTCCATGAAAAAAATTATCGTCTTATCATCTATGCTGTTTTTAACAGTATGTTCAAAATCATTCGCTTCTACGCCAAGTGAATATTTAGCTAATGATGCTGCCATAGAAGCAACATTGAGCAATGGTGTTGAAGTAGCAAGTTTAATGCCTTCTGTTAATGCTGAAGCATCTAATAATGCATTGGCTACAACAAGCAGTTTACCTACAACTTCAGTAGCTGGTAGTAAAAATGCAGCAACAGCATTTATATTATCAACATTCTTAGGGGGTTTAGGGATTCACCGTTTCTACATGGGTACAGCAACATTAACTGGAGTGGGGTATATCCTAACTTTAGGAGGTTGTGGTATTGTAGCTTTTGTTGACTGGGTAGTGTTGTTAATCGCTTTAGTTAACGACGAAGGTATTTCAAAATATGAAGACAACCCTAAATTCTTTATGTGGTAGGTTTAATAGTCTTCAATTTTTTCTTAATAAAAAAAGCCAAGAACAAAATATCGTTCTTGGCTTTTTCAATTTTCAAGTTCTATTAATGCCTTGGTTACTTTCATTGTATATAAGTCTATCAATTGGCGATTCTTTTGCTCTGCCAATAATTCTGTACGTCTTATTCCTCCAAAATAAAATGCCTGAAACAAACCAAAACCAGTAAAAAAACCCGATAAGTAATATCCTTTAGAAATATTATGAAAGCCAAAACCAAGTGTGGCAATTTGTAAACCCAATGAAACCAAGCCTTCTGTAGTATTTCCAACATAAAGCATTCCTGCACCGGGTAAAAAAGTAGCCAAAGCAGCTGCTTTTTTCACATTTTTAAATTTGTTTGACTTTTCAAATGCAAAAACGGAATCGACATTCATTTTTACATTTTTAGCGCTGGCATAAGCACCAAATACTTCTTTTGCTTCGGGATAGCGTTTAAGTTGTGTTAAGCAAAGTATTTCCCACAGTTTGCTATTTTGTGTTAGTAAAGAATCTTTTACAAAAAATCTTAATTGCTGAATCTGACTAAGTGCATCCTCATAAAAACCTGATAAATAATAACATACAATCAACTCGTTTCGCAAAAGAAACTGACTTGAATCCGATAAATTTGACAAATCGAATCTCAAAGCTGTTTTCCCAGCCTCAGCATACTTTCCCATTACTTTCAAGCAATAGACTTTCTTTAATAAACAGTTATTTTTCGCTTCTTGTAAACTGATTGCAGAAAGTGTAGTATCTGGAAATTCTACTAATTCAAAATAACTCCTTTCATAAGTCAACAATGCAACATCATATTGTTTGTTCAACAATAAGCTATCTCCTTCCCGAAAATCCTGAGCATAAGATTTAGTTGAAAATAGTACGCAAAGGAATGTGCATATCAAATAATATTTGTTCATCTATCTTATCGTTAAATTCTTGTCTTTTGATTTTTAAACTCAAAGCACTTCCCCAAATATTGCCTATATAAAATAAACTAAATAAACCTCCATAAATAATAAATCTAGGGCTTGATACTCCATCTTTTCGCAAACCTTCGTAAGCTTGCATACCCAATATAGCATTTTGTATAAATGTTGAAACCCCTTGTCCTAATTGCCCACCAACATATATTTTCCCTGCTCCAGGTATAATGGCAGATAGTAAAGCGGCTTTCAATGGCGACTTCCGTTGTTGTTTCTGAATAATTTCTCTGTAATCTTTAAAATTACTTTGTTGCTTTTGGAGTGGATAATATTCCTCTGAAAAATGATTCTTAAGAGAATCAAATACACTAAGGTTACGATTTAAAAGATTAAGACCTGCCAACTCAAAAGTACGAATTGCCGTAGTCAGACTATCTTTTGCATCAACAGCAAGAAACAATTTTTGAGCCTGATTAATATTACGAAGATAACTATAGGAAATGCCTGATAAGAATAATGATTTTTTAAAGTATTGACTCGAAGGATTTACTTTCGAAAAATAAAAAGTGCAAGAATCAAGTTTTTTGAGAGAGTAAAAAGCTAATCCTTTCCAATATGGAAGTTCAAATCGTTGCTGTGTAGCGTCTGGATAACGATTTTGTAATTGAGAAATTAAAGTAATAGCATCTCGATGCTCATCTTTTGCTAACAAATACTGTAAAAACAAACTATCTTTTTTGATTTGAGAGCAAGCTATTTTAGGCATTATAGCGACAAAAAGCATCAAGATTAAGCTTTTTGAGATAGGTTTTCTAAAAAGAGAATTGTGTAGTTCCATTATTCTATTTTATACATCTTGGGAGAATCTATTACTTTACCTTGTTCATTTACTCTGAATGGATTAATTGTAGTTCCACTTATTCTATTGCATCTAGCCAAACGGTCAGCAGTAAGTGCCAGTCCTTTTACAATACCATATTCTTGAATAGCTGATTGGCTAAATCTTGAACATGAAAGTTCATATAAACAATTGGCTGAAAATTGTGGAGATATTACTTTCTGATAAACCTTTAATGAACCATTCAAAAACAGTAATATCGGATTGAATGTTTTAGGTTTTTGTGTTTGAGCCGAAAGCTTTGAGCTACTGTCTTTTTGAATCAAATATGTTAAATCTGTTTTTAAACTTTGTGCCCTAATTCCTTGAGCAAGAAAAAAACAGGAAATCAACAAAATCACATGAACCGAAACTTTATTTAAGGACTTTCGCATTGGCAGGAATTGTAAAATCTGACAGTTTGCTATTTACAGCTTCATTGATTTTTATATCAGCGTATGTTGTCTTCGCAATGACAGAATCTTTAGCAGAGAAATAATCTATTTGAGTAACAGTAAGTGGAAAATCAAGCCCGCCAAAGTTCTGATAATTATAGTAATACATCTTTTTGATTACTTGTCCATTCCCACCGATATACTTCGTATAAATTGGATTAGCACCATCATGCACTAACTCAACCGACTTTATATCTTTCGCCAATCGTGCTGGTGCAGCCCAAGTACTTATCATTAAGTTTTTTTCGAACTTGGTATTTTTATTAACAAAACCCATTGCTCTTAAACCTAAATCTGCCTTTTGGTTATTCAGGAAATAATAAAACTGAGAAGTCTCTGTACTAAAAAGATAATTCACTTGTTGAATTACAGTATTTTTAACAGGATCGTAAATAGAAATTTCTCCTTTAGAAGTATTAATAATATATTGGTTACTTGGTAGAGAATAATGACTAATCATTTTGCCACCAGCTAATTGATAAAAAATATCAGCTTTTACAGTAACAGTCTTCCCTGCTCTTACTGAACGAGAAATCATCGATGCTCCTATTTTTTTGATATTACTAGAGGAAGTAAAAGCTAGTGAGAAGAAGGTTATCAGAACCCCAAAAATAAATGTTGACCTTTTATTAAGCATAGTTAAAATAAGATAGGGATTTCAGACTCAGTTTCTTGGTAGAATAAAATTAGGCCAAACCTGATTTATAAAGATAATAGTGATACAAAAACGATGGTTCTTGCATCACTATTATTTGTGATTGATTTCTTTACTTCAAACCCAAATCCTCTTGAATCGCTGAAACCTTTTGTTTCAATTTAGCAAGAACAGCATCAAAATCTTCTGCTTTTTCTAATGGTTCATTGACAGAAACATAGAATTTAATCTTAGGTTCAGTTCCTGATGGACGAGCAGATACTTTCGTTCCATCTGCTAAAACCAATTGAATTACATTGGAAGCTTCCATTCCTAATCCTGTTGGAATGCTTGTAATTACTCCAGATTTTAAATCTGTTGAAGTTAAGTTCGTATAGTCAATTACTGTTACTGGTTCTGAACCTGCCACTGTTGCCGGAACATTACTGCGTAAATCAGCCATCATTTTCTGAATTTCTTCTGCGCCAGCCTTTCCTTTTTTCGTTAATGAAATCAAGCCTTCGTAATAGAAATTATTTTCCATATACATACTCGTCAAGAAATCGAATAATGATTTTCCATTATCTTTAGCATAAGCCGTCAATTCAGCAATCATTGCACAAGAAGCAACAGCATCTTTATCACGAACAGCATCACCAATTAAATAACCATACGATTCTTCGCCTCCACCGATAAACTTCTCTTTTCCTTCTAATTCACGAATTACCGCAGCGATAAATTTAAAGCCAGTTAAAGTATTATAACATTTAACGCCTTGTGTTTCACACATTTTATCAATGATATTCGTCGTAACAATGGTTTTTGCGATGAACTCCTTTCCTGTCAATTTCCCTGCCTTTTTCCAAGCATCTAACAAGTAATAAATAATCAAACTTGCCATTTGGTTACCGTTCAAAAGTACCCATTCGCCCGCTGGATTTTTAACTGCTGCTCCTACTCTATCCGCATCTGGGTCAGTAGCAATTACCAAATCTGCATCAATTTCTTTTGCCAAATTCATGGCTAAAGTCATCGCTTCTGTTTCTTCTGGATTTGGATAAACCACTGTTGGGAAATCTCCATTTGGCTCTGCTTGTGCTTCAACGATGTTTACATCTTCAAAACCTAATAATTTTAACGCTTTTGGTACAAGTGTAATACCTGTTCCATGAATTGAAGAATAAACGATTTTTAAATCTTTCTGACGAGTAATTACTGCTGGATTTATTGAATTTACTTGAATTGTTTTCAAGTATTCAGCATCAATTTCTTCGCCAATTGAAGTAATCAAATCTGGATTTCCTGTAAAATTGATTTCATCTACCGATTGAATTTTGTTTACTTCTGCTACGATATTTTTATCGTGCGGAGCAACTACTTGTGAACCATCGTTCCAATAAGCTTTATAGCCATTGTATTCACGTGGGTTGTGCGAAGCCGTAATTACTAAACCAGCATTACATCCTAAATGTCTAACAGCAAAAGATAATTCAGGCGTTGGGCGCAATTCTTTAAATAAATAAACCTTGATGCCATTCGCCGAAAAAATATCTGCAGCTACTTTCGCAAAGTATGAAGCATTATTTCTTGAATCGTGAGCAATCGCTACGCTAATACTTTCGCCAGTGAAATTAGCTTTCAAATAATTGGCAAAACCCTGTGTGGCAGAGCCAACCGTGTATTTATTCATACGGTTTGAACCAACACCCATTTCACCACGCATTCCACCCGTTCCAAACTCTAAGTCTTTATAGAAAGAATCTGTCAATTCTGTTTCTTTTCCTTCATCTAAAAGTTGTTGGATTTTGGCTTTTGTGTCAGCATCATAGTTTCCCGAAAGCCACAAGTTGATTTTTTCTTGGGTAAGTGCGTCTAAGCTAGCAATCATAGTATTATTTGTTAAGTTAAAGTCTGAGATTTTTCGACCAACAAATATAAAAATTATTTGTTGTATTGAATACTGTTCTATGCCTTTAGTGAATAGTGATTTATTGAGCGGTACTTTTTAGCAATTAGCTAATAAAATAATGTATTTTATTAGCTTTTGTATAGTAAAATATTACCAACAAATGCTATCTTTGAAATACCTAAAGTATCAATATTTGTTTACTTATTGTTAATTTTCAAGAATAAATTTTGCGACTTAGTAAAACCTAGTTTATCAAGCAATTCTAACTAAACATTCAAATTAAACAACAAAATCAACAACATGAACAGAAAATTACTAATGATTTTTGTGCTGATGCTGACTTTAACGCTGAAAATGGCGGCTCAGGACAGAATTGTCTCAGGAAAAGTAACCTCCTCTGAGGATGGAGCAGTACTTGCTGGTGTGAGTGTTTCGGTGAAAGGTACATCCAAAGGAACAACTTCTGCAGCCGATGGTTCGTATAAAATTAGTGTTCCAAATAATGCAACATTAACCTTTGGTTTTGTTGGCTTTATTAAACAAGATATTGCTGTTGGAACAAAAACCATTATCAATGTTGCTTTAGTAAATGATGTAACTGACATCGAAGAAGTAGTTGTAGTTGGATATGGAACAACCAAAAAACAAAACCTTACGGCTTCTCAAGCCAATATTTCAGGGAAAGCTTTAGAAGGGAAAGCTGGAGGTTCAACATTTGATAATCTTTTGCAAGGCAAAGCAGCTGGATTACAAATTACTTCAGTGAATGGTCGTCCTTCAGGACAAAACTTTATCCGTATTCGTGGAGAAGGTTCATTAACGGCTGGTTCACAACCATTAGTTGTAATTGACGGTGTGCCAGTTGCCAATAGTGAAGCGCAAGGTGGCATCAATATTTTAAATACGATTAATCCAAACGAAATTGAAGATGTTCAAGTATTGAAAGATGCTTCTTCAGCAGCAATTTATGGTTCAAGAGGTGCCAATGGGGTAATTCTTGTTACTACCAAACAAGGGAAAAAAGGGTTACCAAAAATTACTTATTCTTTCCAAGCAGGATACTCAGAAAAAACACCTGACAATTTCAAAATGATGACTTTTGAAGAAAAGCTTCGTTATGAAAAAGACTTGGGTTATACCAATGGATATTTTCTGGATGATGTTACAACGATGACTGATGCAGAGTATCAAGCAGAAGTAACAAGATTGTCTGCTGGTAAAACAGATTGGTTCAAAACACTTTTACAGAAAGGTCAGTTAAGAACACATCGTTTGGGTATTAGTGGAGCTAATGATGCCTTTTCGTATAACATCGGCTTACAAACTTCTAAAGTTGGTGGTTTGGTAAACGGTTCTAACTCTGATTTGAACACTGGAAGAATCAATTTGGAATATCGTGCTTCAAAATGGTTAAAAACTGGTTCTAATTTACAGTTTTCTGTTATTCAAACGAATGAGCAAAGAGATCGTTACAACGTTCAAAACCCATTTTATGCCATTTATGCTTACAATGCTTATGAACCAGAATTTAATGATGATGGAACTTACAACCTTACAGCCAACGGTTTCAGTATCTCGGAAGCAATCTTAAACAATACAGAAAAGCAAAATATTGTGAATGGATTAGGAAGCTTTTTTGTAGCATTAACTCCTATTAAAGATTTAGAAGTACGTTCTCAGATTGGTCTTACTTATACTGATTATGCAAGAGAATATTATATCAAGCCTAATTCAATATTAGACCAATACGTTGGTGACCCAGCCGCAAGAGGTTCAAAAACAGATAATGGTTTTCAAAACTTCAACTATGTATTTACCAATACTGCTACGTATTTTAAATCAATTGATGACACTCATAACTTCAAAATATTAGGAGGTATAGAATTTACCAGAGATAGAATAAAAACTTATACATTGTCATCTAAAGGCTTTCCATCAGATAAAGTAAGTACACAAGATAACTCATCAACTCCAACGGGTGCATCTACTGGTAAATCAGATTGGGCATTATATTCATTATTTGGTCGTATCAATTATGATTTTAATCAAAAATACTTCCTTGATTTATCTGTTCGTCGTGATGGTTCTTCTCGTTTCGGGATAAACAATCGTTATGGTCTATTTGGTGCTGCTAGTGCTGGCTGGCATTTAGATAAAGAATCATTCATACAAGACTTAACCTTTATCAATTCATTAAAACTTAGAGCTAGTTATGGTTTAACAGGTAACGACCGTATCGGTAATTATACTTCATTAGGTTTATATCGTTACAATAGTTATGGCTTGACTTCAGCTACTTTCCCTTCACAGGTACAAAACCCTGATTTAACTTGGGAAAAACTAGCAGCTACTGATATTGGTGTTGACTTCTCGGTATTGAATAATCGTCTTTATGGTACAGTGGATTGGTACAACAAAAACAATTCATCATTATTATATGATCGCCCTCTATCGTCAACAACTGGTTTTCAATCAAGAACTGAAAATGTAGGAGCTGTACAAAACAGAGGTTTAGAGTTTACGCTTGGCTATAAAATTCTCAATACAAAAGACTTGAAATGGGATGTAAATGTGAACTATTCTATCAATAAAAATAAGGTTACAGCCCTTACTGAAGATGGAATTAACCGTCCGGGAGGTCTTAGTAAACTTCAAATCGGACAACCTATTGATGTTTATTTTATGACTCGCTATGCAGGAGTAAATTCTCAAACGGGTGCTCAACAATTCTATAATATCAATGGTGAAATCGTTGAAAATTATAGCCCAAGCGATGCAGTAGTATTAGAAGGAAAATCACGTTTGGCAACTCGTTTTGGTAATTTCCATACAGATATTAGTTATAAAGGCTTTTCTTTAGGGGCTGATTTATATTACTCTGGTGGTAATTATATCTTTAACTCATTGTGGAATGACTTGACCTCTGATGGTGAATACATTTATAATAACCAAGCTGCAGATGCTTTGAATTATTGGAAAAAAGCTGGTGATACTGGTGTACTTCCTGAACCAACTGGAATCAGTTACACTACAGACCGTTATTTACAAAAAGGAGATTTTATTCGTTTAAGAAATGTTACTTTAGGTTATACAATTCCTACAGGTATTACAAAAAAAGCAAAAATTCAATCTGTAAGAATTTATGCGCAGGCTCAAAACTGGTGGTATCACGCATTTGAAGCTAAAGGTGACCCTGAAATTGGTTTCGGACAAGCAGAAAGTACAGGTGGACAAACACAAGGTTTATTCCGTGGATATAGCTATCCTGTTGCTCGTCAATTAACATTCGGTATTGATTTAACCTTCTAAATTCATCCATAAATAGACTTTCAAAATATGAAAAAATATATTTTAACTCTTGGCATTTTTACTCTGATAGGAGTAACAAGTTGTAGTGAAAAAGAACTTGAATTAACGCCCTACAACTCAGTAACGGATTCACAAGCATTTGAAACACAAACAGATTTTGATAATGCTGCACGAGGTATGTATGCTCGTAATGTTGGTGGTTTATCAGGTTTATCGGGTGGTTCATATTATGCTGGTTCATCCATTAGTCTTCCAGATATTATGTCTGATAATGCTATCATGAGCCGAACAGGTCGTTTATCAAATCGCTTTTTTCATGAATGGCGTTATAATGGCGACATCGCTTGGGATTTATGGACACAAGCATACTCTTCTATTCGTAGAGCCAATGGAATCCTTGTTAACATCAATAAATTGCCAGATGGAGCTGCCAAAAATAACTTTAAAGGCGAAGCATTAGCAGTAAGAGCGCTTGCTCATTTTGACATGGTTAAATTGTACGGAAAAGCCTTTACACAAGCAAGTGATGCTGATTTAGGTGTTCCTTTCGTTACAAGTATCGACCCAACTGCCAGACCATCTCGTGAAACCGTGAAATCTAATTATGCAAAAATTGAAGCAGATTTAGTAGAAGCAGCAAGCCTAATCGGTAGTGGGAATGGTATTTATCGTTTCAACAAAGCCGCAGTTTATGGCTTACTTTCACGCTTGTATTTGTATGAAGCTCAATGGCAAAAAGCTGCCGATGCTGCTACACAGTCTTTAGCGTTAAGTTCAAGTCCGGGTTCAATTGCCAATTTCTCAAGCATTTGGAAAGATGCAAGTAACGACGGAGTATTATTGAAACTACAAATTGTTGATAAAGACGCTGTATCGCCCGGTGTTGAATATAGCCAAAGTTCAGCATCAGGAGTACGTTCTGAATATGTTGTTGACTTTGACCTTTTTAGATTATACAAAGACAATGATATTCGTAAAACGGCATATATCGGTTCAAGTACTTTTGGTGGATTCAGATATAACAATATCATCAAATATTTCGGACGTACTACTGGTAATGCAAACGTAGTTGACCCTAAGGTAATCAGAGTAGCAGAAGTATTATTGAATCGTGCAGAAGCTTTGGCACAATTGAACAAAGATGCTGACGCACTTAAAGATTTGAATGCTTTGAGAGCAAGCCGTTACATAGGTTTTGTAGCTGCTGACAACCAAGAAGGTGGTACTGCTTTGAAAACTGAAATTGATTTGCAAAGACGTCTTGAATTAGCTTTTGAAGGACATCGTTTCTTTGACATTAAACGTAAAGGATTGTCTATTGCTCGTTCAAATTGGGGAGATAGATACGACGGAACAGGAACAACTTATGGTTTCAAAAGCTTAACGGTTGGTGATGCTAGATTCCAGTTACCTATTCCAACTAATGAAATTCGTACAAATGCCAATGTTAAACAAAACCCTGGTTATTAGTATTTAAAATAAATTTATGAAAAAGGCTTTCTTGATATAAAAAGAAAGCCTTTTTTTTCGTTTACATAATGCTTGCTCCTTGATTAATTATCGTTTCTAAATCCTTTATTAATTTCTATCAAAAATAGTTATTATCTTGTGTAGCAAACACTTCAATTTCTATTTAATAAGTCTCCTAAAAACATTTGAATATGAAAAAAATATTACTTTTTACTTTCTTTATAATGGGAAGCATTGGGGCTTTCTCTCAAAAAATCAAAATTGAGTCTATTCCCGGTACTCAAATTGTTGATTATGCCCAAACTCCTGAGCAAGCCAAAGAACGTGTTTTCCCAATGGGCTATACAGAGATGATGAAAGCTAAATTAGAAGCTGACAAAAAACTCGCTGCCAATACTCGTAAATCATCAAGCCAAGCGTCAAACTTCCAAGTGTTTTATGAACAAGGTTCAAATTTATCTACAGAAGTAAAAGCCATATTCGAAAAAGCGGCAGCTACTTGGGCAAATGCTTTAAATTCAGACGTCCCTATTAAAATATTAGTACGTTGGAGAAGTCTTGCCACTGGTGTTTTAGGTTCAGCTGGTGCTTCTACATATTATCGTAATTTCCCCGGAGCGGCTAAAGCAGGCACTTGGTATCCAATTGCACTTGCTGAAAAAATGGCTAGAAAAGATTTGAACGGAGAAGACCAAGCTGATATCGTTGCTACTTTTAATTCTGACCGTACAGACTGGTACACTGGCGAATCAACACCAACTCGTTTACAGTATGACCTTTATTCAATTGTATTACATGAGTTTGGACATGGACTTGGTTTTATTGGTACTTTCGGGGCAAATGAAACAGTCGCAGGTTGGGGAAGTGGTAGCTTTGTAGGTTCAGCAGGTATTTTTGATAATTTTATAGTAAACAGTACGGGAGTATCTTTAATTGACTCTACTACGATTGACAACTTTTCGGAAGCTCTTCGTAAGGAAATTACTGGTGGAAAATTGTTCTTGAATAGCCCATCTGCAACAAAAGCAAATGCTAATAAGCAAGCCAAACTGTATGCCCCAACAACCTATAGTGCGGGTTCAAGTATTTATCATGTTGACCAAGCTACCTATCGTATCGGCGACCCAAATGCTTTGATGACTCCATCCATTGCTGCTGGAGAGTTAACTCGTGACCTTGGACCAATTATATTAAACTTTTTTGCTGATATGGGCTGGGTTAGTAGTTCTATTACTCATGACGCTTTCACTGATAATGAAGATACTAATAAAGATTACGTTTTTACGGCTAAAGTGTTCGGAGATACTGCTATCAAAGATGGTTCTGTAAAACTTTACATGACTACCTCTAACCTCATTGCTGATGCCAAAGAAGTACCTTTAACAAAAAGTGGTAATCAGTACTCATATACACTTCCAAAGTCAACAGATAGAAGACAAATTAGTTATTATTGGCAAGGAGAAGATTTAGCTGGTAGAAAATTAGCGACACCAGCAGAAGCACCATTGAGTACCAAAGGCTTTACTAATTTCTATCGCTTTACTATCGGTGCCGATACTGTAAAACCAGTCATTGCTTATACCAACAATATTTACTCTATTTATACAACCGATACTGAAGTAAAATTACCACAAGGACAAGCCTTTGATAACATCGGGATTGATAGTGCTTATGTAGAATATTATATCAATGATGTAAAGCAAGCGCCAATCTTATTGACTTATACAACGGCTGATAGAACCATTACTTTTGATGGTAGCTTTAAATTTACGGCAGCCCAATTCAAAGGAAATGATGTTGTAAAATATCGTATCGTCGTGAAAGATAAAGCGAAAGCCCATAATACTAGGTTCTCTCCAGAAACTGGTTTTTATGAATTTAAAGTATTGAAATTATTTCCAGCAGTGAATACCTACAATAATAATTTTGATACTTCGCCTGCTGCTCCAGAAGATTTTTATTTGAAAGGATTTACCTTTTCGAAACCAACTAACTTTACCAGTATTGCTTTAAATTCAGACCATCCTTATAAAAATGGTTCTGAAGAAGTATTTGAATCTGATGGAAATCTTTTCTCAAATTATATTGCTCAATTATTAAGACCAATTACTTTGAGAAGTGATACGGCTAAAATCTATTTTGATGAGGTAGTTTTAGTAGAAACAGGTGCTGATGGTTCAGTTTTTCCAGATAGAGATTTCTTCGATTATGTTGTTGTTGAAGGTTCTAAAGACGGTGGTAAAACTTGGCAGTGGTTTCAAGCTGGATGGGATTCTAACGATGACCCTGAATGGGCTAAAGCTTGGACAAGCTTAAATGTTGATAAAGACCAAAACTCAAAAACAGTTGGTAATCCTAATCTTTTCAGAAAAAGAGAAATTGATATGCTAAGTTCTGGTGATTTTAAAGCAGGTGATAATGTTTTAGTTCGTTTCAGACTTTTAGCTGACCCTTTAGCACATGGTTGGGGCTGGACTGTGGATAATTTAAATATTCAAGGGCCATCTGGCAAGCCTGTTACGCCAACAAATCCAACCGTTTTAGGTAACGAAACAAGTAATGATATTGAAATAGCGATTTCGCCAAATCCATCAACTACTGGCGAATACAAAATAAAAGCAAGCTTTGCGAAAGCTACTAAAAATGTAACTATCAATGTCGTAAATATCTTTGGATTATCTGTTTTCAACGAGCAACATAACAACTCAGGAAACGAATTCAACCATATTATTAACCTTGGTGGTGTTTCAAATGGTACTTATTTATTGAAACTTCAAACTGAAAATGGAGTAATCAATAAAAAGATAATTTTAGCGAAATAATCATTTTGAGTGAATTTAAACGAGCCTTTTTGTCTATTCAATCAGGCTCGTTTTTGTTGTGACTCATACAATTTTTCACAAAAATGTTATAAGTCGAATAGCAATACCTTATCTTTGCGAAGATTTTTCGCTTCCTAGCAGTGAACTAACCACACTAATAAATTGGAACAAAAGGCTTTCAATCATTAACATTTGAATTTAGAAATCATAAAATATGTCTTGGTTTACCAGAAAAGATAAGGGTATTTTAACCCCTACAGAATCAAAACGTGAAGCTCCAGATGGGCTTTGGTATCAGTGTCCATCTTGCAAGAAAGCAATGCACACTCGTGAACATCGTTTGTTCGCTTATACTTGTTCAAACTGTAATTATCATGAGAAAATTGGCTCACAAGAGTATTTTGAGCTACTTTTTGACCAAACAAAATATACAGAATTGGACGCAATGCTTTCATCAGGTGATCCTCTGAACTTTGTGGATACAAAACGTTATCCAGACCGTATCAAGGCTACTGAAAAGAAAACTGGTTTGAAAGATGCCGTTAGAACTGCGCATGGTAAAGTGAACGATATTGAAATCGTAGTTTCTGCAATGGATTTCTCATTTATCGGTGGTTCAATGGGTTCGGTAGTTGGTGAAAAGATTGCTCGTGGTATCGACTATGCCCTTGAACACAAAATCCCATTCTTGATGATTTCAAAATCGGGTGGTGCAAGGATGATGGAAGCAGGTTTCTCTTTAATGCAAATGGCTAAAACTTCTGCAAAATTAGCTTTATTGGCTGAGGCAGGAATTCCTTACATTTCATTATTGACTGACCCAACGACAGGCGGTGTTACGGCTTCTTATGCAATGCTTGGTGATTTCAACATTTCTGAGCCGGGTGCTTTGATTGGTTTCGCTGGACCAAGAGTAATTCGTGAAACAATTGGTAAAGATTTACCTAAAGGTTTTCAAAGTGCAGAATTCGTTTTAGAACACGGATTCCTTGATTTTATCGTAGATAGAAAAGATTTAAAAGATAAGCTTTCTTCTTTATTGGGAATGTTAGCTTAATAGCTTTAAGCCTTGAGCAATGAGCTTTGAGATTATAAAAGGGGTTGTTGATTTTGAATCAACAACCCCTTTGTATTTTAAAATTCCCTAGTCAAAAATTTGTTTTGTATAATTATATTGTACGGCAAATATTCGTACTTTTATGATGGTAATTCAAAGACTATTTAGTAAAATGTTGTGTTTGATATATAATATTAGATAATTTGAGAGGTAACAATATGAATTACAGAAAATACATTAACAAGTAATAAAGCATAAAGTCATGAGAACAATAATTAATGATAGAATTGATGTTCGGATTAGCAAAGAGCAAAAAGAGTTCGTTAAATATGCTTCTGAAATTAGTGGATTTAAAAATTTATCTGAGTTTGTAATTTATTGTATTAATAAACATGCAAACGAAATAATACTAGAAAACAACTTAATTCTAAAGTCGATTGAAGATAAAAGAGTTTTTGTTGATGCTGTACTGAATCCACCAAAACCTAATAGCAAATTAAAACGAGCTCAATTAAGCTACAAAAAATTTATTGAGACCAATGAAAGCTCAGATTCAGAAATTAGCTAATCTACATAAAAAAGATACATTTAGCTGTGGTCAACTACTGTTAGACAATTATATAAGTAAACAAGCAAGCCAAGATGTAAAAAGGAAGCTATCGGTATGCTACGTTTTAGTGGATGATGAACAAACAGTAAAAGGCTACTATACATTGTCTGCCAATGCTATCCAAAAAGAATCTTTGCCCGAAGAATTAAGTAAAAAACTACCCAAAAGTTATGAAGATTTACCTGTTATATTACTGGGTAGGTTAGCCATAGATAAATCCTTTCAAGGAAAAGGTTTTGGAGAAATTTTATTGTTAGATGCTTTAAACGAATGTTATAAATTATCTAATCAATTAGGAACGATTGCAGTGGTGGTTGATGCGATTGATATAAAAGCTCAAACATTTTATGAATCTTATGGTTTTATTTTACTACCAAGCTCTGGAAAAATGTTGCTTCCAATGAAAACTATTGAAGATTTAATTTCGAACAACCTTTAAATTTCTTTTTCCATAAAAAACTCATGCCATGAATTGAAGTCATGGCATGAGTAATAACGGTCATTGCTTATATCTTTCCGCTAAAAAACGCTTAATGCGCCATCCCTCCTTTTTTACAGCAAGAAGGTAATTTTTCATAACCCTTTGCATCAGCTGCTACTTCTTCTGCATCGTAACCTACTTCAGAAATCGCTTTCTTAATTTTGTCCACAGAGGTTTTCTTTGGATTGAATGTTACTGTAACCACTTTGTCTTTACTTTCTACATTCAAATTAGACTCTGATACTCCTTTGGTAAAAGCTAATTTTTTCTCAATACGCTCTTTGCACATTTCACAAATGGCAGAAGTTTTGATTTTTACAGTTTCTTTCTTAGGTGTTTCTGCAAAAGTGAACACTGAAACCAATAAAAGGATGAATACTAAAATGTTCTTTTTCATGTTGTTATTTGTTTATTATGTTGTTTAAAAATTTGTTCCTGTTTTATTTCCAGATTTGACAACTTTTGTAAAGTTGTCAAATCAATTGGCATCAAACCTGAGTATTTAAGCTCTCGCTTTTAGAATATAGCCACTCGCTCGGAGAATATAGCCACTCGCTCGAAGAATGTAAGCACCTTCTCGGAGAATATAGCCATCCGCTCAGAGAATATAGCCACCCACTCGAAGAATGTAAGCACCTTCTCGGAGAATATAGCCATCCGCTCGGAGAATATAACCACCCGCTTTTTAGCTTTTTAAGCCCTTGTTGGAGATAACTCCAACGAAGGCGGAATTTACTATTTACCAATCACTACCTAAATCGCATCAATGGCTTTTCTTTTATGATTTTGCAATTCTTTAAAGCGACTGGGCGTTAGTCCCGTTACTTTTTTGAATTGATTCGATAAATGTTGAACGCTACTGTAATGCAATTGGTCGGCGATTTGGCTTAATGTCAATTCATCGTAAATTAATAATTCCTTTACTTTCTCTATCTTCTGGAAAATCAAATATTGTTCTATCGTCTTTCCTTCTACTTCCGAAAACAAGGTACTTAAATATTTATAATCTCTGCCAACACGTTCTGAAATCAGAAAAGAAGGCGTAATTTTATCGACATCCGCATCGGATTGATGCACCATTTCAATCACTACATTCTTTATCTTCTCAACAATTTTTTTACGTTTATCATCCAACAATTCAAAGCCAATATTTTCTAATTGTTTCGCTAAAGTACTTTGGATATTTTCGTCTAAATCCTGTTTAATGCTTACTTCGCCCAGTTCCATTTGTTGAACTTCTATATTTAACTGAGTAAGTATTTGGCTAACCGCCATTTTACAGCGGTCACAAACCATATTTTTGATGTATAATTTCATGACAGCCTATTTAATTTTATAACGCATCCCCACATAAACCATTCGGCCGATAACTGGTCCCCAAACCATTGAGGCATCGAAATTTTTCCGGAAAGGGTCATTTGCCGCAATAATCGGATTGCTTTGTGTAAAGTTATTTAGGTTTTCTCCACCCACATACATTTCCCATTTCAAGAAAGCCTTCGTAACCTGTGCATTAATATTTGAAAAAGCAGGAGCGAAAACCTCTGGAGAAGTAGCAGAATGTACGTGCCCTTCAGTACTATTTGGAATACGACGTTTGCCATTCCATTGCCAAGTGAAATCAAACTTCCATTTGTTATAAGGCAAGGCATAAGCAATGTTGAATAATACTCTTTCACGGTTGACAAACTGTTTCGGCAACAAAGTAAGCTCGCCCGTTGGGGTTAAAACATCATTTTGAACATCAAATAAACGATAAGCCAATTTAGTTTCTATGCGTTTGCTTGGAGCATAATTTACTTCTGCCTGAAAACTATTCGAGAACGAGCGACCTTTTAAATTATAGAAACGGACTAAATCAGCATTTTCCATATCTACGATTAATTGGTTCTGGAAGTTGGTTCTATACACATCTAAAATGATAGTTCCTTTTTTGCCAAAGAGATAAAAATCGTTACTTAAACTCGCTCCGAAATTCCAAGATTCTTCTGGACGAATAACTTCTGGCACAGAAAGTTGTCTGGAATTGACTAACATGCCGAAGTTTTCAGCAATGGCATTGGGCATTCTCCAACCTTTTCCTGCACTTAAACGAAGATGTGTTTCTGATGTAATATCATATTTCAAATGCGCACGAGGCGTAAATCTTGTTCCGTAAAGATTATGAAAATCTACTCTTCCACCCAACACAAGCGTTAATTTATCAGGAATGGTTTCAGTATATTCTACAAAAGCACCTGGTACAGATTCGGTTCTTTTGAAAGTAGAATCAAGATACTTTTCGTTATAATCGTCTAACAAATAACTTAAACCAGCTTTGTATTGATGATTGGTATTTCCAAAAATGTTTTGATAGATTAAGTTAGCATACAAACCTTTCTGAGTACCCGAATAGTTTTTAAAACCAAAATAAGAAACATTATCATGATAAACGCCATTGACGATAAAGCCCAAACCTTGATAAGGCTTTGTTTCATAAAGTTTGGCGGTTTTGCTAAAGAATTCATAACGTTTGGTAGTACTTCCGAAACCATAAGCTTTGGCAGTATTGCGGTCGGTATCAGGATTAAAATTTACTTGTCCGCCCAAACGGTCTTCATAAAGTGCTTTAATTCCAAAAGAAGCCATCATTTTATCACTTTGATACTTCCAACGATTGATAGCATTGTATTGAGTATAAAGTGGTAAATCTAAAAAACCATCTTTGTTTTGGTCTAACTTAGTTTGTAAAGTACTGGCGTGCGTCAATAAACCAACAGACCATTTTTCATTGATTTTATTGGCTAAATTCAAATTGATTTCTCCCCTACCCTGACTATTCATGTAAGTATTCAAATACAATTTTTCGGCTACATCGGGTTTAGCTAATTCAACATTTAAAGCACCCGTCATAGACTCGTAGCCACTTACTACCGAACCCGCACCTTTGCCAACATCAATCGAAGAAATCCAAGTACCGGGAATATAATTCAACCCAAAAGTGCTGTTTAATCCACGGATGGCGGGAATATTTTCAACATTTGTCTGGATATAATTGCCCGATAAACCTAATAATTGGATTTGCTTTGCTCCCGTCACAGCATCTGCATAACTCACAGAAACAGAAGCGTTGGTTTCAAAACTTTCGGATAAATTACAGCAAGCCGCTTTGGCGAGAGCCTTTGAAGTAATGATTTCGGTATGAATAGGATTCATTCTATCCATAGAAGTAGCTTCGGCTTTTACAACAACTTCCGATAAAGCCGCATTTTCTGGATTGAGATAAATCTCTAAAAATGCTAAGGAATGAACCATCAAAGTATCAGTTTTATATCCTACTGAACTAACGATTAGTTGATGGTTTTGTGGAGCTTTTGATAAGGAGAATTCTCCTTTTTCGTCGGAAGAGGTTCCTCTTTGTGCATTCTGCCAACGGAGTGTTGCACCGATAATGGCTTCTTTTTTTCCGTCAGATTTTTTTTCTAAAACGATTCCACGAACAATTTCTCCACTTTGAGAAAAAGTCTGAAAGCTAAACACTATATTACTGATTATAAGGATAATAAATCCAGAGAGTCTTTTTAAAACAACAGTAGAATCCATGATTTTTTGATGTTAAAATTTTTAAACGAAGAGGCTTTTGCTTATTTATCAACAATAAGATAACGCAATTACCTGAAAGATAACGTTTGAGATTCTAACAAAAAATCAGATTAAGAAAGACTGGATGAAAATAAGGCGTTCTCGCCCAAACAAAGGCGGAGCAGTATTGTAGTAATGAGGAATTTTAAAAGAAACCGATTGAGCAACCCAAGCAAAAGCAGGGAAAACAGGTGTTTCTACCAACCAATCGAAAGCAGGGAAATGAAAATCTACTTTTACTCCTTGCGAAGCATTCGGAGTAATTTTATAATGCGTAACAGCATCAGAACAACATTTCGCTCTTTTGATGGTAGTCTTAGATGAACTATTAGTCATCTTAGCTTTACTGGCGCAACAAGAACGTTTGGGTTGCGTATAAGTAACTTTACTTTTACCACTAATTTTACAAAGATGCTCATACATAGCAAATCCAACGCTTGCGAAAAGCACTTGGAAGGCCATCAAAAGGCAAAATATGCGTATGAGTATTTTTTTCATTTTTGGCTATAAGAATAAAGCTTTCAGTCTTCGGCAATCAGCTTTCGGATAATATATATAAAGAAAACTGCTTTGTATCTAATGCTAAATCTTATTGTTAAACTAAAGCTGATAGCCGACGACCGAAAGCCGAATGCTAAAACCTTCCACAAAGATACACATTTACAACATTACAAGTATTTATATTTGTTTCTGATAATGTTGCATAATTTTCTGATTTGTACTGCTGGAATATTTTCATCCTTCAAAACGAAGTATTCACCCATAAAAAAGACAATTGGTGTATAATTATAGCCAATATTCAGAAAATCAATCCACCTTTGATTCACAATGAAACACAAATTCAATATCGAACTGATTTTCTGGCTAGGTGCATTAATCTGGTTGTTTTTTGATAATCCAATGGAACATCATTTTACGCTTTGTCCGATAAAGAATTTAGGATTTTCATTTTGTCCGGGTTGCGGAATTGGGCATTCGATTTCGTTTTTATTACACGGAAATTTAGAGCAATCATTTGAAAGTCATCCACTTGGAATTTTCGCTTTGATTGTCATTATTCACAGAATTATTACTTTAATAAAAACATACTTACCAACATTTAAACATACAAAACTATGAATCCGAACCTAATGATGATGCTTTCTAACCTTGAAGCTGAGGAAGCCATGTTTATCCAAAATTTAATCAAAGATTATTCAGAAGACCAACAAAAAACCTTCGTGATGATGTATCAAAACAAACGCCGTGACAGCACACTTATTTTAGTAACAACTGTGGTTGGCTTCTTTGGTTTTGCTGGTATTCAAAGATTCTTGACAGACCAAATCGGAATGGGAATACTTTATTTCTTTACGGGCGGTTTATGCTTTATCGGTACAATTGTCGATTTAGTAAATTATAAAAGCTTGGCTTTTGAATACAATCAAAAAGCCGCTTACGAGACTTTACATTTAATGAAAACTTGGAATCCATAATTTGTGGTCCAATTTCCATAAAAGGCTTTCTATCAGGTATTAAAAACATTAATATCTTGTTAGAAAGCCTTTTTTTATTATCCTTTTCATGAATCAACAGAGGTTATCAGGATTGTTTTTTCAAAAAAATATCCTAAATTTCATAGAATTTGAGTATTAATTCTTTCAGCTATACTCTTTAGGTTCAAATCAGCAATAATATAAACTATGGAAAAAACTTTTTCACGCCGAGCGGCTCTACAGGGAGTCGGTGCGGTAACTGCAACCATGCTTACTTCTTCGCTCAGCAATCGCATTGAAGCGGCAGACACACAGATAGGTGCCGCATTAAAAGGTCGAGTAAATCACTCTGCCTGCCGTTGGTGTTATTCATCTATTCCTTTTGAAGATTTATGTAAATCTGCGAAAGAAATCGGAATGCAAAGTCTTGAATTGACTGGACCTTCGGAATGGGAAATCTTAAAAAAATATGATTTGACATCTGCTATGGGTTGGCCAGAGGCTAACAACTGGGGAAATGGCATGGGTTTAACAAGCTGTTTCAACAATGTCAAAAATCATGATGCTTTAGTGGCTTTGTATGAAGATTTAATTCCGAAAGCGGCTAAAGCTGGTATTAAAAACCTAATTACTTTTTCTGGAAACAGAAATGGTTTAAGTGATGAAGATGGATTGATTAATTGTAAAAAAGGTTTGCAAAGAATCATGAAAACAGCCGAAAAACATGATGTAACCATCACGATGGAGCTGTTGAACTCTAAAGTAAATCACAAAGATTATCAATGTGACCATACCGATTGGGGCGCTGCTTTATGCGAAATGGTTGGTTCTGATAAATTCAAATTGCTTTATGATATTTATCACATGCAAATCATGGAAGGGGACGTAATTGCAACGATTAAAAAATATCATCAATACATTTCTCATTACCACACTGGTGGCGTTCCGGGCAGAAATGAAATTGACGATAGCCAAGAATTATATTACCCTGCTATCATGAAAGCAATTGTTGATACTGGTTATAAAGGTTTCGTTGGACAAGAGTTTATTCCAGCAAAAGCTGATAAAATTGCTTCATTAAAACAAGGTGTTTTAATTTGCGATATATAAAATAAAAAGCCTTTTAATTCAAATCAAGAATTAAAAGGCTTTTTTATTTCAAGTTGCTATATTTAGTTCATCACTAATACTTTCTTCACTTTTTCAAAACTATCTGTTCTGAGTTTGATATAATAAACATTGCCGATTGAACCCGTCAGCTTTATCGTTTTGGGCGTATCGAATTTCCCAATTTTAAATTCTTCAATGATTTTTCCTTCCATAGTATATACTATTAATTCGGCACCTACTAAGTCTTCCACCACTTGAATCGTAATATCGCCAGAAGCACTTGGATTAGGATAAACATTTACACCTTCAAAACTTAGATCTTGCGTATATTTATACACATTTGATGGTTTCGAATAGCACATCAATTTTCCACCCGGCAAGGCTACTTGATTGTACACGACACTTGCCTGTACTTGATAATCACCATCTTTCTTTACTTTAATAGTTTTTGTGATAAAGCTCTTTTGGACTTCGTTATTGTACTTCCAAATATAGCCTTCTTCATCACCAGAGCTTTGTGCTTCTAAATAGAAAGCTCCAGCTTGTGAAATAACTGGCATCGTTGGAAGCGCACGTACATCAACCGTGATGCTATTAGAAGGAGCTGAAAAACATGAATTCCTATCCTCTACTCTGGCAAAATAATTCCCTGATTTATTGATAGCAATCGCATTGTTCGAACCCGTTCCAAGAGAATCGTTAGTACTTTTAAACCAATAAGCTTTATTTGAATTTACCGTAGATAAAGTAACACTTTCGCCATCGCAAAATACAGTACTTGAAACATTAGCAATCTGTGGAGCGGCAGGCAATGGATAAATATTTAAAATAATTGGTTGAGATGGATTAGAAAGACATGCAAATGCACTTACCGCCTGAACCGTTACATTTCCAGCCGTATTTACCGTAATTGTACTGCTAGTACTTGAAGAAATACTCCATTTATAACTATTCGCTTGCACACCGATGGCTGTTAAAACAACATTTTTATCCGCACAAAAAGGGTTTGAACCCTTGATAGTAATAGACGGTGCTGAAGGTAATGGATTAACAGTTGTTTTTATCGTATCAGAGCTTGCGACAGATTTACAACCATTTGTATCAATCACTGTTACTCCAATTGAATTTGCTTTTTTCCAAATAAAAGTTCTTCCATTGATATTACTTTGTAATTGCCCATCAACTGTCCATTGATAGATATTTTTGCTACCATTTGTGGTTGTACTTGGTAAACTTGCTTGCAATAAAGTGCTATCGCCATCACAGAAAATCTTAGGGCGAACAATTGTTAAAGTAGGTTTATTCGGCAATGGATTCACTGTTACTTTCAATACTTTTGAATAGGCTGAAAAGCAACCAAAGGTATCTCTTACTTTAACAGAATATCTTCCAGAAGTATCAGTTGTGATGGCTGAAGTCGTGGCGATTTCTTTCTGATTATCTTCATTTCTCCAACTATATCGGTCAACATTTCCGTTGGCAATCAACGCTCTTAAAGTAACATTTCCTCCTTTGCAAAAAGTAGCAATTGGCGATGCCAAAATACTAGCAGGTTGAGGTGCCTCACGTACATTTATTTTAACACTTTTCGATATTTTAGAAACACATTTTTTAGCACTGATAGCCTGAACAGCATACTCTCCCGGCTCTGCAATAACAACAGATTGTGTTTTATTGAACACTGTGCTATTAAGAGTATTCGTCCAAATATATTCACTTCCGATTACCGAAGACGACAAAGTAACGGTAGAATCTGGACAGAAAATTAATGGACCATTCGCTAAAACAGTTGGAGTATTCGGCAAAGGATTTACCACCACAGTTAATGGATTTGAAGCATCTTTTGATTTACAACCTTTATCTGAAACAGCTACTACAGAAACGATAGAGGAAACTTTTACATCAATTTGAGCACTTGTTTGTCCATTACTCCAAATATAGCCTGATGAAACCGATGACTTCAACGTAGTGAAATCTTCATCACAAAATTCAAGAGGACGACTAGCAGTAATCGTTGGCTTCGCAGGCAAAGGATTTACCGTCAACACCGTTATTAATGATGCCGCAGAAGTACAAGTATTTCCATCAGTATAAGTTAAACTGTAGTTTCCAGCAGTATTTACCGTGATACTTTTTGTTTTCTTTCCATTATTCCATGAATATATCCCATTCCCTTTATTGTTTGCATTCAATACTGTACTGTCAAGATTACAAATACTAACTGCAGTTCCTTCTAATATAACTGGTGGGCTTGGATTTGCATTTACTGTAACAATCTGAGGTTCAGACGAAACCGAAAAACAACTATAGATATTTTTTGCTTTGACTGTGTAGGTATCGCTTGCCGTGACTGTAATGCCATTTACCCCAGAAGTTTGTATATCTGTTCCATTTATTCTACTCCAAACATTGCCATTACTAGTATAGGAAGAAGTTAAAACAACACTTCCACCTTCACAAAAAGTAGTCACGCCTCCAGCAGTGATAGTAGGTTTTGCAGGATTGACTGAAAGTACTAAAGCTTGTACTGCTGAAGTATCAGATACACAGCCAACTACGTTTTTTAACGTAACTGTAAAATTAAAAGTACCGTCTGTACTCACATCGGTTCTTGCAACAGTTAAGGTATTGACTTTTGATGAAAGAATAGTTGCCCCACGTTTCCAAATATATGAACTTCCACCACTGGTAGCCGTTAAGGTTTTAGTTTCTGAACCACAAATCAAGGTTGAACTTGGAGTAGTAATGACTGGTGTAGCTGGTTTTGGGGAAACTTTTAAACTGGCAGCTACCGAAGTATCTGATAAACAACCAACTGAGTTCTGTAATATTACTCTGTACAAATAAGTCCCTGCTTTTAACACATCATTACCCGTAACGATTAAAGCATTTATTTTTGAAGACAAAGTAGTAGTATCTCGTTTCCAAATATATGAAGTCCCACCAGTTGTTGCTGTAAGTGTTTTAGTACTTATTCCACAAATCGCATTGGTATCAACTGGAGCAATAACAGGTTTAACAGGTTTCGGTGAAACCTTTAAACTAAGTATAACTGAAGTATCAGAAACACAGCCAACTGCATTTTTCAAAACAACTTTATAACTATAAGTACCAGCCGTTAAAACATCCGTTCCTTTAACTGATAATGTATTAATTGTTGAAGCTAATGTTGTGGTATCTCGTTTCCAAACGTAAGAAGTACCACCACTTGTAGCGGTTAAAGTTTTTACTTCTGTTCCGCAAACTAAGTTTGGACTTACAGATGAAATTACTGGAGTAGCAGGCTTCGGAGAAACTTTTAAACTAATCGCTACCGAAGTATCTGAGAAACAGCCCACAGTATTTTTTAGAACAACTTTATAATTATAAGTACCTGCTACTAAAACGTCTGTTCCTTTAACTGATAAAGTATTGATTACAGCACTTAGTGTGGTAGTGTCACGTTTCCAAATATAAGAAGCACCACCACTCGTAGCGGTTAAAGTTGTTGTGTTAATTCCACAAATTAAATTAGGGTTTACTGGCGAAATAATTGGCGTTACTGGCTTCGGAGAATATGTTAGATTGATGACCGCAGAAGTGTCAGAGGCACAACCAACTGCATTGATAAGGACTACTTTATACTTATAAACTCCTGCCGTAACAAGGCTTGCTCCACTAATCGCTAAACTATTGGTCGTTGAACCCAGCACCGTTGCATCTCTTTTCCATGTATATGAACTTCCACCACTGGTAGCAGTTAACGTTTTGCTTTCTGTTCCACAAATCAAGCTAGAACTTACAGGCGAAATTACGGGTGTAGCTGGTTTGGGCGAAACTTTTAAACTAACAGCTACAGAAGTATCAGATGCACAACCAACAGAGTTTTGATAAACTACTTTATAGTTGTAAGTTCCAGCCGTAGAAACATCATTCCCTGATACTGCTAAAGTATTAATCGTTGAACCAAGAGTAGTTCCATCACGCTTCCAAACATAAGAAGTTCCACCTGACGTTGCTGTTAATGTTTTTGTATCAGTTCCACAAATTAGATTTGGACTCAAAGCTGAAATTACTGGTGTTGTGGGCTTCGGAGAAACCTTTAAACTAACAGCCACAGAAGTATCAGATGCACAACCAACTGAGTTTTGAAGAGCTACTTTATAAGTATAAGTTCCTGCAAGCGAAACATCATTCCCAGTAACAGACAAAGTATTTGTGGTTGAACCCAATACTGTTGCATCTCGTTTCCAAACATAAGAAGTTCCGCCTGTCGTTGCTGTTAATGTTTTTGTATCAGTTCCGCAAATTAGATTTGGACTCAAAGCTGAAATTACTGGTGTTGTGGGCTTCGGAGAAACCTTTAAACTAACAGCTGTACTTGTTGATGTACAACTTGTTGTACTATTAGTTGTTGAAACTGTGTAAGAATAAGTACCCGCTGTTGTCACAGAAGTTCCGGCAACTGACAAAGTTGCTGTGGTGATGCTTAAAGCTGTTCCGTCTCTTTTCCAATCATAATTAGTTGCTCCACTGGCTACAATATTCCTAGTACTTGTGCCACAAACTGCCGTTACAACATCGCTCGGTGGAGTAACCGTTGGAGCAGTAGGAACAATCTGCGTAACCGTAAAAGCACTTACTGAAGTATAAGAACCAAGCGCAGTTTGTTTCACTTTTGCCGTGTAAGTTCCGGGTGTGGCAAGATAGGTTTGTGTTGAAGCAACTAAAACATTACTGGCATTATACCATTCATAAACAACATAGCCACTTGGTAAAGTGAGCTTAGAAGTTCCTGTACCAGTACAAGTATAAACACCAGCAGCAGTAATTGTTGGAGTTTGTGCAGACGATACCTTTAATGATAGGATCAACCAAATCATTAAAAGATATGAACAGCTTGTTTTCATAGTTATTGAGTTGATTGCTTTTGTTACAAACGGATGCTGTAATCAAATGGAGTTGATGGGTACTATAATAATCTACATTTCATTCATATTATCTGAAATGTAGATTATAAAATATTTTTACTCAGAATCACTTTCGAGTTGTTCAACATCTTCAGTAGCTTTTTCTACTGGTGGTTGAGCATTCTGTAAAGTTGTCCACAATAAATCTTTCAATTCTACCAAACCTTGTTGCATCACTGAAGAAATCAAGATATAAGGTAAATTCTCTGGAATTTGCTTGATGATTCTTTCTCTGTGTTCGTCAGATTCAACTAAGTCCATTTTAGAGACTGCTAAAATTCTTTCTTTATCCAACAAAGCAGGGTTATATTGCTTTAATTCATTGAGAAGAATCAAATACTCTTCTTCGATGTTTTCTACCGAAGCAGGTACTAAAAACAACAAAATAGAATTTCGTTCGATATGTCTTAAGAATCTAGTTCCTAAGCCTTTACCTTCAGCAGCACCTTCGATAATCCCCGGAATATCAGCCATGATAAATGACTTGAAATTTCTATAAGCTACCACACCTAAATTTGGTGTTAATGTTGTAAAAGGATAATCTGCAATTTCTGGAGTAGCTGCCGACATTACTGAAAGTAGAGTTGACTTTCCTGCATTCGGGAAACCTACCAAACCTACGTCAGCTAATACTTTAAGTTCTAAAACTACCCACATGTCTTCGCCTATTTCACCAGGCTGTGCATAGTGTGGAGCTTGATTTGTTGATGATTTAAAATTGGTATTTCCTAAACCGCCTCTTCCACCTTTTAATAAAATTACCTCTTCGTCGTGTTTAGTAACTTCTGCTAATACTTCACCCGTTTCTGGGTCTTTTACAATCGTTCCTAATGGTACTTCGATAATTGCATCTTCTCCTTGAAGCCCTGAACGGCGTCCGCCTTCGCCACCTTTTCCGTCTTTAGCAAAAATATGTTTTTGGTATTTTAGGTGGAGTAAAGTCCAGTGTTGTGAGTTTCCTCTCAGAACAACGTGTCCTCCACGACCGCCATCACCACCATCTGGACCACCTTTAGGTACGTGTTTTTCACGACGGAAATGGCTAGAGCCGCTTCCTCCGTGGCCCGAACGGACGTTAATTTTTACGTAGTCAATGAAGTTGGATGCCATGATATTTTGGATATTATTGATTGATTTAAAAATGGGTTACTTCTAGCAATATAAAATCACTACAAATAACCCACAGATAAATTATTTTACTGCATCAATTGCAGTACAGATATTAGTAAAAATTTCTTCGATATTACCGATTCCATTTACTTTTGATACTTTGCCTTGGGCATCGTAATATGGTAAAACATGAACAGTTTTAGAGAAGTATTCGTCGATACGCTTCAACAATTTATCAGCATCGTCATCAGCACGACCTGATACTTTTTGTCTTTCAGCAATTCTATTTTTGATTTCGTCTTCGTTAACATCTAACTGAACTACACCATTAATTTTTTGTCCGTTTTTGGTCAAATAAGCATCTAATGCTTCTGCTTGTGTTACAGTACGTGGAAAGCCGTCAAAGATAAAGCCTTTTGCCTCAGGATTATTCTTTACTTCTTCTTCTAACATATCTATCGTCACCGAATCTGGTACTAAAAGCCCATCAGCTAAGATTTGTTTCACACGTTGCCCTAGTTCAGTATTATTAGAAATGTGCATGCGAAACATATCCCCTGTAGAAATATGTACTAACTGATACTTTTCAATTAATTTAGCTGACTGTGTTCCTTTACCTGCACCTGGAGGGCCGAATAAGACGAGATTTAACATTGGTTACACCGTTATTTTTAAAGTTCTTTATTATCGTTTTGTTATAAGACTACAAATTTACGAGAACCATAATGAAATATCAGCTAATTGTCTGATAATTTAGCAAATGAGGTATAGATGAATCAAAACTAGCGATGATAGACAAGGCAATATCCAGTAAACTTTACTAGTTTTATGCTTATTTTGTTAGAATAAATTTATAAACAGACTCCCAATAAATAATGCTCAATGTTGCGCTCATTGGTTTTGGTTTATCAGGTAGATACCTCCAAGCCCCATTTTTCTCGGTAAATCCTAATTTCAATCTTAAAACGATTGTTTCGAATAGTCAAAATCCAAAAGAATATTTTCCTGCTGTTGAAGTAATGAAAAGTTTGGAAGAAGTATTAGCCGACGATTCTATCGACTTGGTAAGTATTTGTTCGCCAAACGCTACACATTACGAATTTGCTAAAAAATGTTTGTTGGCTGATAAGCATGTGTTGGTCGAAAAACCTTTCACCGCTACTGCTGAAGAAGCAGAAGAGTTAATTCAACTATCGCAAGAAAGAGGTAAAATAATCTCTATTTACCAAAATCGCCGTTTTGATAGCGATTTTATGACAGTAAAAAAAGTAATTGAAGATGGTTTATTGGGTGATTTATTAAGCTATGAAGTGCATTTTGATCGCTATAAACCAATTTTGAATGCCAAGAAATGGAAAGAAACCAACAATGCTGCTAACGGTATTTTGTATGATTTAGGTTCACATATTATCGACCAAGCAATTGTGCTTTTTGGTACACCAGAAAAAGTTTGGGGCGAAACCTGTACGGAAAGAATAGGTTCTGAAATAGACGATTCATTTGATATTAGACTCAATTATGGAAAGCTAAAAGTTACTTTAAAATCAAGTTTATTAGTGCGTGAAGAAGGTCCACGATATATTTTGTACGGAACAAAAGGTTCATTTGTAAAGTATGGAATAGATGTACAAGAAGACCATTTAAAAGCGGGCATCATGCCAAATATGGATACTTTCGGCATTGAACCAGAAAGTAATTCGGGCATTATTAATACAGACATCAACGGTTTGCATTTCAGAGGAACGATAGAAACCCTAAAAGGCGATTGGGGAATACTTTTCCAAAATCTTTATGAAGCCATTACTGGGAAAGCTGAACTTTTGGTAAAACCAGAAGAAGTTTTGGAGCAAATTAAGATTATGGAGCAAATTAAGAGATATTAAGCGAACAGCTTTCGGTCTTCGGTCTTCGGTCTTCGGTCTTCGGTCTTCGGTCTTCGGTGGTCAGTCAAAATTTACATTAGAGTTCACTTAAAGTGGTCTTATAGAGCACTTCGAGTGCATTAGAGTTCACTCAAAGTGGTCTTATAGAGCACTCCGAGTGCATTAGAGTTCATTTGAAGTGGTCTTGTAGAGCACTCTGAGTGCATTAGAGTTCACTCGAAGTGGTCTTATAGAGCATTCTGAGTGCATTAGAGTTCACTCGAAGCGGTATTATAGAGCACTCTGAGTGCATTAGAGTTCACTCGAAGCGGTATTATAGAGCACTCAGAGTGCATTAGAGTTCACTCGAAGCGGTATTATAGAGCACTCAGAGTGCATTAGAGTTCACTTGAAGTGGTCTTGTAGAGCACTCTGAGTGCATTAGAGTTTACTTGAAGTGGTTTTGTTCAATGAAGAACAAATCTTAAAGTAAAAAATCTTGTGTCTTGCTTTCTATATCTTTCAGTCTAAAAATCCTAAAGTCTTCAAATCAAAAAAAATGCCCTCTGAAATGAATCAAAGGGCATTTTTTATATTGCTACAAAATTAGATTACACAATCCAACGAGCTTTACGATAACCTCCAACCTTTTCTTGGGCTTTGGCTTCTTTAGCTGTTTCAACTTGTTGTAATTCTTCTTTAGAAGTAATCACGTAGTCTGCATATTTACGAACACCCGTACCTGCTGGGATTAAGTGACCAACAATTACGTTTTCTTTCAAGCCATCTAATGTATCAGCTTTTGCACGGATAGATGCTTCAGATAATACTTTCGTTGTTTCTTGGAAAGAAGCCGCAGAAATGAATGAGTCAGTTCCTAAAGATGCTTGAGTGATACCTTGTAAGTTTGGTTGAGAAACCGCTGGTGAAGCATCACGTACTGTAACAATCTTCATATCACGACGTTTCAATGAAGAGTTTTCGTCACGCAAAGCACGAGCAGAAACAATCATACCTACTTTCATTTTATCAGAATCACCTGCATCCATAACTACTTTCTTATCCATGATTTTATCGTTTTCCTCACGGAATAAGAATCTATCAACATTTTGTCCATTCAAGAACATTGTATCTCCAGATTCAACGATGATTACTTTCTGCATCATCTGACGAACGATAGCCTCGATGTGCTTATCGTTAATCTTCACACCTTGCAGACGGTAAACGTCTTGGATTTCATTTACTAAGTACTCTTGTACAGCAGTTGGTCCTTTAATAGCCAAAATATCTGAAGGCGTAATAGCACCATCTGAAAGCGGTACACCAGCACGCACAAAGTCATTATTTTGAACAAGGATGTGTTTAGACAATGGCACCAAGTATTTACGTTCGCCACCATCTTTAGCACGTACATAAATTTCACGGTTACCACGTTTGATACCTCCTAAAGTAATAACACCGTCAATCTCAGAAACTACTGCTGGGTTAGATGGGTTACGTGCTTCAAATAATTCCGTTACACGTGGAAGACCACCCGTAATATCACGAGTTTTACCAGCAGCACGAGGAATTTTCGCCAAGATTTGTCCTGGTTTAATTTTCGTTTTGTTTTCTACTGATAAACGTGCCGCTACTGGTACGTTGTAAGCTACTGGTTCATCAGCACCTTTCACAACAACCAAGATTGCAGGGTTTTTAGTTTTATCTTTAGATTCGATAATTACTTTCTCACGTAAACCTGTTTGCTCATCGGCTTCTTCCTTGTAAGTAACATTTTCTTCGATAGCATCGAATTGAATAGTACCTTCAACTTCCGATAAGATTACAGCGTTATATGGATCCCAAGCACAAATTTCTTCACCTTTAGTAATCGTCTGTCCGTCTTTAACTCTCAAATAAGAACCGTAAGGAACGTTATTAGCGATAAATACTTGTTGAGGATTGTTAGCATTCAAAATTTGAACCTCACCTGAACGACCCATTACAATTTCAACTGGTTTTCCTTCTGGGTCAACCGAAGAAACTGTACGCATCTCTTCAAATTTAATGATACCGTCGAATTTCGCTTTGATAGCTGCATCCAACGTTACGTTTTGAGCAGTACCCCCAACGTGGAATGTACGAAGTGTAAGCTGCGTACCTGGTTCACCGATTGACTGCGATGCAATTACACCTACAGCTTCACCGATACTTACCATTCTACCTGTTGAAAGGTTACGTCCATAACATTTAGCACAAACTCCATAACGAGTTTCGCAAGTTAATACCGAACGAATTTCAATTGAATCAATCGCAGTATCATCTACAGAAAGAGCTGCCTCTTCGCTGATTTCTTCACCTGCTGTGATTAATAATTTACCAGTAACAGGATCATACACATCATGGATAGATACACGACCCAAGATACGTTCTGATAATGGTTCAATGATTTCTTCGTTATCTTTCAATGCTGAAGTTTGGATACCTCTTAAAGTACCGCAATCTTCTTCATTTACGATTACATCTTGAGCAACGTCATGCAAACGACGAGTTAAGTAACCCGCATCGGCGGTTTTCAAGGCTGTATCGGCAAGACCTTTACGAGCACCGTGAGTAGAGATAAAGTACTCTAATACGTCAAGACCTTCTTTAAAGTTAGAAAGGATTGGGTTTTCGATGATTTCACCAACCGAACCTTGTAAGTTCTTCTGAGGTTTCGCCATCAAACCACGCATACCACCTAACTGACGAATCTGTTCACGAGAACCACGAGCTCCAGAGTGCATCATCATATAGATGGCATTGAAACCTTGTTTATCGTTTTCCATTTGATTCATCAAGGTATCAGTGATTTTCTTGTTCACTGATGTCCAAATATCAATTACAGCATTATAACGTTCATTATCTGTAATTAAACCCATCAAATAGTTATCTGTTACTTCAGATACTCTATCTTTTGCTTGCGCAACTAAAGCAGCTTTTTCTTCAGGAACGATGATGTCACCGATACCCATTGAAAGACCACCTTTGAATGCCATTTGGTATCCTAGGTCTTTAATATCATCTAAGAATTTCGCAGTACGAGCAACTCCAGAGATTTTAAATACTGTAGCAATGATTTGTTGTAATTTCTTCTTAGTCAACAATTCATTGATATATCCTACTTCTTCAGGAACGCAAAGGTTGAACAATACACGGCCAGCAACAGTTTTCACCATTTCGTCAACCAAAGTACCATCTTCTTTACGCACTTTCGCTTTTACTTCAATATTAGCGTGTTTAGAAACAACTCCTTCGTTCATCCCGATTACAACTTCTTCGAAACCGTAGAACTTCATGCCTTCACCTTTCACTTCATATTCTGGTGTATGTCTACGTCCTTTTGTTACGTAGTATAAACCAAGAACCATATCTTGTGAAGGTACAGTAATAGGCGCTCCGTTGGCTGGGTTCAAGATATTGTGCGAACCTAACATTAAAAGAGATGCTTCCAAAATTGCTTCTTGTCCAAGTGGTACGTGTACCGCCATCTGGTCACCATCAAAATCGGCGTTAAATGCCGTACAAGTTAATGGGTGCAATTGGATTGCTTTTCCTTCAATCAATTTAGGTTGGAATGCCTGAATACCCAAACGGTGAAGCGTAGGGGCACGGTTTAGAAGAACAGGATGTCCTTTCATTACGTTTTCCAAAATATCCCAAACTACAGGGTCTTTTCTATCAACAATTTTCTTGGCAGATTTTACCGTTTTCACGATACCTCTTTCAATCAATTTTCTGATAACAAATGGTTTGAAAAGCTCGGCAGCCATATCTTTTGGCAACCCACATTCGTGCATTTTCAATTCTGGACCAACCACAATTACCGAACGACCAGAGTAATCGACACGTTTACCTAGTAAGTTCTGACGGAAACGTCCTTGCTTACCTTTCAACATATCTGAAAGTGATTTCAAAGCACGGTTACCTTCTGAACGAACAGCATTGATTTTACGTGAGTTATCGAATAATGAATCGACAGCCTCTTGTAACATACGCTTTTCGTTACGCAAGATTACTTCTGGCGCTTTGATTTCGATCAAACGCTTCAAACGGTTGTTACGGATAATTACACGACGGTAAAGGTCATTTAAATCCGAAGTCGCAAAACGACCACCATCTAAAGGTACAAGCGGACGCAATTCTGGTGGAATTACTGGTACCATTTTGATAACCATCCATTCTGGCTTGTTCTCGATACGAGTACCCGCTTCACGGAAAGCTTCAACTACTTTCAAACGTTTCAAGGCTTCAGCCTTACGTTGTTGAGAAGTATCGTTTGCTGCCGAGTGACGTAAGTCATAAGATAAATTATCTAATTCAGTACGTTTCAACAACATATCCAACGCCTCAGCACCCATCTTAGCAATGAATTTCTGAGGATCTTCGTCTGGTAACAATTGGTTTTCACGAGGTAACTTGTCGATAATGTCCAAATATTCGTCTTCAGTTAAGAAGTCCATTTTGTTAACACCATCTTCAGCTTTTACCCCAGCTTGAACTACTACGTATCTTTCGTAATAAATTACTTGGTCAAGTTTTTTCGTAGAAAGACCTAACAAGTAACCAATTTTGTTTGGTAAGCTACGGAAGTACCAAATGTGAGCAACAGGCACAACTAATTCGATGTGTCCCATACGCTCACGACGTACTTTTTTCTCAGTAACTTCTACACCGCAACGGTCGCAGATGATACCTTTATAACGAATACGTTTATATTTCCCACAGTGACATTCCCAGTCTTTTGTAGGGCCGAAAATACGCTCACAGAACAAACCACCCATTTCTGGTTTGTAAGTTCTATAGTTGATTGTTTCCGGTTGAGTAACTTCTCCGTGTGATCCTTCAAGAATCGACTCAGGTGACGCCAATGAAATGGTTACCTTAGAGAACTCACTGTTTAATTTTCTATTCTTTTTGAATGACATATAAGAATGTATTTTATTGACGTTCAATTAATTATCAATCAGATGAAAACTATTAAAATATTACTTTTTCAATCGAAATCTCAGTAGAATCACTGAAGCCCCATTGATAAGGACTATCTAATTGAATTGATTTAATCTTGGTGTTTTTCAAACCTTTAGTATTAAAAAAAGTACTAGCATCTGAAAAACTCTTTACTTTAATATTGGCAATAACTCCTCCTTTTAGTACTGATGGAATTACTCTAAACCTTTCTACACGATTATCGTCATAAACAAAGTTCACAAACAAATAAGGCGGCTGAAAAGCTAATCTGGTAATTTGTCCGAACAAAGAATATTTCAGGTTGAATTTCAAAAAAAGTAATTCATCTGAATCAGGTAAGTCAATTTTTTCAAAAGTCTTTACTGTAACTTTTTTTGCCAGATTGTACTGAACTGTTTTCTTGTTCGTATTTTGCTTTAAAACCAACAGACTGTCGTAACCTACAGATTGTTTAACGGCAAGTGTATCAACAACTTTGTAATTGGCAAGCATACACAGTTTTGTTCTGTCTTCATCCCAAAAAAAGTACTGTTCTCTGTAAGGGAATTCCTGATATAATAAATAATCTGGAGCCGTTGAAGATTGGTACTTCTGGGCGTTCAAACTATCTAAGTAACCAGAATATGCCTGATAAGTTTGCACGATGGGTCTTGGATTATACTTTAGTTTATTAACCATTATATAAGATATTTCCCAAGGCAAAATATCAACTGTTCCTTTACTCAAATACTCATTTACCGAATGGGGGAAACTTCTTTCAAGCACATCTTCTTTGGTATAAGTAATATTTTCATCATCAAATGAATGACTAAAAAATCTTACTACCGAAGAAGTACTGATAAAAGTACCGATGCCTTCAATAGTGGATTCTCGGTGTTGCCAATTTCCTAAGTCTTTCTTAGCTGTTGGCAAAGCTGAAAATACGTAATCTCTTAAATTGCCCGTCCAGTACCAATGAATCGCATTTCTAAACAAAAGACTACAGAGAATCAAAACGATTACTTTTATCTGTATTTTTTTGCTGTTTTCAACCAATAAGATTAACCCTATCATTACTGGGAAAAACAAGAAAAAGCCATATAAATTGGTTGATGATAAAGAAGCAAAACTTTGTTTATAACTCAAAAACAAAGACATTGCTATCAAACAAATCACATAGAAACGGTCTGCAATTAATTCCTTATTGTTTACTTTGAATGGTAGATAGTCCCAACAAATTCCTAGAAACAGAGATATTATCACCAATAATGCCAATAAAGCTAAAACAAGCCTAATTCCATTAATATCGTTCATCACAGCCTGAGCATCTATATATCCATCAATTAATTTTACACCTGATGTCAGGTAAATCAAAATATCAGTTTGTAATATAAATGCCAATATTAACATCAGTACGATAGTCGAACTTGCTAAAACTGTGGCAAACTTTATTGTTAAATAACGCCTTAAAACAAAGAACAATAACGAACCGAACCATATTACTAGCATCGCTAGGCTTAAATTCAGTTTAATAAAAAAGGCAATAATCGTAATGATTGTAACGATGCCTAAACTGTAAATTTTCTTATTTTGTAAAAAGAGTAACAAAAATCCTATTTGAAGAATCAATAATGTAAATGATAAATCTCCTACAAAACGATAAGGGAAAAAACACAGCCCAGCAAAAAACAATGCAATCACTTTTGATGCTGACTTTTTTACGATTTCAATGATTAATACAACAAAACCGACTTGTATTAATAAATGAACTAGAAAAGAAACGAGTTGATAAACAAAACCACTTGGAATATAACCTGTATTTAAAAAGCCCAAAGGGCCATAAGTAAACAAGAAATCCTGTCCGAAACGAAATTTATTTTCAATCGCAACTTTCAATGCAATACACCAAGAGGGGTCGAGTCCTTTAGTATATTCGTGAACACCTTCAAATGTTGGCATCAGAAAAAAAATCATCCACATCCAAGCAATCCAAACGAAGGTTTTTTTTGAATATTGACGCATAAATTACTGATTGACCTTTACATTTTACGTTTCTTATCTTTTAATTGGCACACGATTACTCGTGTGCCAATCTATATATTATTACTCTAAAGTAATCTCTAATGCTAAACCTCTTAATTCGTGAATCAAAACGTTGAATGATTCTGGAATACCTGGTTTTGGCATGCTTTCTCCTTTAACGATAGCTTCGTAAGCCTTAGCTCTACCAATCACGTCATCAGATTTCACTGTCAAGATTTCTTGTAAGATGTTAGCTGCACCAAATGCTTCTAATGCCCAAACCTCCATTTCACCAAAACGCTGACCACCAAATTGAGCTTTACCACCCAATGGTTGTTGTGTAATTAATGAGTATGGTCCGATTGAACGAGCGTGCATCTTATCATCAACTAAGTGACCTAATTTCAACATATAGATAATACCTACTGTTACAGGTTGGTCGAACATTTCTCCTGTCAAACCATTGTATAAGTAAGTACGTCCCCATGATGGTAAACCTGCTTCTTCTAATTCTTTCGCAACCTCAGCTTCAGTACCACCATCAAAGATTGGAGAAGCGTATTTACGACCAAGTTTTTCACCTGCCCATGCTAATACGGTTTCATAAATCTGACCAATGTTCATACGTGAAGGTACCCCTAGTGGGTTCAACACGATTTCAACTGGCGTTCCGTCTTCTAAGAATGGCATATCTTCATCACGTACAATACGGGCAACAACCCCTTTGTTACCGTGACGACCCGCCATCTTATCACCTACTTTCAACTTACGTTTCTTAGCGATATATACTTTCGCTAATTTCACGATACCTGCAGGCAATTCATCTCCTACTTCTAAAACAAACTTCTCACGTTTGTAGCGACCTACTACTTCGTTACGACGAACGTTATAGTTTTTCACCATTTGCAACAACAAGATGTTGATTTCAGATTCTTCAGTAGCATTTTCAAGAATTAAATCAGCTAATAAGTTAGCTTCTTCAGGAACGCTATATGAACTATCGTCACGGTATAAGTTTTTAGCTGGGAACAACGCTTCCTCGATCATACGACCAGTCAATTTCGTTCCTGCTTCAATAATTACCGTTCCGAATTTATGCTTGATACCACCAGAAATTTTACCTTCTAACAATTCAATCATCTTACCAATCATCATTGCACGGATGGCAGTCAAATCTTTTGATAATTGTTTTGATAAAGAAGCGATTTCTTTCTTAGCTTTCTCACGTTCGTCTTTATCTTTCTTAGGACGGCTGAAAAGTTTTGTATCAATTACAACACCTTTCAATGATGGAGGCGCTTTTTTAGAAGCATCTTTCACATCACCTGCTTTATCACCGAAGATAGCACGCAATAATTTTTCTTCTGGAGTTGGGTCAGATTCTCCTTTTGGTGTAATCTTACCAATCAAGATATCTCCTTCTTTTACTTCTGAACCTACACGAATCACACCGCTTTCATCCAAATTTTTCACAGTTTCTTCTGCTACGTTCGGTATTTCCGCTGTTAATTCTTCTTCACCACGTTTTGTATCACGTACTTCCAATTCAAATTCTTCAATGTGAATAGAAGTAAAAATATCATCACGAACAACTTTCTCAGAAATTACAATAGCATCCTCGAAGTTGTAACCTTGCCATGGCATGAAGGCCACTTTCATGTTACGTCCTAATGCTAATTCTCCTTGCTGAGTAGCGTATCCTTCACAAAGTGCTTGTCCTTTTGAAACACGCTGACCTTTACGAACGATTGGCTTTAAGTTGATAGTAGTATCTTGGTTGGTTCTACGGAATTTAATTAATTTATATTCCTTAGTATCTCCGTCAAAACTTACTAAATATTCTTCTGGCGACATATCGTATTTTACTACGATTTTGATACTGTCAACATATTCAATTACACCGTCAGCTTCAGCAACAACTAAAGTACGTGAATCTAAAGCAACACTTGCTTCTAAACCAGTACCTACAATTGGATTTTCAGGACGTAACAATGGTACAGCCTGACGTTGCATGTTTGAACCCATCAAGGCACGGTTAGCATCATCATGTTCCAAGAAAGGAATCAAAGAAGCCGCAACCGATACAATTTGGTTTGGTGCAATATCCATTAATTGAGCCTCTTTAGGATCTACTAATGGGAAGTCACCTTCAAAACGAGCTTTTACACGGTCTGAAGTAAATACGCCATCTTCGTTGTAACGAGCATTTGCTTGTACAATGTTTTTGCCATCTTCTTCTTCAGCAGTAAAGAATGTAATTTCATCTACTTTCACTTTACCGTCTTCAATAGTACGATAAGGTGTTTCGATAAAGCCCATCGAGTTGATTTTAGCATGCACACAAAGTGATGAAATCAAACCGATGTTTGGTCCTTCTGGAGTTTCAATCGTACACAAACGACCGTAGTGCGTATAGTGAACGTCACGAACCTCGAAACCTGCACGTTCACGAGATAAACCACCTGGCCCAAGTGCTGAAAGACGACGCTTATGCGTAATCTCAGCCAATGGGTTGGTCTGATCCATGAATTGTGAAAGCTGGTTGGTACCGAAGAATGAGTTGATTACTGACGAAAGTGTACGAGCATTAATCAAATCAACTGGCTTGAAGTCTTCGTTATCACGAACGTTCATACGTTCTTTGATAGTACGAGCCATACGAGCCAAACCAACACCAAACTGTGCATATAATTGTTCCCCTACTGTACGAACACGACGGTTAGACAAGTGGTCAATATCATCAATTAGTGCTTTTGAATTAATTAATCCGATTAGGTATTTCACGATAGAGATAATATCTGCTTTCGTTAATACTTTTGTTTCCATCGGAATATCATGACCCAATTTCTTGTTGATTCTATAACGACCTACTTCACCTAAATCATAACGTTTGTCAGAGAAGAACAAGTTTTGGATAATATCACGAGCTGTTTGCTCATCAGGTGCTTCTGTATTACGCAACTGACGGTAAATTTGCTCAACCGCTTCTTTTTCTGAGTTAGATGAATCTTTCTGTAAAGTATTATAGATGATGTTATAATCATTCACGTTCATATCTTCTTTATGAAGAATGATTGTGTCTAAATCAGCATCAATGATTGTATCGATATCGTCAGAAGTAATCGTAGAATCACGTTCTAATAATACTTCGTTACGGTCGATAGAAACTACTTCACCAGTATCCTCATCTACGAAATCTTCTTGCCAAGTTCTTAAAACCCTAGCAGCCAAACGGCGACCAACAGCTTTATTCAAGTTAGCACGATCAACTTTGATTTCTTCTGAAAGGCCAAATAAATCTAAAATGTCTTTATCAGAACCATAACCAATAGCACGCAAAAGCGTAGTTACTGGAAACTTCTTCTTACGGTCGATATAAGCATACATTACGTTGTTAACGTCTGTAGCAAATTCAATCCAAGAACCTTTGAATGGGATAATACGTGCTGAATATAATTTAGTACCATTTGTGTGACGACTCTGAGAGAAGAACACACCTGGCGAACGGTGTAATTGAGATACGATTACACGTTCAGCACCATTAATTACGAAAGAACCACGCTCAGTCATGTAAGGGATATTCCCTAAGAACACTTCCTGTTCGATAGTTTCGAAATCTTCGTTGTCTGTATCATTACAGATAAGGCGCAACTTTGCTTTCAAAGGTACTGAATACGTAAGACCACGGTCGATACACTCATCAACAGAGTATTTCGGTGGATCTACTGAGTAATCAATAAAGTGAAGGACAAAGTTTTCACGAGAATCGGCAATTGGGAAGTTCTCAGCAAATACTTTGAAAAGACCTTCGTCAGTACGATTCTCCGCTGCGGTTTCCAACTGGAAGAAATCCTGAAACGACTTAACCTGAATATCCAAGAAATCTGGGTATTCGAGTAAGTTTTTGACTTTGGCAAAAGAAATTCTGCCCGTTTTTGTCATCTGTGTCAAGGCTGTTACTGTTTTGAAGTTTACAATCTGATATTTCTTAATCGGTAAAATGTAAGGGCAATAAAAAAGTCTTTGATGTTCAACAATGGAACATCAAACTGAAAACTTTTGCATTGAAATACCTTTCAATTCCGAATAAAAACATATCTAAAAAATCTTTAAATCAATGACTTACAGCAAATTAGCGTAAGAAAAAAATGGAGCCTCGTAGAAGTGAGTAAATTATTTCCCTTGCATTCTTCCTACGAAAAAAGGATGTGTCTCGGAAATAACTACCTTTATTAAAACTCAATGAGATTTCGTCGAATTTCAACTAGCTTGCAAAAGTACAGATTTTAATTTGATTATCAAGGGATTAGACTAGAAAATTTAAGAATTTTTCAATTTTATTTAATCCCTTCAAAGAATAAATATAAAGCATTACAAACTCTGGCTTTGTTAAGTATTTTTGTAAAAATGCTGTATGCTATAAGCCTTTTTGCATCTTGGCTAAGAGAAAAGCTTGAGCTTTTATGTTTACCTATATCATCTTAAACTAAACAACTTTAAGTCAATCATCCATCGATTATCAATCACTAAATCACAACTCACTCATTCACTCAATAATTCATCAACATGAAAAAAAGCTTATTAACAGGGATTTCACTCCTATTTCTATGTTCACAAACTTTACTTTTCGGGCAATCCGTTCCAAAAAAAGCCCTTCAAGCGATTAATCCTGATGCTATTAAAGCCACGATGACCTATCTTTCAGATGATTTATTAGAAGGTCGCCAGCCCGGAACACGTGGTTTTGCTTTGGCTTCAAAGTATACTGAAACACAATTTATGGCTTTGGGTTTGAAGCCCGCCATCAACGGCAATTCTTATTTGCAAAAAGTACCGCTTAGAAAAGGCGTTGTTCGAGAAAAAGAAAGTACTTTATCTTTGTTCGTCAACGGGAAAGAGGAGGTTTTAGATTACAACAAACACTTTATTTTCAGTCCAAATTTTATCAATGAAAATTCTGAAATCGAAGCCCCTTTGGTTTTTGTGGGCTTTGGCGTTCATGCTCCCGAATTGAATTATGACGATTACCAAAACATTGATGTAAAAGGTAAAATTGTAGTAATGCTCAATGCCGCACCAGAATCTTTTGGTTCAAACGAGCGTGCATACTTTACCAACAATACCGTAAAATTCAACGAGGCAATCAAGCGTGGAGCTATTGGAGCAATTACTTTCAGCGTACCAACCGACAAAAGAAGTACTTGGGATGCCACAGTGCGTCGCTCGAAACAAGGCTCTTTTAAATGGTTGGACGAAAACAATATTGCCAAAGACGGTTTCCCCGAATTGAAAGGAATCGTTATTCTAAACAATGAATATGCCGAAAAACTATTCAGTAATTCAGGCAAAAAAGCAGAGGAAATTTACGCCAATGCTAAAGCTAATAAAGCTCAATCTTTTCCGCTAAATATCATTGCAAAACTGAAAGTAAAAACGGCTTACCAGTTTGTGCAAGGTTCAAATTTAGTGGGAGTAATCGAAGGAAGCGACCCGAAATTAAAAGATGAGTACGTAGTGTATGCCGCCCACCTCGACCACTTTGGTATCGGTGCAGCCGTGAAAAACGATTCAATTTATAATGGAGCTCACGACAACGCTTCTGGGGTTTCTATTCTTTTAGAAATTGCTCATGCTTATCGTGCCTTGCCCAAAGCTCCCAAGCGTTCTATCATTATTGCAGTGGTTACGGGCGAAGAATATGGCTTATTGGGTTCTGATTATTTCGCCAATAATCTTCCTATCAAAGATGCCAAAATGGTAGCCAATTTAGCAATTGATATGCCATTTTTCTTTCACCCGATTTTAGATATTGTGCCTTACGGAGCACAGCATTCAAGTCTTTCAAAACAAGTAGCACAGGCTACGAAAATATTGAATTTAAAGGTTAGTCCCGACCCATTTCCAGAGCAAGTAGTTTTTGTAAGAAGCGACCATTTTAGTTTTATCAAAAAAGGCATTCCAGCATTATTTATCAAAAGTGGTTTTATGACTGTGCCAGAAGATAGCGTTGATAGAAGTAAATCGGACGTAGCTTGGCGAAGTACCATTTACCATACGCCACAAGATGACATGAATCAGCCTTTTGATTTCCAAGCAGCGGCAACACACGTAAAAGTGAATTTCCTAATCGGCTATTTCACCGCCAACGAAAACACAGCCCCAACATGGAACAAAGGCGATTTCTTTGGAGGGAAGTTTGGGAAGTAGCTTTCATGCTTTAAGCTGTAGGCAATAGGCTTTAAGCTTTTTGACGAGTATAAACATAGCTTTTCAGAGTCGTATTGATTTGGGGGGCTATGTTTGTTTTAAGGGGAAAGTAATTTTGAAATGCTTGTTAGGAAAATTAAATAGGTTTAGAGGAAAAGAGTTATTCTTGTTTATTGTTCCATAAATACGTTTGACAGCGGAAGTAGGATATTCGCATAATTCAATGAAAACAAAAGAACTATTAAGCATTATCAAAAATAGTGATTTACCATTTGAGGTGATTAATCAAATAAGTCAAGTAGAGATTTTAGAAAAATTTGTACAAACGAGAGTCCTTCTATTAGATATTTATGGAGTCCGAAATAATATGTTTTCAGATGCTAATTTTAGACAGAAATCAGGAGATACTAATTTTTATGAAGGGCTTAATGAGGTTGTATCCAAATTAGATAAAAGTAAATCTGAAAACATTTTATTTATTGAAGTCAAAACTGAGGAGGGAGATGAAATAAGTCTTTTCTTTCAAGAGAATGATAATTTATTTTTAGGATATATTTATATCTGTTAATGTACTAAAGAATGAAAAGGATTTTAGATTTTTTATATTATTTCATGTATCAACTTAATAGAAGAGGATACAAAAGGAATAATTATGAAAATGCCAGATTTGGTTTAAGTGTGTATATTTTCATATACATTATGCCCCTAAAATTAGTTATTTCTCCTTTAGTAAAACATTATCTAAATACTGATTTTTTAAATGAATATTGGGTTATGTTTTTTTTAATTGTGCCAATATACATTTTCTATTTGGCGGGTAAATATTACAGCCCCAATGGTTCAAGAGCATGGGTTGTAAAACATTATGATAAAACCACATATATTAAGCATCAGTATTATATAGTGCAAATTTTTATAGCTGTTATTGTCTGGTTGATTATTTACTTATCGTGTTTGAAAATAGGAGGCTTGTTAAAAAGACATTTTAATCCGCCTTATGTCTTTGAACAAAGTAATGTTGGGATGTTCAATAAACAAGACCAATTTAAGCGAACACTAATGCACTCTGAGTGCTCTATAAGACCGCTTCAAGTGAACTCTAATGCACTCTGAGTGCTCTATAAGACCACTTCGAGTGAACTCTAATGCACTCTGAGTGCTCTATAAGACCACTTCGAGTGAACTCTAATGCACTCTGAGTGCTCTATAAGACCGCTTCGAGTGAACTCTAATGCACTCTGAATGCTCTATAAGACCACTTCAAGTGAACTCTAATGCACTCTGAGTGCTCTGTAAGACCGCTTCGAGTGAACTCTAATGCACTCTGAGTGCTCTATAAGACCGCTTCGAGTGAACTCTAATGCACTCTGAGTGCTCTATAAGACCGCTTCGAGTGAACTCTAATGCACTCTGAGTGCACTGATGGCATGACTTGAAGTCATACCATCAGTATTATTGGTAATTCCTTATCTAAAGACGTGGAACAGCGGCGATGTAGTTCGTGAGACACGAACTACGGCAAAAAAGCTCACCTCTCATAGCTCAAAGCTAATAGCTCAAATCTCACCCCTTAACGCTATCAAAATACTCCTTCTTCACAATTTTCGCTGTTTTATGATTGCCTGAATGATGCCAGCCCGGAGGCATAAAAATATATAAAACCTTAGCTTTTAGACTTGGGGCTTGATAAACATCTTTCAGCAATAAAGTGATTTCGCCAAAATAAGCATCTAAAAAATCACCTGACTTCATTGGTCTGCTAATACCATATTCTATCACTTCCTCTTCTTTTTCGTCTTGCAGCGTGCCAAAAGCTTTGTCCCAAATATTCAATAGATTACAAAAATTAGTATCCATATATATAGGGTTTTTGGCATGGTGTACTCTGTGGTGTGAAGGTGTAAGAATAATTTTATTCAAAAAACCCAAACGAGCATCCACCATAATATTTTCGCCAATATGAATAAATGCTCCCCAAGTACCATCTATAAACATGATGAGAAATAACAAAGGAGGATTTACACCCAACAAAATACAAATCGTAGTACGAATAATATCAGCATAAGGCCCTTCCAGAAAAAAGTGTGTGTATGTCACCGACAAATTCATGTATTCGGGTGCGTGATGGGTAGAGTGCAAACACCAAAAAAGACGTACTTTATGCCCAAGAAAATGGTAAATAAAATGGGCAAATTCCCACACTACATAACCGTAAATAAACCAATACCAAGTAAATTCTGTCTTGAAAATGGCGTAAGGTTCAAAGAGAGCAATACACAGCCCGACCATTCCGATAGAAATAAACCGAGAAATAAATCGGTTGAAAACGTAAGTAAAAAATGAGATTTTGTATTGCGTAAAAGTAAGTCGGCGATAAAAAAAGGCACGGATAATTTCAAAAAGCAACAAAACGGGAATCAGTGGGCCTAAAGCTTTACCGATGCCGTCTTGGGTTAATAAGGCTTTGTAATTGTCTGTTTCGATAATTTCAATCAGTCCGCCAAAGCTAAAAAAGCCGATGATTTCGTTATAAAGTGTTTCTAAAAATTCCATAGATAATTAGTGAGTTGTGAATGAGTGATTTAGTGATTGTTTTTGATAAAGTCTCATTGAAATTATCCTTTATCAAGTGATTTAATAGTCATGCCATGCGTATTTTTAGCTTTTTTTCTCATCAATAAAAGCGAAAATATAAATACCATTAATAAATTCTCTACTGATTTGTGGGGAGGTGTTTTATTGAGTGATTTTAAATTCAATAAAGAAATCTATTCCGAAATCCGACATCCCAAATCCCAAATCTCTCCGCTTATTAACAATTAAATAAAATAGAGAATGATAGACTTGTGAAGAAGAAGTATGAATTTTGTTGAAAAATAGCTTTTAGCCTTTGGCAATAAGCTTTCATTAACAAACGATAGATAGACAAAACCATGAAAATCTTCCAAATTCTTTTTTATATACTAATTGTTTCATCGACAACTTTTGCACAAAAAACAGCTAAAAAAGTAGTTTTTATGATAGTTGACGGCATTCCTGCTGATGCCATCGAAAAAGCTGAAATGCCTAATTTAAAGAAAATTAGTGCCATCGGAGCGTACAAAAGGGCATTCGTTGGCGGTGAAAAAGGACAATACTCACAAACGCCAACGATTTCGGCAGTGGGTTACAATAGTTTGCTAACGGGTACTTGGGTGAATAAACATAATGTTTGGGGCAATGATATTAAAAAACCGAATTATCATTATTGGAATATTTTTAGGTTATTGAAAAGTCAATATCCCGAAAAGAAAATAGGCGTTTATTCTACATGGTTAGACAATAGAACCAAATTGATTGGCGAGTCTTTGACCAATGCAGGCAATATTAAAATGGATTTTGTAGCCGATGGCTATGAGTTGGACACGCTTACTTATCCACACGATAAACAAAGCGAATACATTCATAAAATCGACGAAAAAGTAAGTGATGAAGCGGCTAAAAGTATCAAAGAAAACGCCCCAGATTTGTCATGGGTATATTTGGAATATTCTGATGATATGGGACATAAGTATGGCGATAGTGAGCAATTCTTCACCAAAGCTTTGGGCTATGTGGACAATCAAATCGGCAAAGTGTGGGAAGCGATAGAGTACAGAAAGAAAAACTTTAAAGAAGATTGGCTAATTGTGATTACGACCGACCACGGGAGAGATGCTAAAACAGGTAAAAATCACGGTGGACAGTCGGAAAGAGAACGTACTACTTGGATAGCAACCAATGCCAAACCTTTGAATAATTACTTTCAGGAAAACCAACCTGCCATTGTAGATATTATGCCTACGATAGCTCGTTTTATCGGACTGAAAATTCCAGCAGAAAATCTGGTAGAAATAGACGGCGTAGCTCTAATCAATCCTGTTTCAGTAGCAAACCCGAATGCAGTTTTAACAAAAGATAGTTTACAAATTTCATGGAAAGCCTTAGAGAAAAAAGGCAAAGTAAAAATATGGCTGAGTACAACCAACCATTTTGAAGAAGGAGGCAAAGACCTCTATGAATTAATCGACACTGTGCCGAATACCCAAGAAAGTATCACGGTAGATGTAAGTCAAAAAAAATCGTCCTTCTATAAAATCTTGATAGAAGGACGAAACAATACGGTGAATCGTTGGGTTTTGGTGAAGTAGTTTACTTCACCAATTTCATCAAAACTCCTACTTTATCCGAATTTCGAGTATAAATCATGACTTTGTTTTGATTGGCTAATTGAATCGTGCTCATATCTCTGACATCACCTTTTAGCATTAAACCAGCTTCTTGATTAGGAACTGAAGTAAATTTACCCTTCCCATTTCCTAATAAGAGCGAACCCATAGAAGCATCATTTTTACCCAATTGTACCCGCCACGGATAGAAATTTCCAGCTACAAGTATGTCTTTTTTGCCGTCTTGATTAAAATCCTCAACAGTAATACAGGAAGCTAATGAAACTTGAGCAGACAAAGGCAAAGTTTTGGCGGTGAATTTACCATTCCCTGCATTTTCGAAATAGGTAGTGCTTAATGTATTAATTTTTAAAGTATTGGCTCCTTTAAGTTGTTCTGGCGAAAGTAAATCTTCTAAACTAGCCTCCGCATAATCTTTATATTTCAAAAACTTCTTCCTAACAACTGGCAATTGATTGGCTAATTCATCCAATGAAGCAAGTGGATAGCTTTTGCCTTGAACATAATAGCAAATCAATGGGTCGATTGTTCCATTTTGGTCGAAATCTGCATAGCAAAGCGTAACAGGCTCTTTTTCAGAAGCTTTAAATTGGGTATTCTGTCCTAAGTTTCCAGCAATAATATCTAAATCCCCATCATTATCCATGTCTTCAATCACGACTTTTGCCCAAAATCCGTTGGTGTTTTCTAAGCCATACTTTTGGATTTGATTGACCAATTGTCCACGCTGATTTTCATAAATCGTAATCGGCATAAATTCTCCTGCAATGATTAAATCTATCCAACCATCTTTATCGATGTCCGTCCAAGACGCCGAAGTAACGATGCCTGGACGACGAAGAGACGACTCTTTTTGTTCAGTTGCATATTTAAAAAGAGGCTTTCCTCCTTTACTTTCATTCCTTAATAAATAACAATAATCAGCTTCTGGAAAGCGACTTGGCATTGAACGACCACCTACGAAAATATCCAAATCTCCATCTTTGTCATAATCGGCAGTGGCAACACAACTTCCGTTACTGGCTAAATCGGGCAGAGCTCCAGAAGTATTTGTAAAAATGCCTTTCCCGTTATTTATATACAGTTGGTCTTGATACAACGGCGAATGAGCTTCTAATTCTGCCCCTCCTCTGACGATGAATAAATCTAAATCTTTGTCATTATCAGCATCAAAAAACGTTACTCCAGCATCTTTTGCAAGACTTTCTTTTACCCAAGGCTGAGAAGGCGATTTTTGAAATGAACCATTACTTTTTTGCAAGAATAATTCTCCAGCCTTTTGTTGGTTTCCACTGATAAAAATATCTTCTAATCCATCTCCATTTACATCTCCTTTGGCAATAAATGGTCCTTGTTTGGAAAGCTGATAAGGCAAAAGCGATTGATGTTTAAAATCGACAAAGGGTGTTTCTTGATGTTGATAATTTAGATTTGACGTCAGTGTATAATCTGAAAAGAGTGGTGATGATTTCGATTCAGGCTGAATATTTGGAGCAATGCCAGTATTACTTTGAATCGTAAGCGTAGTATCCGCTTTTACGTTATTTAAAGTTGTTACTTTGCCATTCGTCCAGTAAATTTTTAAGATTTTAATCTGTTCGTCTTTTCCTAAACCAAAGTGTAAAGCAGGCTCAACGCTACTTTGAAAACCATGTGCAGCATACAATTCTTGCATTTGTGTGCCACTTTTGGTTTGTAGCATTACTTTCGCTCCAAGCGCAAAAGTATTTGCTGTACTTTCTTTTAATTTTAGTTTGATATAATGATTTTTAGAAAGCTGACGACTACGGTTTTCAAAAACCATAGCGGGCGAATTACTGTTATTTACAACCAAATCGAGGTCGCCATCATTATCTAAATCAGCATAAGCCGCACCAGTACTGATAGAAGGTTCTGCTAAACCCCATTTTGAGGTAGTATTTTCAAAGATTAATCCTTCATCTGTATTTTTATTCAAGAAACAATAATTGCTTACTTTGGTGCTAGACATCTTTTTGATTAATTCCCAAGTATTGATTTTTTGTCCTTGTGCTCGGGCTTTATCGGCTTCTTCTTGATAAGTATATTTCAAGAAATCCATATTGGTGTAATCTCGCAAGTATCCATTGGTGATGTATAAATCCTTTTTACCATCATTATCAAAATCACAAACTAATGGACTCCAACTCCAATCTGTATTCGACATACCAGCTAATTGACCGATTTCACTAAATTGTGGAATGCCTTCCTTGTTATTTCCAACATTTACTTGAAGCATATTTCGCATGTTTTGATGATGGAAACCACTATCAACTAACAATTTATAAGTATCGTATTCGTCTGGACCTTTCAGTAATTTTTGACGATGATTATCTTCTGGAAGCATATCCATTGTAATAATATCAGCTTTATCATCATTGTTAAAATCAACAATATCAGAACCCATCGAAAACTTAGAAATATGTCCGATACTCTCTTTGAGGGTTTCAGAGAAATGTCCATTTTTCTGATTGATGTATAAAAAATCTTGTTCGTTATAATCGTTTGTTACGTAAAGGTCAGGCCAAGTATCGTTGTTGACATCGCCAACAGAAACGTTCAAACCAAAATTCAAGCCACTCCCATGTATTCCAGCTTCGTCACTTACATCATTAAAGAAGCCCTTATCATTTCTGTAAAGTCTATTTCCATATTGAGGATGTCTTGTTTTGCGAAGTCGTTGTGTATTAAAAAAGGCATTGTAGAACATTTCGGCATGGTTTACCATAAACATATCTAGGTCACCGTCTTTGTCCATATCAAAAAAAGCTACTTGTGTTGTGTAAGTTCCAACAGCATCTAAACCATATTTTGCAGCACTTTCCACAAAAGTTGGAATACCATTTTTAGTACCAGTATTAATGTACAATTCATTTTTACGCTCAAAATCCGTCCCAGGACCAGAGTAACATACATAAATATCCAATTTCCCATCGCCATTCACATCCGCCATGCTTACTCCTGTTTTCCATCTTTCTCTTCCTGCCACACCAGCAATTTCTGTGATGTCTTCAAAATGAAAAGACGCATCATCCGATTTCCCTTTATTCAGATATAATTTATTTGGCACCATATTTCCAGAGAAATAGATGTCTGATAAACCATCATTATTCACATCGCCGATGGCAACACCGCCACCGTTGTACAAATATTGATACTCTAATAAATTAAGCTTTTCGTCTTCTTGAATATTATTCACAAAGTTAATTCCCGAATTTTCAGGCTTAACAAGCTGAAAAAGGGTTTCATCAGAAGAAGCCGTATTACAGGCATAAATAATTGGAAAAAGCAGTAAAAGGATGAGTCTTGGTTTCATTGGAAAAAATATTAATAGTAAAAGAGGTTATCAAGTAATACTCCTGATAACCTCTTTTTGTTAGTCAAATCTCAAAAATCTACCAACCAGCAATTTGCTTGGCAGCAGGGTTTTTGTCAATTTCTCCTTGCGGAATTGGCAATACATATAATTTAGAGGGAAAATTTCTTGATTCAAAAGCATAACGTGTATAAGTCACGGTATTTCCTGTTTTACTTACTTTCGTACCATAAAGAGGTCCATTCAATAAGCTTTCAGCAATTTTCCATCTACGAATATCAAAGAAACGATGTTCTTCAAAAGCTAATTCAATTCTACGTTCATTTCTGATTTTAACACGCATTTGTTCTTTCGAAAGTCCTGTTTCTAAATCTGGCATTCCTGCTCTTTTTCTGATGGCATTGATGGCATTATAGATAGATGCATCCGGACCTGTAGCTTCATTTTTTGCTTCAGCATAATTCAACAAAACTTCTGCATATCTGATAAAAATCCAATCTTGATCGCTACTTTTTGTATAAATAACGTATTGCTCTTCGTGGAATTTACGAAGCATATAGCCTGTTTTGGTATCTTCTGGTTTACCTGTTACATCTGCACCACCCGGAAATAATTCAATTAATCGTCCACGGAAAGTAGAGCCATTATGTACAACAGTTGCTTCAAAACGAGGGTCAAGATTTGTGTAAGGTTCATTCGCTTTATACAAAGGCGAAGTAGCTTGTGATTTTCCGTCAAGCATTTCATAAGAATCAACAAAATTCTGAGTAGGCACATTACCGCCCCAACCTGCATCACTTCCTCCTTTGATTGATGGCGGTGAGTTAACCACATCAAATCCATTATTCAAGCCAAAATGTACTTTATCTGGTGCTTGAAATTTCTTTGCAAAAACTACTTCATTATTATTTTTTGTTAGAAATAACGTTCTGTAATCGCTGAATAAAGTATAGTCTGTATTGATAACTTTATTGGCTGCATCTGCTGCTGCTTGCCAACGTTCTGCATACAATAACACACGACTTTTCAAAGCATTCGCCGCACCAGAAGTTGCTCTACCTGCTTCGATTGCTCCTTTTTTAGGAAGCAAAGAAGCAGCCTTATCCATATCAGCAATGATAAAATCTACTACTTCATCATACGTTGAACGAGGCAATTGAAAATTATCATTCAAAGTCAAACTTTTACTGATAAGTGGTACTCCTGTTGGTGCACCTCCTGTAGCCTTCATTCCATACAATCTTAAAAGTTCATGATAAATAAATCCTCTCAAGAAGTATGTTTCGCCCATCAATCGGTTTCTAAGGGTTTCATCTTTTAGCCTTACAAGGTTCTCTAGTGCAACATTCGTTTTTCTTACTAAAGCATAATAGTCGCCCCAAGTTTCACCCCAAGGAGTTCCCGAAGGTAAAAAGTTACCAGATTGTAATTCATTAGAGTGCGTCCAAGGCATACAAACGTCTCCATCGTCAGTAACACCATCTAATAAATAGAGTCCTTTTGCCCATCCTTGGTAATTACGGTCAAAGCCCGAAGGCATTCTACCATAAATAGCATTTACAAATTGTGTTGCTCCTTGTGGGTCTGTCCAAACGGTTGCTTCTGTAAGTGAATCTTTTGGTATTTGATTTAAAATATTGCTGTCGCAACTAATTAATAATAATATTGATATGCACACAAGGGTACATCTATACCACAATGCTTTTGTATTTATTCTTTTCATTTTAATGCTTTTTAAAATTATATTTTAAAATCTAAAGTTTACACCCACGTTCCAAATTCTAAATTGAGGATAATCCCACCCTCTACCGCTTGCATTTTCTGGGTCATAGTTTTTAATTTTCGACCACGTAGCGATATTGTTTGCATTAATATAAATACGTAAGCCTTTGATGAATTTTTGCTTTAATTTCTCCACAGGAAGATTATAAGCTAATTCGATATTTTTAAGACGAACATAAGAAGCATCTTTCATCCAGAATGAAGATTCACTATGATTAAGATTACTTACATCAATCAATACACGTGGTTCACTAGCATTTGGGTTTGTTGGCGTCCAACGGTCTAAATTTGCTTTCAAAGCTCCTGAGCCCACAAAAAATGGCCATGCTCCTTCTCCAGCATAATATTGATCTACATTGGTAGCACCTTGGAATAAGAATGAAAATTCAAAGTTTTTGTATTGTACATTTCCGTTGTAACCAAAGATAATTTCAGGTGTATTTGACTTCCCAATAGCTACTCTATCAAGGTCGTCTATTTTATTATCTTTGTTAATATCTTCATAACGAATATCGCCAGGAGCGGTTTTACCAATTTGTTTTGGCGCACTGTTTACTTCCTCTTGTGTTTGGAACAATCCAATCGCTTTTAAACCAAATTGTGTATAAAGTGGTAATCCTGTTCTTCTGATATTTGGATTGTCTGAATTAGCTTCATCGATAAAAACAATTTTGTTTCTCACAAAAGTGAAGTTCCCGCTCATTGAATAGTGTAAATCTTTATTGATTCTATTCTTATGACCCAAAGTAAATTCAACACCACCGTTATTAACTTTTGCCAAGTTTTCAATAGGTAATCCTATACCGAGAAGACTAGGAACAGAAAGGTTTCTATCAGCCAAAATATCACTTCTTTTATCGAAGAAATAATCCACACTTGTTGTTAATTTTCCTTTCCAAAGTGTTGCGTCAACTCCAATATTTAGTTTTTTAACAGTTTCCCAAGTTACATCAGGGTTCGATAAACGTCCTTCGTTAATACCAGGCTGTACATTTCCATTACCAAATACTGCCGAGCTATTTACATAATAAGATTGTAAGTAAAGAAATCTCTGATTTCCTAAACGGTCGTTTCCTAAAATACCATAAGAACCACGAATCTTTAAATAATCAATCGTTGATGATTGCTTTAAGAATGACTCTTGAGAAATCACATAACCCAAAGAAACCGATGGGAAAAAGCCCCATCTTTTGCCCGGAGCAAATTGCTCAGAGCCATCGGCTCTAAAACTACCTTCAAGGGTGTATTTGTCATCATAAGACCAGTTAAATCTACCAACAATACCTTGTCTTCCGCTACTTCCTGAATAACCACTGTTGTTACGATTAGCAGCAGCTCCAAAATTTAACTCATCAATTCCTAAAGTATAGCCATCTCTGGTAGCCCATGTAGAATTCCATGTTTGTGATGTCTGTGTGTATAACAGCAAACCAGATAACACACTTAATCCAACTGTCTTTTTGTAATTCAAATGTGTTTCTAACGTTACAGACTGATTGTCATCATAACCTTGTTCTAATAAACTTGCTCCTTTTGCTCCCTCAGTAAAAGTTCCATCAGGAAGTCTGTTGTAGAAAGGCGTTTTGGTGAAAGTCCAATTTTTATTATTTGTAAAAGTTTTGTCGTAAGCTGCAATTCCCTTTATTGATAAGCCTAAAATAAATGGTATTTGTTGTTCTAATTCTATTCGACCTCTAAACGACTGAATACCTGTTTTTCTATATCCATTTTCAGGCAAGGTTAGGTAAGTTGGACCATTTGAATATTCGCCGTTCGACCATTTGATTGGCGCTCTATTCGGTGGTGTTCCCGACATCCAACGAAATACTTCTGTTGATGCTACGTTGCTTGTTTTTTCATCTCTACCTGAAATATCAAAAGATAACTTAGTCGTACTTGTTACGTTAGCATCTATGTTAGTTCTAAAATTATATCTATCAAAAACATTTGAAGGTATAATACCATCTTGTTTCAAATAGCCAAAAGAAGTTGCATAGCGTACTTTATCAGAACCACCATTCGCAGAAAGATTGTAACTACGCATTAAAGCACTTTTCTTTAATGTAGAAAACCAATCTGAATCTGGATGAGTATCTGGGCTTGAATGTGTACGATATTTCTCTAAGTCGTCAGCTGAATAAAGTGGAGTTTTTCCTTCGTTGGCTAATGCCTCATTGTAGAGTGATGCAAATTCATAAGAATTCAAAAATTGAGGGTTTCTTGTTCGCTCTTGTAAACCGACATTAGAAGAAAAATTGATTTGCATTTTTCCCTCAACACCTCTTTTAGTGGTAACAAGAACGACACCATTACCAGCACGAATTCCAAAAACGGCAGCACTGGCGGCATCTTTCAAAATAGAAAAAGACTGTATTTCACTTGAATTCAATTGAGCAAAATCGCTTGATGAACGTACAATTCCATCAATCACAAAAATTGGTGAAGCGTCTCCAGTTGTACCAATCCCTCTAATCAAAAGAGTTGAACCATCTTTTCCTGGTTCACCAGAACGCTGCGTAGCGATAAGCCCTGCGGTTTGCCCGACCAATGAATTACTCAAGTTTGGTGAAGGATTTTGCGAAATTTCTTTTGGAGTAACAACTGATACTGCTCCCGAAATTTCACTTTTCTTTTGCGTACCATAACCTACAACGATTACTTCGTCAAGGTTTCCAATATCTGCTTTTAGAACAACATTCAATGAAGTTTGCTTGCCAACTGCTACTTCTGTTTTGATATAACCTACCGAAGTAAAAACCAACACTGTTTGCTCGTTAGGAATTGATATTTTATACTTCCCGTTTGGGTCGGTCGTCGTACCACGAGTCGTCCCTTTAATTTGAATACTCACCCCAACAAGTGTTTCTCCTTTTTCATCCGTAACCGTCCCTGTGATAACCTCTTCAATTTTTTCGGATTCTTGAACGATGTTGGTTTTGTTTTCTACTGGGATTTCGTTTTTTCTTTTTAACAGAATTTGCTGTCCAGATACTTCATAATTAATACTTAATGGAGACAAAAAATCTGTTAAAACTTCTGATAAAGGTTTGCTTTCAGCATCAATTGAAACTTTTCTTTTTGATTCAATCAATTCTGGGCTGTACATAAAATTGATGCCTGCTAGTTTTTCAATTTTCTGTAAAACATCCTCTACTTCATTCTTTTTCAAATGAATCGTTACTTTCTTGTTTAACAAATCTTGTGCTTTGGTGTCATGAGCAAAAGAAAAGCTCATGCACAAAACTGATAAGGCGATTTGCAGTAAACTGATTTTCATGATTTTTCGTAAAATTTGATACGATGGCAATTTTTTTTTCATACTTTTGAATGATTTGTTAGTTGGAAAGAATTGGCAAAGCAATCCCCTCATCCATTTCTGGATGTTTGTGTCAAAGCAAAGCGAAGGGGACTTTTTCGGGTGAATGATGCGGGAACATCATTCACCCTTTTTTTATAATTGATTTTAGGAATTAATACAATTTATTTACAGGGTTTTCCAGTGATAATAATTTGCCCATCCGAAACTTCGTAACTCGCTTCTGTGATAGAGCAAATCCATTTTAATTTTTCAAAGAGTGGCTCATCGCCCAGTTTAGCGGTAATGCTACATTTAGACATCACTTCTTCATCATACACAATATCAACACCATAAGATTTTTCAAGAATACTAAATACTTCTGAAATGGGCGTTGCGACGAATTCAAATTTTTGATTTTCAATTGGTAAAGTTAATATCACAGGATTATCAACAATGGCTTTCACCAGTCGAATTTCCTGTCGTTGATAAATGGCTTGTTGATTGGCGGTCAAAACCATTCCTGTTAATTCACGATTATTTTTAAGTTGAGTGGCGTTGTTATCCGTTTGGGTAAATACCGATACTCTTCCTGTTTTTACTATCACTCTGATGTCTTGGTCTTTGCCAAAAGCTTTGATGGTAAAACTCGTTCCCAATACTTTCGTTACCAATTCGTTGGCATATACAAAAAACGGACGTTCTGGATTTTTGGCTACTTCAAAAAATGCTTCTCCAACCAAGTAAACTTCTCTTTTATCAGCATCAAAAGCTTTCTTATAACTCAAGCGACTATCTTTTTGCAAAACAATCGAACTCCCATCTGGCAATTGCACCAACTTGCCTTGTTGTCCTTCATTAATTACTTCTACGAGTTCATTACTTAATTGGGCTTCTAAAACTTGTTGTTGATATAATGCAAATTCTTGTTTACTAGCATCTTTATTCAGCACAAACCAAGTTGCTCCAAGCAATACAATCACTGAAGCCGCAACTGCCCAATAGCGTTTCCAAAGTGGTACCACTTCGGTGATTTCTATTTCTTCGACAATCGTTTTTTCTTCTTTTTTAGCTTGTTGAATAGCTTTCTGAATTTGTAAATCAATATACTGTTCTTCTAAATCAACAGATTTACCTTGTATAGAAAGCAAAAAAGCACTCGCTTTTTCAACTAATTCCTTTCGGGATATATCTTCAGCTACCCAAGATGTCCAATAAGCATCATCTTGTGCATTTTTTTCGAATACCCAAGTCCTAAAACTTGTGTTTTCTAATAGCTCTTGAAACTCTTTATTAGTTATCATATAAATGTTTAAATAGACATTCTACTGCTAACATCCATAAAGTGCGTTTCGGATACTCACAAAAAAGACAATTTTTTAAAAAAATTATACAATAAATATTTTCATGCTATTTTTCAGCATGTTAGGAAGATAAAATACTGTCGAAAAGTAATTGGAGGAAGAAAGGCTAACAGATAAACCAGCAAAAAAGCATCAAAATGGTTTCCCAATTTTCACGAAGCGTTGCTAAAGCTCTTTGAATCGTATTACTGACTGATTGCGGTTTGATTTGAAGTAATTGAGCGATTTCCTCCACACGAAGGTCTTGGTAAAATCGCAAATAGAGGATTTCCCGTTGCCTTTCTGGCAACTGTTGTAAAGAATAGGAAACTTTATGAAGCATAGTTTTTGAAGATTCTTCTTCGATAAAGGACGTTTCGGAAGAATCTTCAAAATGAATATCGTCAAAATCATCTTCCAAAGGCACAGCTTTGAAAGTTTGTAAAGTCTTGAAAAGTTGATTTCTGAAAGCTCTCAGTAAATAAAACTTCACAGATTCCACTTCTGTTAGCGAAGCCCGACGAAGCCAAAGTTTAATAAGTAAATCTTGAATGGCATCTTCAATGATTTGGCTATTTGAAGTAAATTTTCCACCATAATGCACCAACGTCTTATAAAACTGTTTCGACAGTTGAGTAAAAGCCACCTCATCGCCCTCTCTGAAAAGATTCCAGAGTATTTGCTCTTGCGACAATTGTTTGCTTTTAATATTGTGGTTCATGTTTCAACACAAAATTTACACGAAATAACCAACAATATCTAAAAATAACAATACTTTATATTTTTAAGAATACTTCCAAAGATTAAAGAAAGAGTATTTGGTGTGATTACCTCACCAAATACCGTTCATCAATTATCTGTAAATGATGTGTACAATGCCCTAAAATAGCATAACCTAAACCACGTACAGAAATGGTAAAATTACTGGCAATGCCTTTTTCGTTGAGCATTTCTTCGTTGAAACTTTTGAATAAAGTAATGGTTGCTTTTCGTACTGCTAGGAATTCTTCTAATAAATCTTGAATATCTCTTTCTCCAGCATTAGAAGTATCACCGTACAAAACTTCGTCGTAGCCAGCCAAAGCGGTTTTGTCTTTTCGGGCAAAACGTAAAGCACGATATGCAAAAATCCTTTCAGTATCAATTACATGACCGATTACTTCTTTAATCGTCCATTTATTGGGTTGGTACTTGTAATTCAATGTTGCTTCATTTAAAGAAAGTATCTTTTGAATCAGTGTTTCTTGGTTGTCTTCTAAGCCTTTTAGCAATTCCACTGTATTTACTTTATTGATATAATTGCTAAAATTTCCAAAATTTTCTTCGGGTAATGGAGGTAGGATTTGCATGTTTTTTAATTGTGATTTAGTGAATTGTGAATGAGTGAGTTAGTGATTAAAAATTCACAACTCACTAATTCACAATTTAAACCTCATTCACAATTAATTTACTAACATATTCTGGAACAGGTAAATCAAATTGCATTTTTGGGTCGGTTATCGGGGTTTGTGCCTGTAATTTCAGCGGTAAAACTCCTGCCCAAACTGGAAAATCATAATCTTCTTCATCATCGTTTGGTGGTCCACTTCTGGTTTTGGCGGAAGCTTCTTCTAATGGAAATGAAATAATCATCGTTTTCTGCATTTCACTTTTTGAAGGCAAACGTACATTGTCCCAACGTCCTGAGATAAATTGCTCAGTAATGGCAATCAAAGAATCCCAACGTTCCTCTTCGTCCGTCACAACTGTTCCTTTGGCAAACATCACCACCGAACGATAATTGACAGAATGACTAAACGCCGACCTTGCCAATACCAATCCATCAATTAAAGAAACACTCAAACAAACTGTTCTGCCGTCGGCAATAGCTCGCATAAAATGACTGCCCACCGAGCCATGGATATATAATTTATTGCCAATGCGTCCGTAACCTGTGGGAATACACATCGGAGTTTCTTTTTCTACATAAGAAACATGACAAAAAAGTCCTTCATCTAAAATACTGTAAATGGTTTCTTCAGTATAATCGCCTTTTTTGGGCGCACGGCTAATTTTTGTTCTTTCAGTAATTGGTAATGTTGCCATAATTTTAAAGGGTTTATCTCCAAATCTTTCTGCAAATCTCTATCTTTACTGGCTTGTTATAGTATGCCACAATTTTAACATCAAGTAGTCCAGATGGAAATACCTTTTAAAACTTTACTTGACATCAAGAAGGATTCTTCATTGCCTGTTTACGTACAAATTGCTAATGAAATCATCAAAAATATTCAATCGGGTATTCTGAAAAAAGGTACCAAATTGTTGAGTTCTCGACAAATGGCAGAGCTTTTGGCACTTCACCGAAAAACGGTTGTGGCGGCTTACGACGAACTGTATTCACAAGGTTGGATTGAAATTTTTCCGAAGAAAGGTACTTTTATCGCCCAACATCTTCCGAACGTAAAGCCTGTTCAGCTATCAAAACAAGATTTTGAAGCAAAAAGTAAAGATGATTTTTCGATGAATTTCACTAAAAATACTTTGGTAAAAATTCCTCCAATTATTACGCAAAGATTGGCTTTTAACGATGGTTTGCCTGATGTACGTTTAGCTCCTCGTGACGAACTAGCCCGTTTATATGCACATTATATCAAATTTGGCGAGCCGTCGGTTTTGCAATATACTTCTGTGTATGGGGCTTTGCGTCTTCGTGAAGTTTTTGCCAAAGTATTGAACGAAACTCGTGGTATGAACACTTCGCCCGAACAAATTATTACAACTCGTGGTAGTCAAATGGCGATTTATTTGGTGGGTTTGGCTCTTTTTGAAAAAGGCGATGAAGTAATCGTTGGAGATTTGAATTATCCTGCTACCAACATGACTTTCGCTACTTTAGGGGCAAAATTGAACACAATTCCGATTGATGAAGAGGGAATTGTGGTAGATGCTATTGAAGAAATTTGTCGGCAAAAATCTATCAAAGCGATTTATGTTACTTCACATCATTATCATCCTACAACGGTAACGCTTACGCCCGAACGAAGGATTAAACTTTTGGCTTTAGCAGAAAAGTATCGTTTTTATATCCTAGAAGACGATTACGATTATGATTTTCATTATGCCAATCGACCTGTTTTGCCTTTGGCGAGTGCTGACCGACATGGTTTGGTGGTGTATATTGGTTCTTTTACTAAGAAAATTGCTCCGACTTTTCGAGTGGGTTATGTGGTGGCGAAGCAGGAAATTATTGAAGAATTAGCCAAATTACGACGCATCATCGACCGACAAGGCGATACTATTTTAGAATTATCTTTGGCAGATATGCTAGAAAATGGCACGCTGAAACGGCATGCAGCTAAAGTATTGAAGATTTACAGAGAACGAAGAGACTTTACTTGCGATTTATTGAAAAAGGAATTGGGCGATGTTATCAATTTTAAAGTACCAGACGGCGGTATGGCGATTTGGGCAAAGTTTGATAAAGATATTTCTTTGATAGAGCTTGCTCCAAAATTAATTAAAAACGGTTTGTACATTTCAGATGGAGCGGCATATCCAACAGAAAATGCGTGTAGAATAGGCTTCGCTTCCATGAATTTTAAAGAAACGGAGGATGCGGTGAAGATTTTGAAGAATGGGATTTTGTAATCTTCCGTATTTTCTATCATTATGTATTTTTCTTTTTAGTAATCCAAAATTCATGGTCTTTATCAAGAAATACTACATTAAAAATATTGTCCTCGAAATATCCAATAACACAAGGCTTATTACCAATGTGCATAGAACACCAATCAACATCAAGTGGAATATGTTTAGGATGAACAAATGCTGATTCGGGAGGAAATGAAACTTTGGTATAGATTTTCAATAATCCTATATTAGTTGCTTGTGGAATAGTATAGCCACACAATGTTTTTAGTTTATTTATTGCCTGAGCTAAAAGCATATCTTGTTCCCAATCTTCAAAGGATTGCCCTTGATTTATATCAAAATCTTTAAAACTTAATACGATTAACGAGTCTTTCTTCCCTTGACGGATTTCTAAACTTTTGGTTTCCCTCTTATAAGTTCCCCCTTTTCTTTCCTTAAATTTATCCGACTTGCCCATATAAAAGTTGATTTAGTTTTTCATCCATTTCAAAATATGGGATTGCACCGTACTTTCCAAGGGCGTAATTTTTGTCAAATGCAGATTTATTTCTGACTTTATCTGTCTTGAAGTCAGCTAATGAAAATAATTCAGACACTCCAAATTGATTTTTTTCAATAAAATAAATCTGGTCTCTTCTAAATGTATCCTTATTTAATAGAGATATATCATGTACTGCAAAAATTAATTGTGCATTATTTTTATTGAACTTATGAAAAAAACTAATTAGTTTTTGAGTCAAATTTGAATGCAATCTCGAATCAAGCTCATCAATTACTAAAATGTGTCCATTTCTCAATGTGTCATATAAAGGTCCTAATAAGTATAGTAGTTTTTTTGTACCTTCTGACTCCTGATTATCAAAATTAAATGGAATAGAATCAATAAAAATATTATTCTCATCATACTTTCTATGATAAGTAATTAGGTGGTCTCTTCTTGGCTGTCTTGATTGAATCTTCTGAATACTTGCAAAAAGATTTATCATTTCCTCATCTTTTGCTTTTTCTCTTAAAACTTCAAAATCTATTTCTCTAACATCCTCTTCAGTTGTTGATAAATTAGCAATTTCAAGATATTTAATGAAATGAGTAACCCAGTTTAAAAATTGGGAGTCATTTTTTAATTTATTTATTGTATATCTTTTGTGACCTTGATCGTGAATTCCGTTGATAAACCTTAGTTTCTGAAACCAATCTACAACAATACTTGATATTTCCTTATTATTAGTTGCTAGCATGGAAAGAAACAGTACTGTTTCTTTAGTATCATTTTCTCTACCTATTCCTTCTTTAAAAGCTGATTTATTTACTTCAATTGTTTGAAAATCTCTTTTGAATAGATAAACTTCTTTACTCGTAGTATGATATAACCATTCAGCAACTACCTTTTTATAATCTAATTCAAATCCATATCTATATTTAATCTCTTTATGAATAAAAGAAACCTCAAAAAAGCTTGACTCATTTTCATTTTTTGAATTTAGTTTGAATTTTTCAAGAGAAAAACCTTTTTCAGTATCCTCTAAAGCATTTTTATAGGAGGTCAAAACGATTTCCTTCATAAAACCCATTGCTTCTAATAGGTTACTTTTTCCACTTGCATTATTACCATATATAATAGCTGATTTCAAAAGTTCTAATTTCTTATCAACTTCTATAAGATGAGTATTTGAATGCTCTTTAAAAGATTTAGTAGCAACCATTGATAAGGTTGTTAAATCTTTAAAAGATAAATAGTTTTCAACGTTAAATTCGATTATCATGTCTTTTGTATTGAATTACAAGACAAAAATACATCAAAACTAAAAAAATGCAATTTTTTTTCATATTTTTAGTTTTGATGTGTTGTAAATAGATAGCAATACTTTTAATAGACAGGTTTTATTCTCCCTTCAACAACCTTACAGGCCCTAAAAGCCCAGAAGGCATTAATTTCCAATCGGGTTTGATGGTGATATTGGTTTTGGTAAAACGTTCGTTAGCGGGTTTTTCACGGTCGCCGATGAGTCGGTTTCGCCAAGTGTTTACTATTTCAATTTCCAATTCATTGCCCTTTTCTTTCAATAAACCTTTTACGGAAACGCTAAAAGGTGGACACCATAAAATGCCTAAATCTTTGCCATTCAATTTTACTTTGGCAATGCCCACATCTTTTACTTCGCCCAAATCTAAGTACTCATTATTTTGAATATTGCTTACATCAAACTGCGTTTTGTAAATAGCTGTGCCAGAATAATATTTGATTCCTTCTTCTGGGCGTTCCGTCCAGTCATACAATTTGTCGAAAGTTATCCAATTTGTTCCGCCCCATTTTGGGTCAAAATATACTTGCCAAGTATTATTTAAAATTTGCTTTTCTTGATATTGTACAAAGTTTGTCCCTTCTATTTTGGGCGATTTAGGCATGGGCTTTCTAAAAACTACAAAGACTGAACTATAAGGGTTAAATTCCAAAGGAATACTAATTTGCCCATTCGCTAAAGTATAATTTTTAGCAGGAATAATGTTTCCCGTAACAGCATCCCACAATTCTGGTACTCTGTCACCAATGCTAAAATTTGCGGTTACTTGTGCTTTTTCTTTATTCTGACTACTGATAAAGTAAAAATCCATTGCTCCCGCTTTTCGGTGGATATAATCAAAGTTTTGGGTCGCTTCTTTGTTTGTCCATTCACAATCAGGTAAAATACTATTGGATTTCAGTACTTCTCTAGCAGTTTTACCCCAAATGATTTTACCTTTTCCGTATTGTTTTTCGCCTGTTGTACTTTCATCATTTCCCCAAATTTGTTGAGCAATTTTGGCTCTTTCTAATTCAGCATTTGGCGATGCCACCAAACTGGCGGTACTCAAAGGTTTTGTACCGATTATCTTTGCTCCTTGCAAGAGTAATTGTTGTACTTTTTTCAGAGCGGCTAAAGATAAAATTTTATGATTTGGCAAAACCAAAACTTGATAAGAATCACCATGTGGTAAGTAGATTTTGCCATCTTTTACTGATAGTGCTAATAATCTATCTTCGTTAATCACATCATAATCATATTCAGGCAAAGCTCCTGCGGGGTCATCGGCTTTGTAGCGTGCTAAGTTCGGTGCATGATCGCCATAATAATACAATACATCGGCTACGGCTCTAGCTTCTTGCATCATATAATGGCAACGACTTAAGTACTGAATAAATGCCGTTGAATAATTCCACCAAGTAACGTTTGGATTGAAATGCGTTCCCGCAAAATACTCTTGTCCGGGCAAACCCATTTCTTTGGGCGAACACGTAAAAGTATGTAAATAAATCAGGTTTAAACCTGCACAAAATTCATGGTCGGCACTGGGTTTCATATCCGACCAAATAACGTCATTCCAATGTGGTCCAATCGTTGTAAAAGATTCTGCCCCGACCAATTTTTTATTAAAAATCTTTGCGGCACTGGCTGCTTGCTTCACAAAAAAGCGGTCAATGTCTTTTGAGCGATGTGGTGAAGGCGACCAAAATTCGCTCATCATAATTTCAGAATGTCCATAGTTTTTCAGTCCGTCAAAAGGCCCAGCGTGTGGCCCAGCCGACTCTGGCTGAATGCCCATGCCATACTTTCTAGCTCGTAAAGCAAATACTCTGTAATGATTATCCGAGATACAATCGCTCAAAGTTTTTCTTAAATCATTCAAGAAATTATTACTTGCTTCACGGCTTTCAATGATTTTTCCTGCCAATATGGGCAAATATGGAATTGGGTCATAGCCTCTTCTTTTTTTGAATTCATTTTCAAAACCATCCGACCAGTTCATTCCTCCTGCTTCAAAACTATCGGTTTGTAAATAGCGTAGGGTTTTACCAGCCATTGTGCCAATCATTTTCAGTAAAGGCTCAACGTTGGTATCCCAGTAACGATTAAAATGTTTTTCGCTGGTATAGTCAATCACCATGCCTTGCCATTTGCCACTTGATGTCGAAACCTCCGCACCCGTTACAGTATAACCCATGCGTAAAATAAGCCAATTCCCTTTGGGCGCTTGCCAGTGGAGTTTGCCATTTTTTACCCATTGCGATACATTGATTACTTCTTTTTTCTGAGCATCCTCTTCGCCAGTGGTAGCAGGAATATCCACTAACAAAGGTCTGGTTTCGGGTACAGACCAACCTACTTCACGAGTAGCGGCTTTATTTTCAAAATCTTTGATGGGTTTGCGGTCTTTAATAGCTTTATCTGGAATTGCCAACACTACAATTTCTCTATAGAAATCATCTTTAATTTTGGGTAAAGTCAAAGTAATATCAACCATTTTGCCCCCTTGTAATTGGGTTTCAGATGAAACTACTTGCTTGGCAGCTTCGGCTGGCTTAATATCGGGACCACCCAAATTCCAACCACTTTGAATACTCAGTGACATCACTAAACCCAAACGATTCGCTTCTTTGATAGCATGTAAATAAAGTGCTCGCCAAGCTTTCGAGCCAAACATCGGACCTTCTGGCACATCGCCATTTCCTCTTTGATTGTAGCCTCCCGCATCAAAAATACAAGCTCCACTAAAACCTTTGGCTTTCATTTCTTCTAAATCACGAGTAATGGCTTCTTTGGTAACATTGCCATTCAGCCACCACCACCAGCAACGAATACCGAATTGTTGGGTTGGTTTTTGGAAAATATCTTCAGTAATAACTGTTGCCTTTTGTTGAGAAACACTTCGATAACTTGCTAGTAAATAAGCTAATAACAGAAAGAGTAAAGGAGTTTTTTTGCGAATATTATTCATGGAAAGAGTCTTTTAGAGGAGCGAGAATCGCAATAAGGTAAAAGATTAGACAACTTTTTGAAAGTTGCCTAATCTGAAAATTTTCCAACATTGTTAATATAGCCACCTGCAATGGTAATATTAGTAACTGCATTCATGATATTGACACCTGCAATGGTAATATTAGCGACTGCATTCATGATATTACCACCTGCAATGCTAATATTAGCGACTGCATTCGTGATATTACCACCTGCAATGCTAATATTAGCAACTGCATTTATGATATTGCCTCCTGCAATGGTAATATTAACGACTGCATTCATGATATTACCTCCTGCAATGCTAATATTAGCGACTGCATTCATGATATTACCTCCTGCAATGCTAATACTAGCGACTGCATTCATGATATAGCCACCTGCAATGCAGAAATTATCTACTTCGTTGTCGTGATTTGCGTTTCACGATATGGATAAGGGAATTTCAAAGCAATTGTTGCAAATGAACTTGGTAGAATATAAGACTTCAAAGCTTTTTCTTTGATAGCATGAGCCGTCATTACCGCTACTGCATCACCAGTACGCACTAAGTCGAACCAACGGTGATTTTCAAAAGCTAATTCTACCCTTCTTTCTTGCTGAATAGCCGCTCTCATTGCTGATTGTGAAGTAATATTCACTTGCGTTTTAGCCGACAATCCTGCTCTAAGGCGTACTCTATTCAATAAATCAAAAGCCGTTTGATTGGGGAAACTAATCTCATTCAAAGCTTCGGCTTGCATCAATAAAACATCCGCCAAACGAGTAACGATAAAGTTATCTCCCGTATTAAAACGCTCCAAATAAGGCGGATTCGCATACTTTTGAATATATGGAATAACTTTCTTAGAAGTAGGATCGGTAAATGCTGTATTGATAGATGCCGTAAAACGCTTATCGCCAGCTTCATAAGCATCCATAAGGTCTTGCGTAGGAATATTCCAACCCGCTGCTGCACCAGATGCCAAAGCAAAACCAGTAACGATAGTTCCCGAATTATAAGGAGCAAATGAATAAGCAAAATTGCTACTCTTTCCACCTGGTCCTTCTACGTATTGAATCTCAAAAATAGATTCAGCCGTATTTTTCTTCTTGAAATTATCAGCATAATTGGCATTTAATTGATAAGCTCCTTCTGTTTCAATGGTTTTTAATAAATCATTGGCAGCAGTATAATTCTTTTGGGTCAGATATACTTTGGCTAATAAAGTTTTAGCCGCACCAGAAGTAGCTCTACCTAAATCAGCGCCTAAAAATGAAGCTGGAAGTTTTGCAATTGCTACTTTAAAATCATCAATAATGGCTTTATATACTTCTGTTTCAAGTACTCTTGGAGCAGTAGAGAAGGCATCTTCTGGAGAATTTACTTCTTTCAAAATCAAAGGCACATCACCAAATACTCTTGTTAAGTTGAAGTAATAAAAAGCTCTTAAAAAACGAGCTTCGCCTTCTAATCTATCACGAGTGGCTTGGTCGAATGTAGCTGAAGAAAGCTTCGTCAATAAAAGATTGCAACGACTGATGCCCAAGTAACTTGCACTGAAAAATGACTGGAAATTAGCATTCTGGTCGTTTTCTCTGAATTCATCCAACTCTTCACGAATCGTTCCAGAGCGGTCGGATGTGTTTTGTTGATAAGAAGTATTATCAGAACGCATTTCAGCAAAAAGCCATAAAGAACCCGTTTCAATTCCTTGAAGCGGAGAATATGCCGCATTCACAGCTTGAATGAATTGCTCTTTGGTTTGGTAGAAATTATCTACCGAACCGTTTGTATCAGGCGTTAATTCAAGGAAAGAATCCTTACAAGCAACTAAAGCCAAAGAAAGTAATAGTATCGTTATTTTTTTCATGTCGGTTCTTGATTAAAATTTACAATTAACTCCTAAAGTGTAAGTTGCCGCAACAGGATAACTACCATAATTTACGCCCGGAGCTAATGAATTACTACCATTGAAACCTACTTCTGGGAATGAACCTGTATAAGAAGAAACCGTGAAAAGATTTTGACCAGAAACATAAGCTCTTAATCCTTTGAAGTATTTCTTAGGTTTGAAATTATAACCCAAAGTAATGTTTCTCACAACCATATAAGAACCATCCATTACCCAAGCATCACTAGTATTTCTTGAGAAAGAATCACCAGCCAAAGCAGAACCTGCACTTTGAATTCTACCAGTTCCTTGATTATTGATGTCTTTGTAAGCATTAATTACATCTTTGTGAAGATTAAATACGCCATCTTGGTTGTAAAGAAATCTTTTGTAAAAATCTAAGATTTGTCCGCCTTGCGAGCCATTAATAAGCATTGAGAAATCGAAATTACCATAACTTACACGGTTGGTCATGCCCCAAATAAAGTTTGGATATGGACTACCGATAACGGTTTGGTCGTTTCCATCAATCTTTCCGTCTTTGTTAATATCTTCAAAGCGAATACTTCCAATCGTTTGCACCGAAGCACGAGGATATTTCGTTAAATCTTCTACTGTATTAAAGAAACCACCTGCCATTTTATAGCCAAAGAATAAGCCCATTGGTTCGCCAAGCATGGTTACACTACCATTATCTCCTGATTGAATTCTGGTTCTATTTCCTAAACTGATTACTTTATTTCTGTTGAAAGAAATGTTGAAATCAGTATCCCAATGGAATTTGCCTTTATTGATGTTTCTGCTACTTAAAGATATTTCTAAACCTTGATTTCGTACATTTCCTAAATTGGTAATGGTTGAATTAAAACCCGAAGAAGAAGGAATATCAATACTTTGCAACATGCTTTCTGTAAATCTTTCATAGAGTTCGATGATAAGATTTAGCTTTCCTTTCAACAAAGAAGCATCTAAACCAATGTCAGTTTGTTTAGATTGTTCCCAACCTAAATTGGTATTTCCCAAAGAATTAATCGCCTGACCTGTTACAATTTTTCCACCAAAAACATAATTATCTAAGCCCAATAATTTCTGAGCAGTAAAGTTTCCGATGTTGTTATTTCCAGCTAAACCATAACTTACTCTTAGTTTTAAATCATCAACAATGTCGGATTTAGGAAAGAATTTCTCTTCTGAAACTCTCCAACCAACAGAAGCAGAAGGGAAAGTACCCCAACGATTATCCAAACCAAATTTTGAAGAACCATCTCGTCTAACTGTTGCATTGAATAAATACTTGTCTTTATAAGCATAAGTAGCTCTTGCCAAATACGAAAGTAAAGCTCCTTTTCCACCACCAGCCGAAGCACTTACGCCCGTTGCAATAGCCGAGTTAATGGTTTGAATAACATCATCTGCATAACCATTTCCATTAACCGTAGTTGACTTAAATATCTCTTTCTGAGCAGAATATCCTACCAAAGCCGTAAATCTATGCTCCTTAATGCTATGGCTATAAGTAAGAGTATTTTCTGATAACCAGTTGAAAGTACGAGCAGAGTAATTACTTCCCGTAGCCAAAGTTGGCGGAGGATTACGGAAACCTCCAACGGTTGATGGAGTAAATTTATCCTGTGTATCAATCAATAAATCGGTATTAAAAGTTGTTAAGAATTTTAAATTAGGCAGTATTTCAATCCCTAAATAAGTATTAGCAAGTGTACGAATATTATTGCCATAATTAGTCGTATTCACTAACATATTCACAGGATTGGCATTGTTGAAAAAACCAGCCGAAGTAATATTTGGAGTAAAACTTCCATCTGCTTGATATACCGAAGGAAACGGACTATTCAAATAAGATTGCGTAACAATAGCTGTATTGAAATGTCCTTCAGTTTCAGCCAAATGTCTGATGGTAAACGAAGGAGAAATATTCAAACCAACCGTAATTTTCTTAGAGATATTCGCATCAATATTTCCACGAATTGAAAAGCGTTGAAAATCAGTATTCAATAAAACACCTTGTTGATTAAAATAACCCAAAGAAACCATTGAACGTAGGTTTTCAGTTCCTTTTGTAATCGTTAAATTATAGTTTTGCATAGGTGCATTTCGGCTCATTGCATTAAACCAATTTGTTCCTGCACCAATGCTACTTGGATTACGATATGCCTCCGCAACAGTGTTGATATCAAAAGCTTGTCCTTTGATTGCAGCTAAACCTTGCGCAGCATCAATTCTATTCTGAGCAAATTCCGATGCACTCATTACTTGTACTCTGTTACGGTCTGAAACCGTTTGGATTCCCGTATAAACATTGAATTCTATATTGGTTGCTCCATTTTTAGCATGTTTGGTCGTAATCAAAACAACGCCATTAGAACCTCTCGAACCATAAATAGCCGTAGAAGAAGCATCTTTTAAAATACTGATAGATTCAATATCATCAGGAGAAATCGTACTTAATGGATTGGATGTTTTGCTGTAATAGTTCGTCATCGGGAAACCATCAAGTACGTACAAAGGGTCATCACCTGCACCAATAGAGCCAGAACCTCGAATCCTGATAACAGGGCCACTTCCTGGCGTACCAGACACTTGGCTTACTTGCACACCCGCTACTTGTCCTGCTAATTTTTGGTCAACACTGGTAACTGGTAAATCTTTGATATTTTGAGTTTTAATCGTTGCTACTGCACCTGTTACATCACGGCGGTCTTGTGTACCATAACCCACTACCACAATCTCTGATAAAGTAACATTATCAATTGCTAAAGTAACGTTGATGATACTTCTATTCCCTACAATAACATCTTGAGGAAGATAACCCACAAAAGAAAAAGTAAGTACACTCTGAGCATCAGGGACTGCTATTTTATATTCACCTTTACCATCTGTTGCTGTTCCTTTAGAAGTATCTTTTACTTTGATTGTTACGCCGGGCAAGGGTTCTCCTCTATCATCAACTACTTTTCCTGTGATAGTGATTGCTAAATTTTGTCTGAAATCGCTGTCAAAATCTTTCATTTGCATCAATTTCAAATCACTCAATTGCTTGCTTAGAATGATGTACTTGTCCGTTACTTCATAGTCAATCTTGTAGGGTTTTAATAAATTATCAAGAATCACCGCTAATTTTTCATTGCTGAAATTGGCAGAAATTACTTTGTCTGAGGGAATAAGATTTTGGATATAAGTAAATCTGATTCCTGCCGAATGTTCTATGCTTTTCAGCACACTTTTCATATCCCTTTTATCGGCATGTAAGGATATTTTCTTTTCTAAAATAGTCTGGGCACTCGTATGAGCAAAACTCATACTGGTAAACAGCACTGCTATAAGAAATTGTTGAAAAGATAATTTCATGATTTTTAGAAAAATCTGGGGAATTTTTCGATGTTTTTCCATACTTTTGAAATGGTTTTGTAAATGGTAAAAAATTGCAAAATGCTTCCCATCCTCTATCTCATTAGCGTGCGAAGAAGAGGGACAAATTAAAGTCGGTTGATGCTGGTACCATCGGCCGGCTTTTCCATTAAAAATAAATTGGTTAAGGAATTATGCTGTCATAGTAAATTATTTAGGTTGGTAATTATTGATTGATTTTTATTCACATCCTTTACTGTAAACGACTACCTGCCCGTCGATAATTTCATACCTCGCTCCTATCGTTTTACAGACTACTCTCATTTTTTCAAATAGTGATTCATTTCCTAAGGGAGCCGTTAAAAAACAGGCTTTCATCAAATCTTCATCATAAACGATTTCAATGCCATAGGCTTTTTCTAATGTTGTAAAAACCTGACTGATTGGTGTATTATCAAATTCAAAATTATGATAGTTTGCAGGCAAAACTAAAATGTCTGGCAAAGCAACCAAAGTTTTATTTAACCTATCTGTATTACGTTCATAAATAGCTTGTTGATTAGGTTTTAGCACCACGCCTTTTAATTCATCTTCCAGTTTTTCGTCTTTCTCAGTAGCCGATTTATTAGCAAAAACTGATACTTTACCGGTCTTTACCGAAACCACAATATCTTTGGCATTTTCGTAGGCCGTTACTCTGAAACTTGTTCCCAACACTTTAGTAATTACTTCATTGGCATATACCAAAAATGGACGTTTAGGGTTTTTAGAGATTTCAAAAAATGCTTCTCCCGTTAAATAAACGACTCTTTTACTCGCTTCAAAGCCTTTTTTGTACCTCAGTTTAGAGTTCTTTTCTAAACTCACTACACTACCATCACTTAAATATATTTTCTTAGTTGTACTTCCTAGGTTTACTTCTTCTACCAAATCTGTATCAGATTTTGAGCCACTGAATATTGTTGTGTATAAAGATGATGATTGGTTTTGACTAAACCACCAGTATGATAAACCTACACAAACCACTAACGCTGCCGCTATACGGAGATATGGAATTTTTAGTCTGAAAAATCTACCGCCTAGTTGTCTATCTTCATTACTTTGTATCTTTTGTTGAATATTGTCCCAAATCTTTGTTGTTTTTTCAACAGGAAAATGTTGTGCTTCAGCTTCCCTCAAACCAATAATGAGTAAGCGAGCATCTTCAACTACAGCGCTTCTTTCTGGAAATTGCGCCAAATAATGATTCCAAAAGGATTCGCTTTCTGCATTGGGTTGCAATACCCAATTTTTGAAATAATCATCTGCTACAAAATCTTCTATTTCAAAATTTTGATAATTCATCGACATAGTTTTAACGTCTTACATTTACTAATGCACAGGAATGCTTCTTTTAATCCATTTTTTTATAAAAATATTTTAAAACTTATCCAAGTAATTAGCAATCAATACAATAAGGATTGGGTAAATGACATGTTCTTTTAAAAATCGTAAACCTGTGTAGATAAATTTACAGGCAGATTGGTAGTTTACGCCCATCAGTTGCGCCACTTCTTCATTACTAAAATCATGGAAGAATCGTAGATTAATGGCTTCTTGCTGGCGTTTTGGCAGTTTTTGAATGGCTCTTTTTAAATGATTGAGTTGAGATTCTTCATGTTCTTGAAGAATCATACTGTATTCGGTTGATACTTCGTTCAACCAATCTGGCAAAGCTTGATTTTCATCGATAATATCAAAATTGTTTTTCTCTTTATTACGATAAATCTTATTCCTTAATGCTTTAAACAAGTAAAATTTTATAGAATCTGTTTCCGAAAGATTATTCCTACTATTCCACAATTCATAAAATAAATCTTGAATACTGTCTTCAATCAAACTTTCATCTTGGGTAATCTTATGTCCATAATTCAAAAGTGCTTGAATGTATTGTTCATAAATCATGGCAAATGCTTGTCTATCACCTTGTCGGAAGGTGTTCCATAGTACTTTCTCGGAAGTAAGACTCATCTGGCTTTGCATCTGCAATAAAAAAGAAACAGTATGATAAAATACAATTAAAAGACCTATAGGATAGGATAATTACTGAATAAATTTGTATAAATATAATAGCAAAAAATCTTCGTTAGAGCCAATTCTCTTTATTTATCTTTCAACAAAGCTAAAAGACAAAAGCAATCACTTTATAATCAATTAATATACAATAACTTAACAGTATTTTTCAAAATAAAAAACATGGTTATTTCAATTTTCGTGATGTTGGGCTAATTAAAATTAAAGTAGATACTTCTATAAGAATTTCACAAAATATTAAGTATTTTGAATCTCTTTTCAAACCGTATTCTTCATCCAACAAACATCATGAACTTTCAAAAACTACTTTTCCTTTTTTGTTGTAGCATTGCCATTACGTTTAACCAAGCAAAAGCCCAAGACGAGCGACTGAAAAACATCAAAGAAGCTTTACCGAAAATCGACCAAATTTTTAAGGATTATGCCGAGAAAAACCATTATCCAGCTTTTGTGTATGGTTTGGTGTTGGATGGAAAATTAATTCATTCAGGAAATATTGGTTATACTAATCTGGAGAAAAAAGTACTTGCAAGCAATCAATCTGATTTTAGAATTGCCAGTATGTCCAAAAGTTTTACTGCAATGGCGATTTTGAAGTTAAGAGATGAAGGAAAATTGAAACTGGATAATCCAGCTTATTTGTACATTCCTGAATTAAAAAACCAACAATTACTTAGTAAAGATGCGCCAGCGATTACTGTTCGTAATTTATTGACACATTCGGCAGGTTTTCCAGAAGATAATCCGTGGGGCGACCGACAATTAGCCATCAGCGACGAAGCCATGTTGAAGATGTTCCGAAAAGGCATTTCATTCTCTAACAACCCAAGTACTGCTTATGAATATAGCAACATGGGTTTTGCAATGTTGGGTTATATCATCAAAAAAGTATCAGGAAAAACGTATCAACAATACATCAACGAAAACATTTTGAAGCCTTTGGGCATGAACCATACTTATTGGGAATACAGCCAAGTACCAGCAGAACAATTAGCGCACGGCTATCGTTGGCTCAATGAAAATTGGGTAGAACAACCATTATTGCATGACGGAGCTTATGGCGCAATGGGCGGAATGATTACCACGATTGATGATTTTGCGAAGTACGTTGCTTTTCATCAATCGGCTTGGCCTGCGAGTAATGCACCAGAAAAAGGACCAGTGAAAAGAAGTTCTGTGCGTGAAATGCAACAGCCTTGGCAGTTCATTGGTGTGAATCCAAATTACAAATATCCGACTGGTCGCAAAACACCGATGGCAAATGCCTATGGTTATGGTTTAGGACATGCTACGGATGGAGAAGGAAGACGTTCGGTAGGTCACAGTGGAGGTTTACCCGGTTTCGGAAGTAATTGGCGTATTTTACAAGATTATGGTTTGGGCGTAATTTCATTCAGTAATCTTACTTATGCCAATGCGGGCTATTTTAATGTACAAGTTTTAGATACTTTGGTAGCACTCGCCCATTTAAAACCAAGAGCCATTCCAGTTTCTCCGATTTTGAAACAAAGAACAAATGAGTTAATTGCCATATTGCCTACTTGGAAAAATGCAGAAAGTACAGGCATTTTTGCAGAGAATTTTTTCCTAGATTACTTTGAAGAAAGTCTAAGAAAAGAAGCAACTCCAATTTTTGAAAGTGCCGGAAAGATTATCGGTTTAAAAGAAATCAAACCTGAAAATAATCTAAGGGGCGTTTTCACTTTAGAAGGCGAAAAAGCTAATATTGAAATAAGCTTTACGCTAACGCCAGAAAATCCAGCTTTAATTCAGGAGTATCATATTAAATTGGTTGGGAAATAAGAAGGACGTTTGCTGTTGTTGGTAAAAAATACTAACAACAGCACATTCCTTTATAACCCCAACCTCATCTCAATCATGTGTTTTGTAAAGCCAATTTTCTCATAAGCTTTAATGGCTGAAATATTATCGTGATATACATCTAAACGCAATTCTGTAATGTTTTGAGAGCAAACCCAATCTTTCAACCCATCCATAATTTTCTTGTTTACTCCTTTTCCACGATGAGCAGGTGCCACATACATAAAACCTAAATAAGCATAACGACCATGTTTTAAATAAGGTTTCGCACTTTCAATACGAGCATATCCCGAACCTATTACTTCCCCTTCAGATTCCGCCACCAACAATTCTATGTGCGAAGCCCTTATCATTCCTTCAATATCATAATAGTGTATTTGCTCGTCTTTTAAGGTAGAGTCAAAAGGTCTTTCGGCTTCGATAACGCCTTGTTCGAAAAGAAAAAGTGTAGCTAAATCATCAAATGTGGCTTTCCGTATCGTAATTTGGTTCATGGGTTTTGTATCTAAATATATTAATAAAATTAACTGAATACTTTTCTAAATTTCATTTGAAGATACTAAAAGACGAAGGATTAATCAGCAACATTGTAAATCCTTTAGAGATTTTCTGCAACAAAAAGCATTTGAAGTAGAAATACATAACCTTTGCTGAAACCTAATATCTGAAAACTCAATTAGCGTATTTATTGGTAAAATACAACAACAAATACGCTAATCATTTATTCAAAATTAGAATTTAAACTAAACTTCTTCCGAATCAAAAACCGTTACTTTTTCCCACAGATGTGAGTAATCTGCGATAAATTTTAAATGAATCGGATGTGTTTGATATATTTCTTCTTCTGCCAGATTATCAAAAAACAACATCCACGAAACTGAATAACTACGCTCTATCACACTACGATTGGTACTGGCAGGTAAGCCAATATGATGGAAACGAATGGTTGGTACTTTCGATAAAGCCGTTAGTCCTTCAATAAGCTTACTTCTATCGGCTTCACTTGATGGATTTTTTAACCAAAAATACACGTGATGTATAAAGGTTTTTTTCTTAGATTTTGCCTCTGATGGCAAAACAACTGCTCCTAAAGCAGAAGTAATTGCTACATTCGTCAAGAATGAACGTCGTTTTATTGTTTTCATTTATTTAACAATTTGTTATGGTTTGTAAAATACTTAAAATAATTTTTCATAAACTTTAGGCATCGCCGTTAACGGTTTTATACGAATGTCTCTATAAAACACTTCGGCAGCTTCGCTTTGTAATTGAATTTTCCCGCTGGTTAATGGTACTTCTTTTCCTTCTGGAGTGATATAGCGTGAATTTTTTAAAACCATTACTACGTGTCCATTTACTATGTGTAGGCTTTTCCCTTGATAGCAAATAAGTTCTATCGTCGTCCATTCACCAGCAGGACTTTCATAGTTTCCCGAACGCATACAATAATAGTCACTCCCTTTTTTGAAAGTAATAAATGGCTGTTTTTCATCAGCAACGCTACTGGCAACACCTTCTGATGGAAATGAACGTATATCAATGGCAGAATTAGCTTGACACCAAAAGTCACCGGTATGTCCTTCCATGATTTGAAATTCTTGAGAAAGCATCCATGAACGAAAATATTCTGCCCCTGCTTCGCCGATAGAATGATAGAGAATCCCGCTATCTCGTCCTTTGTTCACACGTGGTTCAAACTTCTTTTCGCCCCATTTTACTTGAAGTTTAAGGTGATAGTTTTCGTAAGACTTCTTTGTAAACAAACAACCGTATATCTCTCCACTTACTTTTAATACTGGACCATTGGGTTCATTCAGAACAGAAAAGACATGCGTATTATCTTTATTATAACCAATAGGCTGAATAGGAGTTCCCAATGAATCTTTCGGTATTTTTCCATTATAATCACTTTTATGACGATAGCTCAAATAATTTTCCCATTGTGTAAGATTTTTATCTAAAAGTAGCTCCCATTCGTCTGATTGATTCATGGATGGCAGTAAAATAAGGGATGAAAAAAGCGTAATCAACAGTAATATGCGTTTCATAGTTGTATGGGTTTATTGGTATAATTGATTATACTTCACAAAACTACTCCAAAGCAAAGCTGTATAAGTTGTAAAAATCCAATATATGTCGGTACTTTTATAACTATATTAAATACGATGATAATGAAAAGATATATCCTCCATACTCCTTTTAATATTTATCATTTCGAGGCTAAAAAATGGATGCACTCGGTTCATAAACATACTTACTTCGAGATTATTTTTATCTTGAGAGGAAATGGTATTCACAACATCAATGGAAATACTTTTCAATATGCTGAAGGTGATGTTTTTCTATTGGGTCCAGAAGATTATCATGATTTTGAAATTCATGATTTAACTGAATTTTGCTTTATTCGTTTCAATGAATCTTTTCATCAACAGATTGGCGAAAAAGACAGCACTTGGCAGCAAATTATGAAAACGTTATTATATACTTCTTCGCAAAGTCGTGGTTCTATCGTGAAAGATAAACAAGAAAAACAGAAGCTTCATAATCTGCTTACTGTATTAGAAGGTGAATATGAAAATCATCAATCTCAATACTTTGAAATCATTCGTGATAGCTTAATGAGAAGTATGATGATGATTCTGGCTCGTAATTTATTTGGTCAAACGCCTGTAAAACCAGTTTTGCAAGATTCGGTAGAAACGATTTTAATGTATATCAAACAACATATTTACAATCCGTCCGAACTCAGTGTGGAACATTTAGCCGAGGTTTTCAATTACGCTCCTGCTTATATTAGTATTTTTTTCAAAAAGCACACTGGCGAATCATTGAAACAATACATTACCAAACATAAAATCAAGCTTATTGAAGCCCGTTTGTTGTACAGTCAATTAACGCTGACAGAAATTGCGGATGAATTTGGTTATACCGATGAAAGTCATTTTTGTAAACAGTTTAGAAAATACACGGGAAAAACACCAACTGCTTTTAGAAAAAATACTACTATTGCGCAATAGGCAATAGGCAAAATTGCTATTGATTTTTTTGTCAACCTATTTTAGGCAAGTACAACATTTTACTTTTAGCTTAATACTTACAGCATAAAGCTTATAGCATTTTGCTGATTCCAATAAAAATTACCAATCACTTCTTATGCAACAAAATACATTTGAAATAGAAGGTCACAGAGGTTGCCGTGGACTGATGCCCGAAAATACTATCCCAGCTTTCCAAAAAGCTTTGGATTTGGGTGTTGATACTTTGGAATTAGATGTTTGTATCAGCCAAGATCACCAAGTACTTGTATCGCACGAGCCTTATATGAACTCACTTTTTGCTTCGCATCCAAATGGTTCACCTGTGCTGAAAAAAGAAGAGAAAAATCTGAATTTATATCAAATGAATTATCAGGAAATTCAGCAATTTGATACGGGTTTACGTGGAAATAAATTTTTTCCTGCACAACAAAAATTGGCAACTCATAAACCTTTGTTGAGCGAAATGTTGGCTTTCTGTGAAAATTATATTCAACAAAAAGGACTCAAAGCAGTTCATTATAATATAGAAATCAAGTCGGAAGAAAAAGAGTATGGTATTTCTCAACCTGAAAGTATTGAAGTATTTTCTGATTTGGTTTATCAGGTTTTGAAACAATTCATTCCTGCCGAAAGAGTAATTATCCAAAGTTTTGATTTTAATGTACTGCGGTTTTGGCATCAGCAAATTCAAAACAATGAGTATCCTAAATTCACTTTGTCGGCTTTAGTCGAACGTGAAGGCGTTGAACCTTCCTTGCAGAAATTAGGCTTTTTGCCAGACGTTTTTAGTCCATACTTCAAGCAATTAACAAAAGGGAAAGTGGCGATGTGCCACCAAAAAGGCATCAAAGTTATTCCGTGGACAGTCAATGAAATCGACCATATGTTAGCCATGAAAGCATTAGGCACAGACGGGCTCATCACTGATTATCCAGACAGGGCTTTAAAATTATGGAAATAGCTTTTTTGTAAAGTATTTTTGTTTTTCAATTCCAATAAACAAACCCAATGGTTACTTTTCCAAACGCAAAAATCAATATTGGTTTATACATCACCGAAAAACGTGCAGACGGCTTTCATAATCTTGAATCTTGTTTTTATCCTGTTGGCTGGTGCGATATTTTAGAAATTTTACCCGACGAAACTTTAAGCTTTAGAAGTACAGGCTTGGATATTCCTGGCAATCCAGAAAGTAATCTTTGCCTCAAAGCTTATCATCTTTTAAAACAAGATTTTGATATTCCTCCCGTAAGTATTCACCTCCACAAAGTTGTGCCAATTGGGGCAGGTATGGGTGGTGGTTCAGCTGATTGTGCTTTTACAATCAAAACTTTGAACGAGCTTTTCTTGTTACACTTATCAACGGAACAAATGGAAAACTACGCTCGTAAATTGGGAAGCGACTGTGCTTTTTTCATTCAAAATCGCCCACAATATTGTTTTGGCAAAGGCGATGAATTTGCTAATATTTCAGTCCATTTAGCAGGAAAGTACATTGTATTGGTGAATCCGAATATTCATATTTCAACCGCTGAGGCTTATTCGGGAGTGAAACCGCTGAAAAATGAAATTGATTTACAAGAAGTTTTACAGAAACCCGTAAACGAGTGGAAAAATTTGGTGAAAAATGATTTTGAGAAACATCTTTTGCCCAAATACCCCATTATCGAAAATATCAAAAATCAATTGTATGAACTCGGTGCAGCTTACGCAAGTATGACAGGCTCAGGCTCAACGGTTTTTGGGATTTTTGACGAAGAAATAGATACAAAAACGCATTTTGAAAATTATAGTATTTGGCAAGGGAAACTATAATCGGTTATCGGTTATCGGTTATCGGTTATCGGTTATCGGTTATCGGTTATCGGTTATCGGTTATCGGTTATCGAAGAGTACATTTTGGATGAAATAGTTCCCTAAATTTATTCCTTTTACTAAACCATTAACGGATAACAATTAACAGATAACTGTTAAAAAGATATGCAACGCAGAGAACCTTTTAAATTTATGCTTCAAATGTCAATCTTCGGAAGTGGATTGATGTTTTTAGGCTTATTAACAACCTATTTAGGCTTAGAAAGACCCAACGCTGGCTTTGGAAAAATACAATTACCTGCCGTTTTTTGGGTAAGTACTTTACTGATTTTAATAAGTAGCCTAACGCTTCATTTGGCAAACTTAAATTTTAAAGAAGATAAATTTCTGAGTTATAGAATTTATATGGGCTTTACGCTTTTGCTCGGTTTTTTGTTTGTAGGAATGCAATTATGGGGTTGGCAACAGCTTTTTGCATTAAATGCCGATACAACTTTACGTACATCAAGAGGTTTTATTTATATGCTTTCTGGGCTTCACATTTTACATATTGTAATAGGATTATTCTTTCTTATTAAAATTTTTATTGAAGCCATCAAAAGAGCATCATATATTGAATCATTCGTCTATTCTGTAAATCCACCCAACCAATTAAAAATCAATTTAATTGTATTTTACTGGCATTTTGTAGATTTACTTTGGGTGATATTATTTCTGTTTTTACTTTGGCAGAATTGAGAATTTTGGATTTGTGATTGCTACAATCACAAATCCAAATACAGTTTAAAGGTTAAACGTAGCACTCAAATAATAAAAACCACCTACACTTGGCCCTGCCAAAAAGTTATAATAATACTTATTCAGCAGATTTGTTCCGCCTAACTTCAAAGTCAAATTTTGTGCGGGTAAAGTATAAGTAATTTGTCCATCAATGGTAGAATAAGCTGGTACATTTCCCGTTGCTAAAGACGATTGCCACAGAAAATCTTCTTGCCATTTCCAATTCACGTTAAAGCCCAAACGTTCCGTAATTTTTCGATTATTGAGTGAAACATTCAAAACCCAACGAGGCGTATTGAAAGCTTCTTCCAAACCATCATTTGTCGTTTTATGATCTAATTGTGCATACGAAGCATTCGTTGAAAGCATAAAATCTTTGTAAACTCTGTAACGTAAACCAATACTTCCACCATAATTAAAAACCGTAGTTTTTGAGTTTGTCCACAAACGATAACGCTGATTTTTGGTGCGGTCATTTAAAGCAAAAGCGATAGAATCAGTATTTGCACTTTGTGTTAAAGCTAAATTCGTTTCTACTTGTGCCATAAAATTTTGGTATTGATTATAGTAAAAATCGACATCCACATACAAGCGTTTATCAAACCAAAGCCCTTTATAACCAATTTCAAAACTATTTACAGATTCTGGTTGAATGTAGCCATAGTCATTCTTTTTCAACAAACCTTTGTTTTTCACAACCGCTTGAGCCGTCGTTAAACCATTTTTATTCACATCATTAGTAATTGCAGTTTGAAAAGCATCAACTGAAGTTTTGAAGTATGAATTCTCAAAAATTCCTTGTGACATAATCGGCAAGCCTCCTACTCTTTTTACACCTCCGCTATTTACATTCGAAAAAGCCTCAAAAAGACTTGGGAAACGATAAGCATTTTGGTAAGAAATTCTAATATTTTGGTCGTCGGTTGGGGAATAAACAATCGCCAATCTTGGATTCCAACGTAAATCAAAATATTGATTTTTATCGGCTCTCAGCGAAGCATTCAGTTTTAGTTTATCATTCAACAATAATTTTGTCAACTGTACAAACCCGGCCACTTTATTATAAGTAAGATTTTGATTGGGTTCGGTCGGATTGATAAAATAGTTTCCGTCAGGCAATACTTCAAACATTCTATAATCAAAACCCGTCAAAATACTCAATCCATATTTTTCACGTAAAGTACTAAACAATTGCTGAGTCAAATCCGCCTGAGTTTCCACGTGATACAACCACGATTGTACTCTCAAAGCTGCTCCAACATCCCAGTTATTAATGTCTCCCAGTTTTTTAATTAAAGCATCAAATTCAGCTATATGGGGTTGTGGTCTGCCTTTGTCAGCCAGATTTCTTGCTGATTCTAAAGCATCTGTCACACTCATCCCAGCTTTTGTATTGGCATTAAATTGATTGGAAAAATCTGAAAACCAAGCATCATCTGTTTTAAAAGTACGCTCGATATTCTCTGCCATCGAACGAATATTATAAGATTGCCCCGTATTTTCATGCGTCAAATAGGCTTTTGCTTGAATCGAAGGCAATTTAAAACTAATACTGTGTTGGTCGATACGATAATCGCTCAATCTAAAACGGTTTGTACGCTGATAAAGATTATCTAAAATGCCGAAGCGATAAGTATAAGAAACTTCCCAATCTTTCTTCGGACGAACGAATAAGCTAACATCACCTTTAATATTTCTCAATGAAAAATCAGCGATTTCTTTTTCTAAATAGCCAGTTCGGGCAACGGAATAGCGTTTTCCGCCTAAAGTCAAATTTCTTCGATTCGACGACTCATTTCCGTAAGCATTGATGCCATCATAAGCAGGATTATCTGTTCCGAAAAGATTCAAAGTAGCATTTCCATTCGGATTCAAATCGGTATTATTGTCTGAAATCCAATCGTAACCCGTTAAATATTCAAAGTTAATTTTGGTAGCGAAAGTATTGTTAAATGCCTTTGCCCAACGAATATTACTTTCGCTAAATAAATGCACGGAAGCATTATTATCGTTGAAATGATTCGCCCCTGTTTTTTGTTGAAAACTCAATCCTTGATGTTCAAAAGGATTTTTAGAAAAAATATTCACCAAACCATTCAAGGCATTCATGCCATACAAAGCTGAAGCAGCACCGTGCAGGATTTCCACATGGTCAACATCCAAATCCGTTGGGGCTAAAGCCCCAGCAATCGGTGAACCAATATGTGGTGCTTGGTTATCCACACCGTCAACCAATTGCACAAAACGAACGTTAGTCGGATTGGCAAAACCACGAGTATTATATACTTTGAAACCCAAACTTGGCGTAAGTAATTGAACACCTTTGATATTTTCAATGGCATCATAAAACGATGGTGCTGCCGAATTTTGAATGGCACGATTATCCAACAAAGCAATACTAATTGGCGATTTCAAAACATTTTCGGGCATTCTTGAGGCCGTTACGACTACTTCTGATAATTGTCGAACAGTATCTTTATAAACTATTTGCTGGATTTTCTTTTGAGCTTTTAGATTGAACAACAATATGCAAACGAGTAAAGAAGTATTAGTTATTTTCAATACGTTATATTTATTAAAATATAACGATAGATAAAAGAGTATATATTTTTTCATAAGTCTAAAAAATAAGTTTCTAAGTAAAAATTAATTTGGCACAAGCAATCACTAAACCCAATGCCAACAAGTAACGAAGTGTAGGTAAATTAAACTTCTGACTTCCGAAGTAAGAGCCTAACAAACCTCCCAAAACAGTAGCACAAATAGCCCATTGTAAGTTTTCAGGAATTTGAATATTCCCTTTTACGAGCTGACCATATAAACCAGAAAGTGAATTCACAAAAATAAAAAGTGCCGAAACAGCAGCGGTTTCTTTGAGTTTTGCCCATTTCATCAACAACATTAATGGACTCAAAACGATGCCTCCACCAATGCCAATCATGCCCGAAAGTAAACCAATTACGCCACCAGAAGTCAATCCAGCCCAAAGAGGCACTTCACGATTTTCCGTTTCTTCTTGCTTGAACTGATAAAGTAAACGTGCAATCGAAATCAAAATACAGATGGCTAAAATTTTCTTGTAAATCGCATCAGAAAGCGTCATCGTTCCGCCTAAATATGCCAATGGAATACTGGCAACGGCAAATGGCCAAAAGAGTTTAATTTTAAAAAAACCTGCCCGATAAAAACCGAAAAAAGAAAAAAGAGAAACGGCAAGATTCATGATTAAAGCCGATGATTTCATCAAAGTAGGCGAAACGCCCACAATCGCCATCACCGCTAAGTAGCCACTTGCTCCGCCATGCCCCACAGATGAATATAAAAAAGCCACAATGCTTAACAGCAAGAGCATCAGTAAGAAAGTTGAATCCATAGTAAACGTTATATTTTAACAAATATAGCGAACTATCTCAAAAATCCGAAATCTGATTTCGGAAAAGAAATAATATGATTTTAATTAAGAAAAGTACTTAAAAAAGCGTTTGCTAAAGCTGACAGCTAATTCAGCTATTTTCTTGAGCAAGAAAAGCTTGAAAGCGTGTTTGAAGAGATTTATAGGCTTCAATGGCTTGAAGTCCTTCGGGAGTTACAATTGCACCACCACCACTTTTTCCACCAACTTGAGTGACTACGAAAGGCTTTGTGGCTTGTGAATTCATAGAAGTAATTAAATCCCAAGCTCTTTTGTAGGACATTTCCATCGCTTTGGCGGCTTTGGAAATTGAGCCATGTTCGATGATGAGTTCTAATAATTGAATTCGTCCTTTTCCTAAAAAACGCTCTGAACCATCATGGTTTTCTATCCAAATTGCTCCAGTGATTTTTACTTTATTTGTTGTAGGAAGAAGGTTTTTCATTTTTTTGACTTGAAGACTTTAGGATTTTTAGACACAAGAGACAAGAAGCAAGATTCAAGAGTTTTAAAAGGCGATAGGACATTAGAGTTTAAGAGTTTTAGACACAAATATTCCAAAAAATCCGAAATCTGAAATCCCATATCCAAAATCCTTAAACGCAGACTTCTTTCGCCAATAGTAAAATTTGTTCTAAAAATTCTCTTGAATTACTCAATCTTGGTACTTTATGTTGCCCGCCTAATTTGCCTCGGTTTCTCATCCAATGATAAAAAGTATCTTTGGGTACCACATTAATTTTGGGTGCAGACAACACCATATCTTTATATCTTTTGGCATCATAATCAGAGTTAATTTCTCTGAGTGTTTCATCCAAAATTGTATTAAAAATTACTTGGTCATTCGGTACTTGCGAAAATTCTATAATCCATTCATGGCAGCCTTGTTGCTTGTTGTCCATATAAACTGGTCCAGCCGTATAATCACTCAAAATAGCATTGGTTGCTTCGCAAGCACGAGTAATAGCTTTTTCAGCATTTTCAATAATGAGTTCTTCCCCAAAAGCATTGATAAAGTGTTTGGTTCTGCCAGAAATCTTGATTCTGTAAGGACTACGTGAAGTAAATTTTACAGTATCACCAATTTTATAACGCCATAAACCTGAATTGGTAGAAATCAGAATTGCATAATTCTTATTTAATTCTACTTCGGACAAAGTCAACACTTTAGGGTTTTCAGATTCAATTTCTTCCATTGGAATAAATTCGTAGAAAATACCATAATCAAGCATTAACAACATTTCATCTTTGCGATTGAAATCATCCTGAATACCAAAAAAGCCTTCCGAAGCATTATAAATTTCAAGGTAATTTACCGAACTTGATGGAAAAACTTGATGACTAAACAATTCTCTGTAAGGCTGAAATGCAACAGCACCATGAATAAAAAACTCAAAATTAGGCCATACTTCTAAAATATTCTTTTTGCCTGTAATTTCTAATACTTTATCAATCAACACTAAAGTCCAAGTCGGAACGCCCAAAATACTTGTCACATTTTCTTGAGAAGTAACCTCCGCCATTTTCTGAATTTTCTCTTCCCAAACATCCATCAGAGCTACTTCCAAAGATGGAGTACGAATGAGTTGCGCCCAAATTGGTAAATTTTTCATCACCACTGCCGAAACATCGCCTAAATAAGTACGAGAATTCAATTGACTTGACTGTAAACTCCCACCAATAGAAAGTCCTTTTCCAGAGAAAACCTCTGTATCAGGTTTGTTTTCTACCAAAAGCGTCATCATATCTTTTCCGCCCATGAAGTGACAATCTTCAAGCGATTCTTTAGAAACAGGGATGAATTTACTGCGAGCGTTGGTTGTACCAGAAGATTTTGAAAAATATTGAATGTCTGAATTCCAGAGAACATTTTGTTCGCCACGCATCATACGTTCAATGTATGGAAATAGACTTTCGTAATTTGAAACGGGTACTCTTTCTTGAAAAGTTTTAATAGAAGCAATAGATTGATATTCATATTTTTTTCCCCATTCTGTGTACTTAGCTGATTGAATCAGATTCCAGAACATTTCCTCCTGCGTTTCCATAGGTCGTTCCATAAACGACTGGATTCGAGGCAAACGTCTTTTCATCAACCAAGCGATTGTTTCATTGAGAATATCCATAAGTTAAGAATATCGGCTTTTATATTAGAGATTGTGTATTTACAAACTTAATAGAATTTATTGAATGTATCAAGTAGGTAAATTTTGGTGTCGCTGGCTTCCAAAATAGAGAAGTCAGCCTTGAACAGCCGACTTCTCATTTTATTTATTTTCTTCTTTTGAGTGCTAAATCTTGAGCTGTGTCGTAATAAGCTCTCAGGTTACTCCAGTCAAAAGTATCTGAAATACTTTCAACTCGGTTTCTTTGCGTAATTCTTTCTCGGAGTGATTGTTTCACAAATTTCAACATCATTTCAGATAATTGTTCTGCTGCTTTGTGGAAATCTTGTGTTTTACGATTCACAACCATTACGCCCCATTGTTCATAATCACGCATGATTTGCATCATATAATCTCCAAAACCTGAAAGATCTGAAGTAATCGTAGGAACACCACGAGCGATACATTCTAGCGGAGTATATCCCCAAGGCTCATAATAACTTGGGAAAACGCCCAAATTACAGCCACGTACAAATTGTCCATAATCAAGCCCGAAAAGTGGATTTGTCGAAACAATGAAATCTGGGTGATATACAATCTTTACTTTATCGTCTGGATTATTCAACAAATTAGCTTTTTTGGTATAATCCGTAATGCCGTCTTCATTTTTCAATAAATGTGTTACAACTTTCGGACGCTTATTTGTTTTCCAAGTTTGAATCGTTCTACGCAAACGCAAACGCCAATATTCATCAATAAATCCGTTCAAATCTGGCATTTGTAAATCTGTTGCCGAAGCCGAAGCGTTGAACAATTTCTCCCCGATTTGCTTTTCAATCGCATTACAAGTTTCGTGGATTTCGTCCATTACTGCTCTCGACTGTAATACTTCTGGGTCAATTGAATGATAAGGTTGTTTCGTAATAAAAAACATAACCACCGTTTTATCAATCTTAGCTTGTTTCATTTTCCAGTTCAAACGAGCCAAGGCTTCAAGCGTAATGTCATAACCTTTGTTTGAAAACTCATAACGACCAGAAGTAAAGAAATAAAGTGTTTTACCAAGATCGAAAGGTTGGCTTTGGAAGAAATGTCCCATCACAAATTCATTGATACGATCTTTGAAAAGCGTATGTAAATTTTGATGTTCGTGCATTGCCGAAAATCTAGTAATATTTAAACCATTCGGTAAAATTAAATCTGGTACTTTGCCTAATAAAAATTCGCATTCACGAGCGGTCACATCACTTACCGTCGTCATCACATGACACATATTTGCTGCCAAGCGTTCAATGGTTGCTTGTGCTTCAATACCATAATGACGAGCTTCGTCTAGCCAATTGAAAGTATGTAATTTATCATAAAAATCAGGTACATTTCCAGCTAAATAACGCCCAAGCATGGTAGCATGCGTGGTAAAAACTGTCGCTATTTTCACGCCATCTTTTTTCAAATCAGGAATACAAGTACCTGACATCCATTCATGAATATGTGCTACAATTTCAGCTTTGCTGGCTTGATCGTTCGCTAATTCGGTTAAGAAAATACGAATCATTTCACCAAATAAAATCGTTTGGTTCACAATGTCCTCCACATGTAAAGTCGGAACTTGATGTTTTTCCCAAAGACTCGCCTTAATTTGATTCAATTTAGGCGTAACCGTTGCCAAATCAAACAATACAATTCTTGGTTTTCCAGTCACTAACCAATATCCATAATGTACTCCTAAACCCATTGAACGCATTTTTTGGATAGTTTTACCCAAAATAGAATCGTCCAAATCATGAATTGGCTCAAACTCTGCCGTAGCTGTTTGCGGAAAATATGGTCCTAATAAAAAATAATTATTACCCCACTTTTCAACCATTGATGGCACTTTGGTACGAATTACAGTGTAGATTCCACCAACTTGATTACAGGTTTCCCAAGCAATCTCTATTAAAATTTTTTGCTTATTAGCGGATGATGTGAGAGGATTTTGAATTTCCATTCGTCGGTAATTAAGTTTTAGGATATTTTTTGTTAGATAAATATAAATCTAAAAAATATTCTTATTTCAAGAAAAACTAAAATAAAATCAATTTACAAATAATCGTAATTCTAGTATCTTTTCAAACCAAAAGAATAATTTATAATCTATATTTATTTATAAAAATTGCTTTCAGTTAAATAAAGCTCAGCTTTCAATTTAGTATTACAATGCTATACTGTTATTCAGGAATGAATACTCATTGAAAATTAATTGAATACAAATCTAAAAGAATGAAGACAATTTCGTGCTTAATTTTAATTAATATTTAGTGCTTTTAGGATTATAGAGTAATTAATATGGTATTTACTCTTTTTAGCGATTAATGTTCAGTTTTTTTTCACATTTTCGGGGTATCACTGAACAAAATAATACTTTATCGTGGTTCTAAAAGAGATGGATAAAAATGGCTGATATTTCTTTGAAACAAAGCAAAAAGCCTGAATTGATTCAAAAAATCAGATAATACTTCCCATATCAGGATAATATTAAAGTTAAAATATTCCAACATTTGTTTAATGGTTTTACGAACTTTGTATCCGAGTAAATCAGCAAAAACCAGAGAATAATAATTATAATTATGCTAAGAAGACCCAGAAGAAACCGCCAGTCAGCCGCAATCCGTGCGATGGTTGAAGAAACAACTTTGTCGGTAAATGATTTTATCTATCCGATGTTTGTCATGGAAGGCAATAATCTTACAAGTGAGGTAAAATCTATGCCCGGTATTTACAGATACTCTATTGATAAGATATTAGAAGAAATGTCGGTTGTACAAGATTTAGGCATTCGTTCAATCGCACTTTTTCCACTATTGGCAGAAGATAAAAAAGATAAAATTGCTTCTGAAAGTTACCGCAAAGGCAACATCTATTTAGAAGCTATTCATCAAATTAAAAGTAAGTTTCCTGAAATCGCAATCATGTCAGACGTAGCGATGGACCCTTACTCTTCTGATGGACACGATGGTTATGTTGATGAAAAAGGAAATATTTTGAATGATGAGAGTTTAGAAATTTTAGCAAAAATGACAATTGCTCAAGCAGAAGCTGGTGCTGATATCGTTGGTCCTTCTGATATGATGGACGGACGAGTAAGAGTACTTCGTGAAGCATTAGATAGCAAAGGTTTTATCAATGTGTCGATTATGGCTTATTCTGCCAAATATGCTTCTGCTTTTTATGGCCCTTTCCGTGATGCTTTGGATTCTGCTCCAAAATTTGGAGATAAGAAAACCTATCAGATGAATCCTGCCAATGTGCGTGAAGCGTTGATTGAAGCAGAACTTGATTACAGCGAAGGAGCAGATTTTTTGATGGTAAAACCTGCTTTGGCTTATTTGGATATTATCAAATCTTTGAATGATAATTTTGATATTCCGATTGCTGCTTATAATGTTTCTGGCGAATATGCGATGGTAAAAGCTGCGGCTCAAAATGGTTGGTTAGACGGCACCAAAACAATGGTAGAATGTTTAACGTCTATCAAAAGAGCTGGTGCAAAAGTAATTTTAACTTACTTCGCCAAAGAATACGCAAGCCTTACAAAGTAATGAACCTTGTAAACATGAATCATCCCGAATTTTAAAATCACAAAAAAGCGGTAAAAAACTGATTTTTTACCGCTTTTTTGTGATTGATGGGTAATGAATTCCTACTGTTTGAGCAAAGCGAGTTTAGGAATTCTTGATTTTCTTTTGCGGCCGCCGCTGCGGTTACTTTTCTTGTATCAAGGTGCTGTGTTAAGAAACAAGTTCATTTGATTAAATATTTTTATAAATTGCATTACCAAATCAGGAATTCATTTCCATGCACTTTAGGCAGGGCAATTTATTATTGACTCTGCCTTATTTTTTTGAGTCTCATTACGTTCTTTGTCATATTGGTAATTTTCATCATAAGGTATATTATTCTTGTATATGGTATAAATCAAGATAAGCATTTTTCTTTGCACAGCTACATTTCCTTTCATTTTTATGGCTGTTCTTTCGCTGATTTTTTCATAGGTACTTTTCATTTTAGTATTGAATCTGCTTGCAGTTGTAGCAGGGAAAAATAGGGCTTTTCTAATATTTTTATTTCCTTTTTTAGAGATTCTAGTTTTAGCTTCACTGTTTCCAGATTGTTTTCTTACCACATCATATCCCGCATAACTGATGAGTTGAGCTTTATTATTAAATAAGGCAAATCCATTAGTTTCTGCAATGATAACGATAGCTGAGAGCAAACCTACTCCTTTAATGGTACAAACATTAGCCACACGTTGAGCTAACTCTTGATCATTTTTAACGATACTTTGAATTTCTTGTTCAATCTCTTGAATTTGCTCTTTTATAAAGCTTAATCTGTTTTCTAATCTTTTTAAGATGCTTTTCTCAGGTTTATAGGTATATTTCCAAGCATGAGATTGATTTTTAACAGTAGTCTGTTCTGCTTGGAGCATTGTTCTTTCACGGCACAGATGTTTTAATACTCGCATTCGAGTACTTCCTGGTTGCCATAGTTTAAGTTTTCTTTCCAGTCCCATTTGAGCGATAGCCTGAGCATCAATATCATCTGTTTTTGACTTAATATTATGACTTTGCATAAAGAACTTGACATTCTTTGCTAA